>NZ_ADGX01000209.1 GCF_000177675.1 Parafrankia sp. EUN1f
CCGTCGACGCCGCCGCGTCGAACTCGACTCCGTCGATACTCATCAGCCGCCAGGTCCGCAGGAACGCCCCGATCGTGTCCGGGTCCGCGACCGGGGCCGCGACCTGGGAGAACAGGTGGGCCAGCGGTTCGGGGCCGAGCCGTTGACGGGCCTGGGTCAGCCCGCCCGAGGTCGGTTCCCAGCCCTCCTCGAACCGGCCCCAGTCCGCGAGTGTTCCCGCGAGACGGGCCGCGACCTCCTCGTAGTCCTCGTCGCCGAACAGTGCCAGCGCCATCACGAACAGCACGACGACCCGGGGTGGGATCTTCCCACCCGCCCGTTTCGCGGCCTTCCCGGTGGCCTCGATCGCCTCGTCGATCTCGTCCCGGGACACGAACGCGGTCAGCACACCGAGTGAGATCCAGTCCGTCAACCGGCCGTCGACGACCGGGCGATCATCTGCCACAGACCGTGATCATGCCGGCAACCAGGACGAACACCCAGCACCGACACACCACAACCCTGAAGATCAACTTAGGCTAAGTGGCATTAGGTCTTGCTTCGGAGCAGCGGTGGCGGCGGACGCCCGAAGCTCGGGACTCTGGGACGACTCAAATCCTCAACACTTCGGATGGCTGCGCCCAGGGCCATGCGCGACGTCACAGAGGCGCGCTCCAGCGCAGGTGGGTTCCGCCGCCGGGCGGGGTCGAAATGGAGCAGCTGCCGCCGACGATCTCCGCCCGGGTGCGGAGATTGTCCAGGCCGCTGCGGCGGGTCGAGCTGCCGATGCCGACGCCGTCGTCGATCGCGTCGAGGGTCACGCTGTCGCCCTGGACGGCCAGCCGCAGCTCGGCGGCGCCGGCGCGGGCGTGGCGGGCGGTGTTGGTCAGGGCCTCCCGGGCGGCGGCGATGAGATGGTCGGTGAGGCGGTCGTCCACCAGTGAGTCCAGCGGGCCGGTCAGTGTGATCGTCGGGGTGAAGCCGAGCGCCGGCCGGATGTCGTCGCAGATCTCCTCCAGCGCGCCGCGCAGCCGGGCGACCCGGGTCGGGTGGGCGCTGCGGAGCTCGAAGATCGTGCGCCGGATGTCCTTGATGGTGGCGTCGATGTCCTCGATGTAGCTGGTGATGCGGTCGGAGTTGGACGGGTTCTCGTACTGCGCGAGGTCCTGCATGCCGAGCGCGACGGCGAACAGCCGCTGGATGACATGGTCGTGCAGGTCGCGCGCGATGCGTCCGCGGTCGGCGAGGACGAGCAGGCGTTCCTGGTCGGCCTTGGCGTGGCCGAGCTCGAGGGCGATCGCGATGTGGCCGGCGAAGCTGGTGGCCAGGGTGAGATCGGTGTCGGTGAAGGCCGGCGCGCCATGGTCACGCCCGACGAGCAGGGCTCCGTCGCACTGGTCGAGGCCGGCGACGAGCGGGACGACCATCAGCGGCCCGGTGCCTGCGGTGCGTTCGTCGGGAAGGGCGTCGAGCTGGGCGTTGTCCACCCGCAGTGCCTGGCGCTCGGTGAGGACCCGGCCGGTCAGGGTGTGCTCGAGCGGGATCCGCCGACCCGCCCGGCCTGCGACGCCGCCACCGCCACCGCCACCGCCACCGCCACCGCCACCGTCACCGCCACCGCCACCGTCACCGGCGCCGTTGCCGGCCCCGGAACCGGCCGCTCCGGGTGCACTGGCGGCGGCGACGGCGATGCGGGCGTGGTCGTCCGGGCCGTTCTCGGCGCGGAGCGCGAGCGCGACGAAGGTGGCGTCGGCGACCTCGAGCACACGCTGGGCCAGCGCGTCGAGCGCGTCGTCGGCCCCGGCCATGAACAGCCTGGTGATCTCGGCCGAGGCGGTCATCCACAGATGCCGCTGCTGCGACTCGTGGTAGAGCCGGGCGTTCTCGATGGCCACCCCGGCGTTGGCCGCCAGGGCCAGGGCGAGCTCCTCGTCCTCGGCGGTGAACGGCATGCCGTCGTGCTTGTCGGTCAGGTACAGGTTCCCGAACACGGCGCCGCGCACCATGATCGGGACACCGAGGAACGTCCGCATCGGCGGATGGCCCGGCGGGAAGCCGTAGGCGCTGGGGTCCTCGGCGATGTCGTCGACGCGCCGCGGCCGCTGGTCGTCGATCAGCAGCCCGAGGATGCCCTGCCCGGTGGGCAGGTACCGGATCCGGGCAACCTCGGCGTCGGTCATGCCCGCGTGGACGAACTCCTCCAGGGTGCGGTCGGGAGCGATCACACCGAGGGCACCGTAGCGGGCGCCGAGCAGGTCCGTCGCCGCCTCGACGATGTGCCGGAGCAGCACCGGAAGCCGCAGGTCCGTGGCGATGAGCCGGTTCGCCTGCAGCAGGCCGCGCAGCCGGCTCTGGGTCGCCAGGACGTCCTGGGCCCGCTCGACGAGCTGGGTCAGCAGATCGTCGAGCTCGAGCCGGGCAACCGTCGGAAACATCAGACCGTCGCCGGGCCCGCCGGTCATGGCGACCGCGACGGGCGCGACGGGCGCGACGGGCGCCACTGGTGGCACGGGCGCCACTGGTGGCATTGGCCCGGCCGGCGGTAGCGGCGGCGTGAGCGAAGGGCCCGCGGTGCCCGTGGGGCGCGGGGCGGGGTGCCTGGCCGGAGGCGGGGACGCGGCGGTCCGCGACGCGGCCGCGGGCGCGAGCGGGCCCGGGAGCGGGTGGGTGGTCGGTGCGGAGGCTGGGTGGGTGGCCTCCGGCGGGCGGGTGGCCGGCGGTTCACCGGGCCGCCCGCCGCGCCGCCCGGTGGATGTCGGACGGCGTGGGTCCGTGTTCAAGGGTCTTCGCCTCCGGCCACGGATCGGTGTGGAAGGTGTGCTCCGGACCGGCCGACGTCGGCCGGTCGAGGTGGGTGCCAGCGCCGATTCCCGCTCCGGGCCCGGGGGGCGCGCAGCGGAGCTGGATGAGATCGGTGAACGTCGCGCGGGCGAGGGCGGCGGCCTGCTCCCGGTCGTGGCGGCGGGCCCAGGGCGCGTCGATGACCACCGTCTCGCCGCGTTCGACGGCGGTCCTGGCCCGGCGCAGCAGCTCGTCGCGGACCGCCGTCGCGGTGGCGGCCGTCCGAGCGGTGGTGGTGGCGGTGGCAGTCCCCGCGGTCGCGGTCGCAGTGGTTGTGGTGGCGGTGGTTGTGGCGGCGGTGGTCGGGGTGTCCGTCCAGCCGGCCGGGGCCAGGTGGGCGAGCTCGCGCTCGACCGAGGCGGCCCGCAGCAGCGTCCAGCCCTCGCTCTCGGCGAGTCCGGCGGCCACGGCGGAACGGCCGGTGTCCGCCGCGCCGCCGACGAGGATGAGCCGGATCCGCCCGCGGCGCAGGCTCGCCAGGGCGAGCGAGGCCAGCGCCCGGGCCTCCGCCGCGGCGGCGGTCGCGCCCTGCGCGTACTGCGTGCAGGCGATCCGGCACATGGTGAACGCGCGGTACGCGATGTAGAGGCTTTCCAGCGACAGCGGATGGGTCACCGCGGTGTAGGCGCGGTACTGGTCGAGCAGGAAGCGGCTGAGGTCGGGCCGGCCGAGGCGTTCGAGGTCCATGGCGAGGAAGGCGATGTCGGACAGGACGTCCCCGACCCGCAGGCGCCGGTCGAACTCCAGGCAGTCCAGGATGCGCGGACCGTCGTCGAGGCAGTAGATGTCGTCGGCCAGCAGGTCGCCGTGGCCGTCGCGGATGCGTCCGTCGCGCTGCCGTTCGCGCAGCAGCGGAGCCCGGCCGTCGAGGTAGCGGTTCGCGAGGTGGCGGATGGCGTCGATGGTGGTCGTGTCGAGCACCGGCCCGAGGAACGGTTCGATGCTTTCGAGTACCTCGTCCCACAGCCAGCGCAGGTTCGCGGTGGACCCGGCCTCGGTGATCTCCGGCGAGGTGGCGGCGCGGGCATGGAAGTCGGCGAGCAGCCGGGCGACGGCCCGCAGCGGTCCGGTGACGTCGCTGCCGGCGGCGAGCAGGGCGGAAAGCCGGCGCTCCGCGGGCAGGCGGCGCATCACGACCATGTGGTCGAGGGCGGTGCCGTCGGGGCCGAGAATGTCGGCGACGCCCAGATACACGTCGGGGGCGAGCCGGCGGTTGAGATTCACCTCGGCCTGGCAGGCGGCGAGACGTGCCTCACGCGTACGGAAATCGAGAAACCCGAGATCGGCCGTCTTCTTTATTTTGTAGACCCGGTCACCGAGGAACACGAGGACGGACGTCAGCGTCTCGGACAGAGCCGCGGGCAGGCCTGGCACAGCGCCGAGACCGTGTCCGGCGCCTTCGGGGACCGCGATGCCGGTCGTCGCCATACCCATGGAATGAGACTGCCGGTCGACCCCCGGGGATCGCAGCGTGCGTGAGTCGGGCTGCCGGCGTCCGAAGGTCGCACCCTCGGGGGCAGAAGGTCACCCGGGCGGGCGGTGCCCGCGGGCGGGGTGATGGCACGGGCACCGGCCTGTCGGCGCTGGTCATGGTCCTGCCCTGACCGGTCGGCCCGGCCGGCGACCGTCGAACGCCGGGGACACCGGGCCGTGCGACCGGTCCGCCGCCCGGGCCTTTCGTCCCGAATGCGGCCGGGGCGACGGACGGATGACAGGCCGGCGGACATTCCCGGGCCGAGGTGGTTGCAATGACCGGTGGTGGCGATAGCGTCGCACGATGGCGGCAGCGCAGTACGGCGAGCCCATCGAGCTGGACGTCTCCGGCCGGACGGTGCGGGTCAGCAATCCCGACCGGATCTACTTTCCCGAGGCGGGCGTCACGAAGATCGACCTGGTCCGTTACTACGTCTCCGTCGGCGAAGGGATCGTCCGTGCGCTGAACCAGCGCCCGACGACGATGGAGCGATGGCCGAACGGCGTGATTGAGGGTGCTCGCCTCACCCAGCGCGACGGCACACCGGGCGACGCTTTCTACCAGAAACGCGTGCCCAGAAACGCCCCCGACTTCGTCCGCACCGCGCGCATCACCTTCCCCAGCGGCCGCGCCGCCGACGAGATCTGCGTGACCGAGGCGGCGGTCGTCGCCTGGGCGGTGAACCTGGGCACCATCACCTTTCATCCGTGGCCGGTGCGTAGCTTCGACGTGGACCACCCCGACGAGCTGCGGATCGATCTCGACCCCCAGCCGGGCACCGACTTCGCCGACGCGGTCGTCGTCGCGGGCGAGGCCCACGCGCTGCTCGACGAGCTCGGATGGACCGGCTGGCCGAAGACCAGCGGCGGCCGCGGCCTGCATATCTACGTCCGAATCGAGCCGCGGTGGACATTCACGCAGGTCCGCCAGGGGGCCATCGCGTTCGGCCGGGAGCTGGAACGCCGCCGCCCCGACCTGATCACCACCAGCTGGTGGAAGGAGGAACGCGGCGCCAAGGTGTTCGTCGACTACAACCAGAACGCTCGAGACAGAACGATAGCGTCGGCGTACTCGGCGCGGCCGCGGCCCTGGGCGCCGGTGTCCACCCCGGTGAGCTGGGACGAGCTGCCCGACCTGGAACCACGCGACTTCACCGTCATCACCGTGCCCGACCGCCTCGCCCGCCTCGGCGACCCGTGGGCGGGCATCGACGACACGCGGCACGACCTCACCCCCCTGCTGCAGTGGTGGGAGCGGGACGTCGGTGAGCGCGGCCTGACGGACCTGCCCTACCCGCCGGACCATCCCAAGATGGCCGGCGAGCCGCGCCGCGTGCAGCCCAGCCGCGCGAAGAAGACCACCTGACGACATCCCGTGGCAGGCCGTCGGCCGACCTTCGCGTACGCTGATCCACATACCCGAGGTCCCGTTCCGGTTGCCGTCGGTCAGGGGGGAGTCGGCGCGGTGTGGATTGTTCTGGTTGACCATTCGGCGTCCATGGCGCGGCCGTTCGCCGTTGATTCTTCCCGCCCGCTGTTCGGGCGCCGTAGAGATGGCCGTGCACGGGCCCGAACGCGGGCATTCCCCGCCGCCGGGCGTCGCCGGGTGCGGCTGGCCGAGGAACTCGCCAGATCCACGCAGCCCGCTGGCCGGCCCGATTCCGATAACCGGCCACCGGGGCAGCCGGGAACCACGGAAGCGGAGTCGAATCAGCACGGACGGTCCGGCCGCGGCAAGCTCGATGTCGCGGTCGAGAGCGTGTCGAACACACTGGCCGAGCTGCCGCCGGCCCTGCCCACGGTGCTGGTGGGCTTCACCGAAGCCGCGGATGTCGTGTACGAGGGCCGCGCCGGCGATCGTGCCACCTTCGAACGGACGATGCGCACCGCCACCGCCACCGCCACCGCGCCGGGCGCCGACGCCGAAATCGGCGCGGGCGCAGGCAGCGCTGCTGCCGGGAGCGGCAGTGGTGAGGCGACCGTGGCGTCCGCGTTGGAACGGGCCTGGCGCCACCTCGCCGGGCTCGAGCAGCAGCCGGCCTTCGCCCGCCTGCTGCTGGTCACCGATGACCTCACCGCTCCCGGTGACCTGCTCCAGGCCGCCTACGACTGCGCGCATGCGGGCATCACCGTCGACGTGGTCGTCCTCGACGGATCGCCGCGCGCCGCCGAGCTGGCCGAAGTGATCGTCAAGGTCACCGGCGGAACCTGGGAGGCGGCCCCCGGGGCGGAAGACCTCGGCCGCGCCATCTCCGCGGCCGGCCGCCGTGTCGCCCAGCAGTCGCTGCAGCGCGAAGCGGGCCCGGCCGCCGCGGTGCCAGGGCAGGCGCTGCCCAGCCCCACCGCACGGGCGTCGCGCCCGGATGCGGAGGCGGCGGTGGTCCAGCCGGATCCGGATCCGCGGCCGAAGTCGGATCCGCAGCCTGAACCGCTGCCGGATCCGCAGCCGAAGTCGGGTCGGGGGCCGGCGCTGGAGCCGGAACCGCAGCTGGAGCCGGAACCGCAGCTGGAGCCGGAACCGCAGCTGGAGCCGGAACCGCAGCTGGAGCCGGAACCGCAGCTGGAGCCGGAACCGCAGTCGCGGTCGGAGTCGGGTCCGGCTCCGGCCGCCGGGGAGTTCGTCATCCGGCAGCCCGCCGCTGTCGCGGCCACCGGCTGGTATCCGGTCCTGGTCACGGTGCCGCCGGCGGCCGACGGGATTGCGTCCGGTACCTGGATCGAAATCGTTCCCAGCGCGTCCGGCCTGCGGTTCCGTCCGGCTCGCCGCGTTGTCGAGTGGGAGGGCACCGCGCAGACCGCGTCGTTCGAGGTCGCCGCGACGGAGGGTGGTGACGCGCGGCAACGGCGCCTCGGGCAGGTGGAGGTCAGCGTGGGCGGGCTGCCGATCGCGCAGCTTCCGCTGGATCTCGCGGTCGAGAACAGCCAGGTGGCGGATTCCGTCGCGGCCGGTGAGCCGGCGCTGTCGTCGCGGCTGCCGCAGGTCGTCATCCGGTCGGGCGCGATGTTCCGTGAAGTGTACGGATCGTACGCGTCGAGTGATGCCGAGATCGTGCGCCGCTTCCGCGAGAACTATCAGAGCCTGGGTATCACGCTCTTCCTCGACGGGTTCGACACACCCGGCCCCCGGGAATGGAAGCCCGAGCTCGAAGCCGCCATCGAACGTGCTGATCTGTTCGGGCTCTTCTGGTCGGAGGCCAGCGCGGTGTCCGGCTATGTGGAGACCGAATGGCGCCGCGCGCTGGAGGTCGCGGGCTCCCGAGGTTCCCTCGACGCCTTCGTCTGCCCGATGAGCTGGACCCCGTCGGTCCCCGCCCCGCCGCCGCCCCTGGCCGAGCTTCGGCTGCGCCGGATGGATCCCTGGTCGTCCGCGCTCGTGGCGCGCCAGGGCCTGCGGCGCGAGTCCGGCGAGGCGGTGAGCGGCGCGGGCGAGGTCGGGGAGTTCGGCGTGGCGGCAGGGGTCGAGCTCGCGGAGTTCGGAGCGGCCGTGGGTTCCGAGCCGGAGGAGTTCGGGGTGGCGACCGGTTCCGAGCTGGGTGATCTCGGTGTGGCCGCGGGTTCCGAGCCGGCGCAGCCAGGCCGGCCCGTCGGGGCCTCGGAGCATACTGCCTCGGAGCAGGCCGAGGTGCCCACCGCGGCCGAACCCGCCGGTTCTGGTCCCGCTGCTGGTTCTGGTCCCGCCGCAGGTTTCGGTCCCACGGCCGGATCTGGGCCCGCCGCCGGTCCACCGCCGGTGGGGCCTCGGCGTGTCGACGTCACCTTCCCGGTCTTCACGCTGGTGCCGACGCTGGCGAACGGCAACGTGGAACGGATCGGGGAGTCACTTCGCACGATCGTCCCGTTCCTGGAGGACCTCACCGGCCTGCGGTACTACCCGCCGCCGACCTACGTCACGGATGACACGACGGCCACCCGCCTGCGCCGCACCTGTGAACCGGACGCGCGTTTCCTGGCGGAGGAACAGACCGGCGAGGTCGCGCCCGGGGTCCTCGACGCCGGTGAGGAGGAGCTGGTCGAACGGGTCCGCGAGCTCCTGCTGACGTTCGGGGCCCATGTCGTCGACGTGGGCCCCGACACCGATCTCGTGCACGTGCGGCGGGAGGCGATGGGCGGGTTCGTCCGCAACGTCCGTCGCGCGCTGGCGGGGCGCCCGACCCGGCTCGACGACGACGCCGCCGTGCCGCCGGGCTTCCCGGAGCCGCCGATGATCTGGCGGCAGCGCTGCGCCGAGGACTTCCCCAGCTTCGCCGGCCTCTACTGCGAGCTGGTCATCCGGTACGTCGACCGGCACGTCCGCGCCCGGTCCCGTAACCGCATCGACCCGCAGGTGCGGGCGCGGCTGGTGGCGGAGCTGGGGCCGCGGGCCGCGGCGGCGATCGAGCGGTCGGTGGGCGGTGTGGTCGCCGACCCGCCGGTCGACCTCGAGTTCCGGGCCGTGCTCGTCGCGGCGCTGGGCGAGCTGCGCGCCCTGGTCGGCGCCCGGGAACAGGTCGTCTCCGACTATCTGAGCTCAGGCGCGAACACCTTCGGCGTGTTCCGGTTCTCCGGCGGCGCGGGGCGGTTCGGCCGGTCAGGCATGCTGGTGCCGACGTCCGCGCCGGCGGTGCTCATCGGCGCCGGGGCGCTGACCAAGGTCGCGGCGGCACTGCGGGGCGACGCGGTGCTCGACGAACCGATCTGGGAACGGGCCGCCGAGTTCTGCGAGCTCGCCCTGCTGCACGACCACGCCCACGCGGCGATCGCGACCGGCCTCGACGAACACGGTGCCCGTGCCGCGGCGGTCGGGACGTCGGCCTGGTCCGCCGGCACCGGCCTGAACGAGGCGCTCGCGACCTGGGCGCAGCTGCACTTCTACCGGGACGATCCGCGGATGGCCCGCGAATGCGTCCACTACATCAGGTCCGGCCCGGCGCGCTCCTGGCCCTACCGCGGCGCGGACGTCCTGGAGGAGCGCTACCAGACGGAGGGAATCGAGGCCGTGCGCGGCCTGGTCCGCCGGCTGCGCTCCTCGCCGGAGGAGGCGCAGGCAGAGTTCGACCTGCTTGCGGCACGTCGACCGACCTGAGGCACGGACGTGAGATGCGGCCCGGCTCGGGTTACCGGGGGCCGGTGCGCAGCCGGGGCGATACTCCCCAGGAGCCGCCGAACGACTCGCCGGGTTCCAGCACCCGCAGCCCGTCCCCGCTGTTGAACGCGTTCGCCGGGCAGGTCATCGGCTCGACGGCGATGCTGCGCCGCGCCTGCCCGGGGC
The DNA here is from genome assembly GCF_000177675.1 of Parafrankia sp. EUN1f. Taxonomy (GTDB): domain Bacteria; phylum Actinomycetota; class Actinomycetes; order Frankiales; family Frankiaceae; genus Parafrankia. The sequence continues at coordinate 9,542 of NZ_ADGX01000209.1, forward strand.
CGAACGAGTCGCCGGTGAACAGCTGCAGGTAGGGCCAGGTCTCGTCCTGCCAGACGGTGAGCGTGCCGCCGGACGTGGCGAGTGTGACGACGGCCCGGCTCTGGGCGTCGCGGGTCAGGTCGGTGAAGCAGGTGTCGAGCGCGAGATCCCCGAGCGGGCGGGGGTGGCGCAGGTCGAACGCGCCGCCGGCGACCTTCTCGGTGCCGACGGGAAGGAGGCGTCCGTCGACGAGCAGGCGGGTCTCGGCGGGCACGGTGACCGTCAGGTCGTCGACCATCACCGGGGCTCCGTCCGCCCCGGGGAGGACGAAGTACGGGTGCGCGCCCAGGCCGACCGGCGCCGCCTGCGCACCGAGGTTCGTCGCGGTGACGGTGACGGTCAGTCCGTCGTCGGCCAGTCGGTAGAGCGCCGAGAACGCGACGGTGAACGGGTAGCCGGACTGGGCCCGCAGGATGACGTCGGCGCGGGCGGCGTTCACGTCGAGGCGTTCGAGGCCCCACCCGAGCCAGCGGGTCAGGCCGTGACTTGCGTTGTTCAGCGCGACCTCGTTCACGGGCAGCTGGTGCTCGGTCCCGCGGAAGGTGTAGCGGCCGCCGTCGACGCGGTTCGGCCAGGGCAGCAGCAGCTGGCCGCGCCCGCGGCTGGCCATGGCGTCGGCCCCGTACCCGTCGAGGACCGCGAACCCGCCGACGCGGTAGTCGCGCAGGCCCCCGCCCACCTCGGTGATCACCACCCGGCTGTCGCCGTGTTCCAGCTCAAGCTGCCGCCCGGATGGTGCGGTCGTCTCCATCGCGTGCCCTCCCGTTTCTCGGTGCTGTCAGACCGTCGCCATCGTCAAACCGTCGTCATCATCGCCGCCGGGACCGTCATGGCGGTAGCCGGGTGGCACTTACCCGGAATTCCGGCGTCCCCGGGATGGCCGCGGCGGTGATGCGTCGGCGCGGTGGTGATGCGGTGATGCGAGGTGATGCGGTGACGCGGCGCCGTCCGCGATGGCGCTGCGGTGGTGGGGAATCGTGCGCTCGGTGGCAGGTGGGGCGTATCACTGGCCGGTTCCGGATGAGCCTCTGGCGGGCTCGCGTCGCCGCCGGTGACCCGAGCGGGAATTACGGCGGCGACTCGGGATCTCCCCCACGACCGGCCTCACGAAGAGCACCTTGGGGGAGTTCGACGGCGTTTCTGTCGTTGATCCGATCTGGTCACCGGCGAGGGGTGGGAAAAGGGAGCACGCGGACCATTACCGCTGCCCCCACCAAAGGCGGAAAGGGGGTCATTTTTCCGTTCTAGGGTGTTCGAATGACCGACAGGCCCGAGAAACTTGCCGGGGTCGTGGGGATTCTCGCGCGTTCCTGCTCCCGTCATCGCTGGCTTGTCCTGGCGGCATGGCTGGTCGCGTTCGTGCCCGCCGTGCAGCACATCCGCGAGGGCGGCGCCCGGTATGCCCAGGAGGTCGCGCCCGTGGGCTCCGAGTCCGCGCGGGCGATGGACGGTGTCGCGCGGGCGTCGCCGGGTGGACAGCTGCCCGACGTCGAGACGATCGTGATCCGTGCGCGCCGAGGCACCGTCGACGCCGGGCGGGCCCGGGAGCGGATTACCGCGCTGGTGGCGGAGATAGGGCGGCTTCGCGGCGTGACCCTGGTCGCGGACCCGGCCGGACCGCTCGGCGCGGCGACGGCCGGTGTGGACCCGATCAGCGCGGACCGGCGCACGGCACTGGTGTCCGTCCTGATGGCCGACGACGCGCTCACCCCGGACCTCGACGCGGTCCGCGCGGTGATCGCCGCCGCTCGGGCCTATGACGGCCCGGAGATCCAGGTCGAGATGTCGGGCCCCGGCGCGACGATGATCGGTTCCGTCGACCTCTCGCCGGCGCCTCTCGCCGTCGCCGCCTTCGCGATGATCGTTCTGCTGGGGGTGACACTGCGGTCACGCCTGGGCGTCGTGGTCTGCCTGCTGCCAGCGGGGGTGTGCGCGGTGCAGGCCGTCGCGGTGACCGGCCGGCTGTCGCACACGGCGCAGCTGACCCCGTTCGCACCGGTGACGGCGGCCGTGCTCGCCTTCGGCACCTGCCTGGGCGGCACCGTGGTCGCCGTGCACCGGGCCCAGTCGGCCCTGCTGCGCGGCCAGAACAGGGAGCAGGCCGCGGCGTCGGCGACGGCGGCCGCGGGGGCCGCGGTGGTCATCGGCGGCCTGGGGGTGAGCATCGCGCTGCTGGTCGTGGCGGGCCTGCTCCCGAACGAGTTCGGGGGCCTGGCCGTCGCCGCGGCCGCGGCCGTGATGATCGCCGTACTGGCGCTGCTCACGCTGCTGCCGGCCCTGCTCGCCACCGGCGGGGTCCGGCTGCTCGGCTGGGCCGAGCGGCACTACCTGGCCATGGCCGGCGCGGGCCTGGCCCGGCGGCCCGGCCTGCGATCCTGGTGGGCCGCCCAGGTCGGGCGCTACCCGGCGCTGGTCGCGGTGGCCGTCGGTGTGGTCCTGATGGCCCTGGCCAACCAGACCGACGGGCTGCGCATCGGCGGCGGCGACGCGGGCACCGACCCGACGTCGATGACCACCCGCCGGGCCTACGACCTCGTCAGTGACGGCTTCTTCCCCGGCCTGAACGGCCCCGTCCTGGTGACGGTCGACCGGGGCACGCCCGTCGGCCCCGCCGACCGGACGGTGCAGCCGACCCAGGTCGCGGCCGCGATCCGGGCCACGCCGGGAGTCCGGTCGGCCGAGATCTCCCTCGACGACCCGACCCTCGGACCGGCCGTCATCCGGGTCCTGCCCGTCGCCGGCCCGCGCACCACCGAGGCCAGCGAACTGGTCCGGCGCCTGCGTGACGACGTGCTCCCCGGAACCCTCGGCGGCAGCATCACCGAGGCCGCCGTCGGCGGGCCCACCGCGATGTTCGACGACTCGGCCGACGAGTTCCGTTCGACGCTGCCGCTGTTCCTGGCCGTGGTGCTGGTCGCCGTCGGTCTCACGGTGTTCGTCGCCTCCGGGCTGCCCGCACTCGCGGTTCTGCTGGGCGTGGCCGCGGTGCTCGCCGTGGTGGCCGCCGGCGGCATGCTCCGCCCCGTGTTCCAGGACGTCGACGCCGCCCGGCACCTCCACGTCATGACCAGCCCGGTCGAGCCGTTCGTCCTCATACCGGTGATGGTCTGCGTGTTCGGCCTTGCCCCGGTGATGAACCTGATCCTCTTCGCCCGCCTGCGCGAGGGCGGCGGCGGTGGCGGCGCGGCGGACCCGTCGAAAGCCGGCCGGGCGGACGGGCTGCGGGGTGCGGCACGGCTGCTCACCCGCCGCCGTGACGGCGCACGACCCGACCCGATCCGCGACGGGCGCGACGCGATCCGCCGCGGCCACGCCGAACTCGGGCACGTGGTGCTCACGATGAACTTCGTGATGATGTTCATCTTCCTCGCCGTCGCCGCCCAGCCGCCCCGAACTCTCAAGATGCTCGGCGGGGGCCTGGCGATCGGGATGGCGGTGGACGCCCTTCTGGTGCGCGCCGCGATCCTGCCCGCCGCGGTGCACCTGGGGCAGCGCTGGCAGACCGACCGGGCGGCCCGCGCCCGGCAGGCCGCCGCCACCGGCAAGGAGTCCAAGGACCCTAAGGATTCCAAGGG
>NZ_ADGX01000208.1 GCF_000177675.1 Parafrankia sp. EUN1f
CGCGTGGCGCCGGGCGCCTGGCCGGGCGTGCGCTGCCCTGGCTGACGGCCGCCGTCTGCGCGGGCGTCGCCTTCGCGGCGGGTGGGCGCATCGTCGACTGGCTCGCGGATCTCGACCGCTACGTCCCACTGATCGGCGGTCTGGTGCTCGTCACCGTGCTGTCCCGGTCGGGCGGCGGCATGGCGCCGGAGAACGCCCGCACCGCCCGGCGCGTGCTCGAGCGCCGTTTCCCGGCCGCCCTCGAGCGGCGCGCGGCCGCGGACGCCGCCCGGGTCACCCGGCTGCTCGGCGCGGTACCGGCGATCGGCGCCGTTGCCGCTGTTCCGGCTGTTCCGGCTGTCCGCGCCGCTCCGGTTTCTCCCGCCCAGCCCGCTGCTCCGGCCCAGCCCGCTGCTCCCGCGGGGCCGGTGGCCACCGGGCTGGAGACCGGGCCGATGCGCCAGGTGGGATCGGTCGGCTATCCGGCCCGACCGGCGACGCTCTCCGCGTGGGGGCTCTCGGTGCGCTTCGGCGCGGTGGAAGTGATCCGTGGCGTCGATCTGCGGGTGGAGCCAGGCCAGATCGTCGGCGTCATCGGCCCGAACGGCGCCGGAAAGACCACAGTGATTGACGCGATCACCGGCTACACGGGGTCGGTCTCGCAGTCGCTGATGCTCGGTGAGGCCCGCCTCGACCGCCTGCCGGCCCATCTGCGCGCCCGCGCGGGTATCAGCAGGTCGTTCCAGAACCTGGAGCTTTTCGAGGACCTCACCGTCATGGAGAACATCCAGGCCGCCTGCGACCCACGGGACGCCCGCGCCTACCTGGGGGACCTCGTGCTGCCCCGGGCCCGTCCGCTGCCGGCCGCCGCGGCGGCCGCGGTCGAGGCGTTCGGGCTCCGCGTCGACCTGCTCCGCCCGGTGTCGGAGCTGCCCTACGGCCGCCGCCGCCTGCTGGCGATCGCCCGCGCCGTCGCGACCTGCCCGTCCGTCCTGCTTCTCGACGAGCCGTGCGCCGGGCTGGACGAGAACGAGAGCGCGGGTGTCGCGACGCTGCTGCGCCGGCTCGCGGACCACTGGGGCCTGGGCATCCTGCTCAACGAGCACGACATGGAGGTGGTGATGCGGATCTGTGACCAGGTCGTGGTCCTCGACGGTGGCGAGGTGATCGCGCGCGGCACGCCCGGCCAGATCCGCGTCAACGAACGGGTGCGCGACGCGTACCTGGGACCGGCCGATCCGGCCGTCGCGAGCAGTCCGACCGGCCCGACCGGCCCGGCCGCCGGAACCAGGCGTTGACCCCCGGCAGGGGGCCGCTCGCGGTCGCCGACGCGGGGCCCAGGAGCGGCACACCCGTCCTGAGCGCGCGCGGGCTGTCGGCCGGCTACGGGGACGCCGGGCCCGTGGTGCGTGACCTCGACCTGGAGCTGTGGCCGGGTGAGGTCGTCACGCTGCTCGGGCCGAACGGTGCCGGCAAGACGACGACGTTGCTGGCCCTGAGCGGTGCGCTGCAGCCGCGCGCCGGCGTCGTCCGCTGGGGCGGCCAGATCACGACCGCGCCGCTGCACCAGCGCGCGCGGGCCGGACTCGCCCTCGTCCCCGAGGACAAGTCGGTGATCATGAATCTCACGGTTCGGGAGAACCTGCGGATCGGCCGCGCGGACGTCGGCCTTGCCCTGCAGACGTTCCCCGAGCTCGAAAGCCACCTCGACCGACGGGCCGGGCTGCTCTCCGGCGGACAGCAGCAGATGGTGGCACTGGCCCGGGCCCTCGCCCGCCGCCCCGCCGCGCTGCTGGCCGACGAACTGTCCCTCGGCCTGGCCCCGCGCCTGGCCGAACGGCTGTTGGGCGTGGTCCGGGCCGCGGCCGACGGGGGACTGGCCGTGCTGCTCGTCGAGCAGCACGTGCGCAGCGCCCTCGCCGTCGCGGATCGGGTAGTCGTCCTGCGGCACGGGCAGATCTCCTGGTCAGGCCCGTCGCGGCAGGCGCGGGAGAACCCCGACCTCCTGCTCGGCGCCTACCTGCCGCTCGCCTGACACCGGGCGATCAACCGGAAGTCCGCGGTGTCGGGCCAACGGGTGGCTTCGACATCGACTGCTTCTGAGCAAGATCTGAGGATCCTGGTCGTCGGAACGACGAAAATCCTCAGATCTTCGAGCCGCGGCTACGGGGGGCACCGCGCTCGGCGGCGTCGATCAGGAGGCGCCCTGCTTCAGCAGGGTCATCGCGTCGTAGGTCTCCGGCCCGAGCGACACGAACCCGCCGGTGGCGCTGTCCCACCGGGCACCGCGCATCGTCGTGTTGAAGACCCGCTCGACGCCGGGAACGGGGTTCGGGGTGGTGAAGTCCAGCGGCGGAACCAGGCCGAGGTCGAGCCCCTTGGTCTTCCCCAGCTGGTCGAGCAGGGCCTGCGAGGTCAGCTCGCCCGGGACGGCGTTGCCGACCTTCTCCGCCACCTGCACGGAAAGCCAGGCGGCGGTGGACCCGGTCGCCGAGCGCAGGTCGGCGGCGGCGTCAGCGTCGCCGGCCTTCTCCTCGGCGTCGAGCTCGGAGATCATCCGGGCCAGCTCGGGGAACTCGCCCTGCTGGCTGAGCTCGGGGAACGGACTGGCGACAACGAGGTTGTCGGCGGCCGCGCCGAGGCTGGCCAGGTACTTCTCCGAGAGCGTGCCGGCCGCGTGGCAGGTCCGCAGGCCGGTGCCCGCGCCCTTGATCACGGCGTAGGCGGCCTGGTCGAACACCACGAGCACCGCCCCGTTCGCCTTGGCCCTGGTGAGCTGGGTGACGGTCGGGGTGAAGTCGCTGGTGGAGATCGGGATGCGCAGCTCGGGGGCGAGCGGTGTGCCGACCGCCCGTGCGCCCGCCTGGGCCATCGTGATCAGCCGGTCGCTGTAGGACAGGTCATACCCCACCAGGCCGATGCTCGACGCGCCGGCCTTGCGCAGCAGCGACGGGCAGACGGCCGGGTAGAAGGTGAGCGGGCTGAGCATGAAGCTCACCTTCGAGCTGAGCTCGGAGCCATCCGCCGCGATGCCGGCCGAACCGATGGCGGGGATGCCCGCCTGCTCCAGGATCGGCATGATCCCACCGGATCCGGATACCGCCGACACGACGGCCAGGACCTTCTCGTCCACGGCCTGCTGGGCGCATTCCTTCGCGGCCGCGGCGTCGTTCTTCTCGTTGCAGTGCACGATCTCCACGGGATGGCCCTTGATCCCGCCGCGGACGTTGACCGCGCGGGCGGCCGCCCTGGCCGCTGCCACCAGCTCGGGATAGTTGCTGCCGGTGGTCCCGACCGGTGCGATGACCATGAGCTTGACCGGGGTGCCCGATCCGGCGGCCGTGCCATCGGAGGCCGCCCCGCCGCTGTCGTCGCTCCCACCGCAGGCGGCGAGAGCCATCGCGGCTCCGATACAGGCTGCGCCGAGCCGCAGGCCCAGACCTCGTCTCACCGGTTGTCCTTCCTGATGCTCCTGGCGGGCTGGCGGGGCGGCGTGTCGGGCGCAGGCACCCGCGCAACCCCTGAAAGCCCCGCCACGGTAGCCCTGTCCGGATGTGATCCCTACGGCAGGTGAGTCGAGAATCCGCTGGTGTGGCGTTTACCTAACGCTACGCACAGTTTTCGCGGATCTGCGGCCACGCCGGGGCGAGGCCGCACACACCCGTCCCGAGCAGCCGCGGATGCGCGACCAGGCGGCGCAAGGAGGCGTCCAGAGCCTGCAACAGGCCGCTGCGCTCGCTCAGGGCGCGCTCAGCTGGCCAGGTGGCTCAGATGACCTGCGACCAGGCGTAGGTGAAGCCCATGACCTGGTCCGTGAGTGTTTCCAGATGGCTCGCGGCCCGCCGGTCGAGCACCTCGCCGCCCGCCCCGAAGGGTGCCGTGGAGGTGTCGATCGAGACGCCGAGCGGAGTCGGCCAGCCGCGCAGCGCGTGGACCGAGGAACGCAGCGCCGCGAGAGTGGTGCCCGCCGTCTGGGGGCCGTCCGCGCAGACGATCAGCCCGACGGCACGGCCGTCGAGGTAGGGGCGCGGTGCGTCCCGGAGATCCTCCAGGTAGTCCAGCGCGTTCTTGACCAGCCCCGACACACCGCCGTGGTAACCGGGAGTGGCGATCACCACCGCGTCGGCCCGGGCGATCTCGGCGACCAGCCGGCGAGCCGCGGGAGTGCGCTCGACCTGGTCCGGAACGTACATCGGCAGGTCGATGTCGACCGAGCCGAGCAGCACGGTCTCCGCGCCCGCCGCGGCCATGGACCGCAGCACCGTCTCCAGCGCGCGCAACGACGCCGACTCCGGCCGGGTCGTCCCGCCTAAGCCCACGATGGTCGGGCGCCGCCGACGATCCGGGCGGGCTGCCTGGCCGCTGCGCACGGCCAGCGCGGCGAGGTCGCCGAGCACATCCCCACCCGCCCGGTCGACGGGGCGTGAGCGCCTGCTCGTGTCCCGGCGGGCGAGCGGCTCGCCCTCACCCGTGTGCACACCTTCACCGTTCGACGTGAACGCGCTGTGCGCGTCGACCATCGACTCCTCCTCGTCGCAAAGCCGCTGCCGATCTCGCCCGCGGGACCTCGTGGGACGAAATCTGCCTACCGCAAGGCGTGGCGCGGAAGCGACGGAAAGCGTACTGGCAGGGTTCAGTACCGATCGGCGCGGCGTCGCAATGCGGGCGGCAGTGCCACCGCTCCGGGGCCGAAGACGGCGACGTGGTCGTCGGGGTTCGACATGTGGCAGCGCCGCAGCGACAGGCAGCCGCAGCCGATGCAGGTGTCGAGGCCGTCACGCAGCCGTTCCAGTGCCTCGATCTGCTCGTTGAGCCGGCTGCGCCAGGCCCGCGAGATCGCGGTCCAGTCGGCCTTGGTGGGAGTACGTTCGGCCGGCAGGCGCTGCAGCGACTCGCGGATCTCGTCCAGGCTGAGCCCCACGTTGCGGGCCGCGCGGATGAAGGCCAGCCGACGCAGGGCGTGGCGCGGGTACCGGCGCTGGCCGCCGCTGGTCCGCGTTGTGCTCAGCAGCCCTTCCCGCTCGTAGAAACGCAGCGCCGAGGCACTGAAGCCACTGCGGCGCACGACTTCACCGAGCGTCATGGCGTCCGAGGCGTCCATTTCCCGACCGTACAGCGATCAACATGAAGTGAGCTTTAGGTTTCCGGGCCGGCGGCCTGACTCTGGGCTCGCTACGATTTGACCGTGCTTGCCGCGGTTCCCCGATCAGATGACGGTCCCGTGTCAGACGACCGTCCGGGCCCGAGCGGTACGGGCCCGAGCGGTACGGGCCCGAGCGGTACGGGCCCGAGCGGTACAGGCCTGAGCGGTACGGGCCCGAGCGGTACGGGCGCGCAGCCCGGTGTGCTGGCCCTGCCGGCAGCGGTCGGCGGGCCGGAGGAGGCCGGCGATGGCGCGCATCGGCGCTTCGACCCTCTTACCGGGCGCTGGATTCTCGTGTCGGCGGGCCGGGTCGCGCGCCCGTGGCGCGGCGGCGAGGAGAAGGTCGCCACCGACCTCCCCGCCTACGATCCCGAATGTCATCTCTGCCCCGGAAACGCGCGGGCCTCCGGCATCGGGAATCCGGACTACGACGGCGTCTACGTGTTCGAGAACGACTTTCCGGCGCTGCGGCCCGGATCTTCCGACGCGCCGGGCGGCTGGCTGGGCGAGGCCGCGCCGAGCGCGGTGAACGGTGCGCTGCCGAACGCGGTGAACGGTGCGCTGCCGCACATGGCGGACGGTGCGGCGCCGATGTCCGATGCCCGGGCGTCCGCGCTGCTGCGGGCGGCTCCGGGTGCGGGAACCTGCCGTGTCGTCTGTTTCGACCCACGCCACGACCTCACCCTGGCAAGCCTGCCCCTCGAGCGGGTCCGCGCTGTCGTCGACACCTGGGCCGAGCAGGAGCGCGACCTGGCCCGTACCTGGACGTGGGTGCAGATCTTCGAGAACCGTGGGGCGGCGATGGGCGCGTCCAGCCCGCATCCGCACGGCCAGATCTGGGCGTCGTCGTTCCTGCCGGACCTGCCGGCCGCCGAGGACCGCTCCCAACGGGCCTACCTGCAGGCGCAGGGCACCTCCCTGCTCGTCGACTACGCGGCGCTGGAGTCCGACCTCGACGCGGCGGGCGCGGCGTCCGGGCCGAGCCGGGTGGTGGTGGCGGACGACCACTGGGTCGTCGTCGTGCCCTACTGGGCGCTGTGGCCCTTCGAGACGCTGCTGTTGCCCCGCCGTCCGGTGCGCCTGCTGCACGACCTGACCGGCCCGGAGCGTGACTCGCTGGCAGGCGTGCTGCGTTCGCTGCTGCGCACCTATGACGCCTTGTTCGACAGTCCCTTTCCGTACTCGATGGGTTGGCATGCCGCCCCCGGCCCGCACGACGGCTCTGCCGGGTCGCCAGCGGGGTCGTCAACGGAGCACTGGCAGCTCCACGCCCATTTTCACCCGCCGTTGCTGCGGTCGCCGACGGTGCGCAAGCACGTGGTGGGCTACGACCTGTTCGCCGGGATGCAGCGCGACATCACGCCCGAGGACGCCGCCGCCCGCCTGCGCGCCGCCCGCCGCCGCGTGACAGAGCCGCCCGCCGCTGTGTGAACTGCCGGGCGGGTCCTGTGCTTCGGCCTGCCGCTGCTGCCGAGCAAGACTTGACGATCGTGGTCGTGGGGACGACCGAAATCCTCAGATCTTGGAGCCGCTGCGGTGGGGGGTCGGGGGGCGGGCCGGGTTGGGTCGGGTCGGTGGCCGGTCAGGGCGTGCCGGGAAGAGCGTCGTCGGCGTCGCCGTCCACGGCTTGCTGGCTGGCCAGGCGTTGCTGGGAGGAGAACTCCCAGAGCTTCCCGGTGGCCCACCACGGCCAGTCGTGACCGCCGTCCCAGGGCACACCGACCACCACCGACGAACTGGTCACCCGCGAGGATTCGGTGCGTGAGTCGGGGAACGTGACCTTCACGTAGTCCGACCAGCCTCCGCGCCAGGGCACGGTCGTGTCCTGGGTGCCGTGGATGTGCATCATCCGAATGGGCGCCTGTTGACAGGGCACGAGAAGCGCGCCGGCGACGACTCCGGCGGCGGCGAAGACGTCGGGCGCCTCGCAGACGGACCGCGCCGCCATCATGCCGCCGTTCGAGTAGCCCCAGACGTAGACCCGGGTCGGGTCGACCGGGGTTCGTCGTTCCACGTCCGCCACGAGCTCTCGAAGGTAGGCGACGTCGTCGACACCGTTCACGCCCGCGCAGCAGGTGCCGGAGTTCCAGGCCCCGTCGATCGCATGCCCGTAGGCGAGGACGAATCCGTGCTCGTCGGAGTACGGGGTCGCGCCACTGAGGTCGCGCATCGCGGCCGCGTCGTGCAGGTACGCGTGAAGGAGGATCACCAGCGGTCTGCGCTGCCCCGCCTGGACGGTGGTGTGCAGGTCGTAGCTGCGCCCGGACGCCAGTGTGACGAGCTCGGTGTAGGTGGCGCCCGCCGCGGCGGTGGCGGTGGTGGAGGCCGGCGTCACGGTCGACGACGCCGCGCCGCTGGTGGGCGAGGCCGCAGTCCCAGCTGAGGCCGCAGTCTCAGCTGAGGCCGCTGTCCCAGCTGATGAGGAGGCCGAGGCTCCCGACTCGGCGGCGGCGGTGCCCTCGGGCGCCGCCGTGTGCCGCGCCGCACCGGTCGTGGTGCCCGTCGCGGGGGCGGTCGTGGTGCCCGGGGAGGCCTCGGCGACCACGTGCGCGGCGGAGGCGGCGCTCGTCGCGGACGGGAAGCCGGTCGCCTCCAGGGCGATCTGTGTCGCGAGGAGGGCTATGAGTGGCAGGCCGACGGCGACGAGGAGCGCGATGACTCGTCGGTGGCCGAACGCCACTGCACCCCCCACCCGGGCTCTCGATCAGGTAGATACAGGCAGATAGATGTATGTCGCTGACTTCGCCGCGGGGTCGCGGCCGACGTCATCGTAATAGCGCCTCGGATCGGTGCTGACGGCCCTACCAGCCGTGATGCGGGCCGCGGCGGCACCGCCACCCCGGGTGCCCCCCCGGTGGTCATCCGCGGGTTGCGGTCGGCGGGCGAGCCGCCCATCCAAACCCCACGGCCGCAGTTCGAAGATCTGCCGCTTTTGGTCGTTGGAACGGCCAAAAGCCGCAGATCTTGTCCGGTAGCAACGCCAGCCGACCGCGGCGGCCCGCAGTCGCGGGAGCCGGCGACCCGGTGTTGTCAGACCCGGTGTTGTCAGACCCGGTGCCGTCAGGGATGGCGAAGGCCGTCGATCGCCCGGTAGATGCGTTCCTCGGAGACCGGGTACGGCGTGCGCAGCGCCTGCGCGAACAGGCTCACCCGCAGTTCCTCGATCATCCAGCGGACCGCCGCGACGGGCTCCGTCGCGGCGGCGGCCGGGCCCAGCTCCTTGACCAGCTCGCGGTAGGCCGTCAGAACATGGCCCACCCGGGTGGTGAGCTGGCGATCCCGGGCGGCGTCGCCGGGCAGCCGGTCGACGCGCCGCGCGGCGGCGGTGAGATAGCGCTCCAGATCGGGCAGCCGCTCGAAGCCCGTCCGGGCCACGAAGCCGCGGTGGATCAGGTCGTCGAGCTGGCCACGCAGGTCAGCCGTGGTCGCCAGCAACGCCGGGCTGGTCAGCGTGCGCAGGCTCCGGTCGACCTGGTGCGCCAGCGCCAGCACCCGCTCGGTGGCCCGCACCACCGCCAACGAGCGCTCCGGCAGCTCGGCGCGCACGACCTCGAGCAGGGCCCCGAAGCCGGCCTCGTCCCGCGCGGGCCCGCCTGCCCGGCGCAGCAGCGTGTCGACGGCGCAGGCGACGCAGTCGTCCAGCAGGTCGCTGACGTCGCGGTGCGGATTGTTGCTCAGGGCCAGCTTCGCCGTGTTCGGCAGCCGACCGATGATGCCCCGGACGGGGGATGGCACTCCCAGCAGCAGCAGCCGCCGGGTGCCGGCCCACATCGCGGCGTCGGCCTCGTCCGGGTTGTCGAAGACACGGACGGACACCGAGGCGCCCTCGTCCACGAGCGCCGGATGGGCCCGCACGACATGCCCGCCGCGGGTGCGCTCGATCACCGTCGGCAGGGTGCCGATCTCCCAGGCCCGCAGGCCCGAGCGCTCCACCCCCGCGGCGGCGGCGGAGACCACCGCCCGGGTCTTCGGCCGCAGCCGGGCCCGCAGCTCCGCCAGGTCCTTGCCCTCGGCGAGCGTCGCCCCGCGGTCGTCGACCACCCGGAACGTCATCCGCAGATGGGGCGGCAGCATCTCCACCAGGCGGGGCGGCGCCCAGACCCCGGGTGGCAGCGCGGCTCCGCTCATCCGGTGCAGCTCCGCCGCGACCGCGTCGGCCAGCGGATGGTCGTCCGGGGTGATCCGGTCGAGCACGGCCCGCGCGTAGTTCGGCGCGGGCACGAAGCCGCGCCGGACGACCTTGGGCAGCCCGCGGATCATCGCGGTGATCAGCTCCTCGCGCAGCCCGGGCACCTGCCAGGTGAACGGCTCGGCCGGCAGTGTTCCCAGCACCGGCAGCGGCACCCGCACGGTCACGCCGTCGGCGGCCTCGCCGGGCGTGAACTGGTACGTGAGCGGCAGCTCCACTTCGCCAGCGACCCAGACGTCCGGGTAGTCCTGCGCGCGGATCGCGCCGGCGCGGTCGTTGACCAGCATCGCCGCGGAGAAGTCGAGCAGGTCGGGCTGCGTGCGCCGGGTCGCCTTCCACCAGGTGTCGAAATGGCCGCCCGAGACGACGTCCGCGGGGATCCGCTGGTCGTAGAAGTCGTACAGGGTCTGGTCGTCGACGAGGATGTCGCGGCGCCGGGCCCGGTGCTCCAGCTCCTCGACGTCCGCGAGCAGCTCCCGGTTCGCCTGGAAGAACGCGTGGCGGGTGTTCCAGTCGCCCTCCACCAGCGCGTGCCGGACGAACAGCTCCCGGCTCACCACCGGGTCGATCCGGCCGTACTGCACCAGCCGCGCGGTCACCAGCGGGACGCCGTAGAGCGTGACCTTCTCGTAGGCCAACGCCGCCGCCTGCCGGCGCGACCAGTGCGGCTCGCTGTAGGTGCGGCGCAGCAGGTGCTCCGCCAGCGGCTCGACCCAGTCGGGCTCGACGCGCGCCACCGTGCGGGCCCACAGCCGGGACGTCTCCACCAGCTCCGCGGCCATCACCCAGGTCGGGATCCCGGGCCCGCGCCGGTCGCCCTGGGCGTCCGAGCCCTCGCCGGCCCCGCCGCCCGTGCCGCCGGCGTCCGCGCCGGCCGCCTGCGGGCTCTCCGGCCGTGCCGGCCGCCGGCGTGCCAGCCCGGATCCCGGGAAGATCGCGAACCGGGCACCGCGTGCCCCGAGGTAGTCCTTCTTCTCGGGCTCGTAGCGGCCGATGTGGGACAGCAGCCCGGTCAGCAGCGCCTGGTGCAGCGATCGGACGTCCGCCGGGCTGTCGTTCGGCGTCAGCCCCAGGTTCCGCGCGATCGAGCGCAGCTGGCCGTGGACGTCCTGCCACTCCCGGATGCGCAGGTAGTTCAGGAACTCGGTGCGGCACAGGCGGCGGAACTGGTTGGACGACCGCTCCTCGCGCGCGGTGCGCAGATGCCGCCACAGGTTCAGGATCGACAGGAAGTCCGACGTCGGATCGGTGAACCGGGCGTGGGCCAGGTCGGCGGCGGCGCGCTGCTCCACCGGCCGTTCCCGCGGGTCCTGGATCGCCAGCGCCGAGGCGATGACGAGGACCTCCGACAGGCAGCCGAGCTCCCCGGCGGCGAGCACCATCCGGGCCAGCCGCGGATCGACCGGGAGCTGGGCCAGGCTGCGCCCGACCGGGGTGAGCCGCCGGCCGGGCTCGGCGTCCTCGATCAGCGCCCCCAGCTCTGTCAGCAGCCGCACACCATCGGTGATCTGACGTGTCTCGGGTGCGTCGAGGAACGGGAAATCGGCCATCTCGCCGAGGCCGAGGGCCTCCATCTGCAGGATCACCGACGCGAGGTTCGTCCGCAGGATCTCGGGATCGGTGAAGGCCGGCCGGGCGAGAAAATCGTCCTCGGCGTACAGCCGGATGCAGATGCCGTCGGACGTCCGTCCGCACCGGCCGGCGCGCTGGTTCGCCGATGCCTGGGAGACCGGCTCGATCGGCAGCCGCTGCACCTTCGTCCGATGGCTGTACCGAGAGACGCGGGCGAGCCCGGGGTCGATCACATACCGGATTCCCGGGACGGTCAGCGACGTCTCGGCGACGTTCGTGGCCAGCACGATCCGCCGACCGGTATGCGGGCTGAACACCCGGTGCTGCTCGGCCGAGGACAGCCTCGCGTACAACGGCAGCACCTCGGTGGCCGGGCGGTCCTGCCGGGCCAGGGCCTCGGCGGTGTCCCGGATCTCCCGCTCGCCGCTGAGGAACACCAGGATGTCGCCCGGTCCCTCAGCACACAGCTCGTCCACGGCGTCGCAGATCGCCGAGACCTGGTCCCGCTCGCTGTCCCGGTCGGACTCCCGGTCGCGATCCCGCTCGCGGCCTCGATCCCTGGCGCGGTCACGGTCGCGGTCGCGGCCGCGGTTCCGCTCGCGTTCGCGCTCGCGTGCGGAGCTTCGATCCGTGCCATCGTGGCGGTCACCGCGGTCACCGCGGTCATCGGCGTCGCCGCCGTCGGAACCGGTGAGAGGGCGATACCGCATCTCCACCGGATAGGTGCGGCCCGACACCTCGATCACCGGCGCTCCGTGGAAGTGACGGGCGAACCGGTGCGGATCGATCGTCGCCGAGGTGATGATCACCTTGAGGTCCGGGCGGCGGGGGAGAAGCCCGTGCAGGTAGCCGAGAATGAAATCGATGTTGAGGCTGCGCTCGTGCGCCTCGTCGATGATGAGCGTGTCGTACTGGCGCAGCATCCGGTCGGCGGCGAGCTCGTTGAGCAGGATGCCGTCCGTCATCAGCTTGATGAGGGTGGTGGGCCCGACCCGGTCGGTGAACCGCATCTGATAACCCACCAGCCCGTCAGTGGCCGCGCCACCCGGCTGGTCGGTCTGATCGGTTAGGTCGGTCAGGTCGTTTGGGTCGGGCTGATCGGCTAGGTCGGGTTGGCTGGGCTGGTCGGGTCCACCCTGCGCGGGTCCGCCCTGCGCGGGTCCACCCTGCGCGGGTCCGCCCTGCGCGGGGGCGGTGTTCCGCTGGTCGCGCCCCGCGATCGTGCTGCCCAGCTCCGCCGCGATCCGTTCGGCGACGGTGCGTGCCGCGATCCGCCGTGGCTGGGTGTGCCCGATCATGCCGAGCACCCCGCGGCCCAGCTCCAGGCACAGCTTGGGGATCTGCGTGGTCTTCCCCGAGCCGGTCTCACCGGCGATGACCACGACCTGGTGGTCACGGATGGCGGCCAGGAGCTCGTCCCGGCGCTGGCTGACGGGCAGCTCCTCCGGGTAGTGGATGAGCGGCACGCTCGCCTGCCGCGCCGAGACCCGAAGGCGTGCGGCTTCGACGTCGGCCGCGATGCGTGCGATGGAGGACTCGCGCGCGCCGGCGTCCCGCGTCTTCCGAGCCCGGTCGAGGCGGCGGCCGAGGCGATGCGCGTCGAGGGCCATCAGCCGGGGGAGGTGAGCGCGCAGCTCCGACAGCCGCGGCGGCGGCGATTCGGCTGGAGAGATCACTGGCAGCGTTTGTCCCGGGCGGTCGTCGGATCGGCGTTCCTGGCTGCCTCGGCGGGCGCAGGTGGCGACCGGCGAACTACCCGACCGGTCACACTGCGCCCGCGCCGAGGCGGGTGGGAGCCGCCGTGGCGTAGCGGGGCTCCCGGGGGAGCATTGTGCCCGGGACGCCGCGTGCGGGCACCTGCTTTTCCAGCGTTCGGGTGGCCGAACACATTCCCGCCGAGCACCGCGGTGGCGGGAACCGGTGGTGCTGCGCGGTGGCGCCGCGGTGGCCTGGCGCCGCGGTCTTACTGAGGGTGGTCCGAAGGTTCTCGGTGCGGCTCCCCGGCCGGTCTTCGCCATCGGACGCTTCTGCCGGCCATGCCGACAATTCATGAAAAGTTTGGATAAAACGGTCGCAGAGTCATCTGCTGATCCGCAAGAGTGAAGGATTGTGGTCGTCCCAGCGACCACAATCCTTCCTTCTTCGGACTCGCGCCACCGGGCCACCGCGTTCAGGGGCCCGGCCGCGTTCGTGTACCTGCGTCGAGTGGGGCGGCCAGGACTCCGTACCAGCCGGGGTGCTGTATCAGGCGGCCGTTGCCGCCACGGCGAGGAGCACCAGAGCGCTGACGGCGGCGGTCGTCCGGATCGAGTTGAAGAAGTCCCAACGGGCACGCTGGGCCTGCCAGTCGCTCGGCGGCGCCTCCGGCTT
>NZ_ADGX01000207.1 GCF_000177675.1 Parafrankia sp. EUN1f
CACCGGCGGCGCCACCCGCACCGGGCGCGGCCCGCGCCGCGGCGAGGACCTCGCCCGGACGGATGAGTGTCTTGCTGGGGATGCACCCCCAGTAGGAGCACTCGCCGCCGACCCGTTCCCGCTCGACGACCACCACCGACAGCCCGGCCTCGGCGCACCGCCCCGCGACGACCTCGCCCGCCGGACCAGCCCCGATCACCACGACGTCGGGCTCGCTCGCGGCACCGGCGGGATCTCCCGGCCCGGGCACGTCGCCTCTGCTCATGAGTACGCCCTCCTCGTCGCGCGCGACCGGCATGGTGTGCGATCGGCATGGCGTGCGATCGGCATGTGTACGACCGGCATGTGTACGACCGGCATGGCGTGCGGCCAACGCGGTGCCTTCGGCCCCGTCGCACGCGACCGTCATGACCTACCCTCTCACCCTCCGCCTCCCCCTCGGCCCGGCGCGCGGCGCACGATGCACCAACAGTGACCGAGGCCGCGCCGTCGTGTCCCGAGGTCAACGGCAGGATGGTGGGTGAGGACCTCACCTTCGACCGGTCCGTGCAGGACCACCGGGAGTTCACATGCAGCTCGCAATGATCGGACTCGGCCGGATGGGCGCGAACCTCGTTCGCCGGCTTATGCGCGACGGGCACGAATGTGTGGTCTACGACGTGAATCCGGAAGCGGTGAAGGCGCTCGCCGCCGAGGGCGCCGTCGGTGTGCACTCACTCGCGGACCTCGCGGGGGCCCTGCGCACCCCGCGGGCGGCGTGGGTGATGGTGCCCGCCGGCCTGACCGGCCAGACCGTCCTCGACCTCGCCGAACACTTCGAGGCCGATGACGTGATCATCGATGGCGGCAACTCCTATTACCGGGACGACATCGACCGGGCCGCGAAGCTCGCCGAGCGCGGCGTGCACTACATGGACGTCGGCACGTCCGGCGGCGTGTTCGGCCTGGAGCGCGGCTTCTGCCTCATGATCGGCGGAGAGCCGCAGGTCTTCTCCCGGCTGGAGCCTCTGTTCGAGACGATCGCGCCGGGCGTGGAGACCGCTCCGCGGACGCCCGGGCGGTCGGGTGAGGTCACCCAGGCCGAGAAGGGCTATCTGCACTGCGGCCCGAACGGGGCAGGCCACTTCGTCAAGATGATCCACAACGGCATCGAGTACGGCATGATGGCGGCCTTCGCCGAAGGCATGGGCATTCTGGAGAAGGCCGGCATCGGCCGGTCGCAGGCCGACCAGCACGACGCGGAGACGACACCGCTGGCCCAACCGGAGTACTACCAGTTCGACTTCGACCTCCCCGCGGTCGCGGAGGTGTGGCGGCGCGGCAGCGTGGTCAGCTCCTGGCTGCTGGACCTCACCGCGACCGCGCTGGTCGAGGACCCGGAGCTGGCCGCCTTCAGCGGGCGGGTCTCGGACTCCGGCGAGGGCCGCTGGACGGTGCTCGCCGCCGTCGAGGAGGGCGTCCCGGCGCATGTGCTGACCGCGTCGCTGTACGAGCGGTTCAGCTCCCGGGGCGAGTCGCTGTTCGCGGACAAGCTGCTCTCGGCCATGCGCAAGCAGTTCGGCGGCCACGCCGAGAAGAAGGCCTAGCCGAGCTGCGGCTGAGTTGGGGCGACGTCTGGGGCGCTGCCGAGCAAGAAGTGAGGATGATGGCTGCGACAGCAACCGAAATCCTCACTTCTTGCGGATCACCAAAGGATCCTGCGCCCTTTTTGCCCCTATCGGCGTGAATTGCCGACGCGATGCGGCGACGCGGGGCCCTCGCGGGCGGCAGGGCGGCAGGGCACATGCTCACCGCACGTCGGTGGAGGCCTCGACACTCGCCCGGTCACCCATGATGATCATTGGATGGCTGCTCGGCGTCAACCAGTGGAGCACGGTCTCCATCGAGGCCTGCGGGAGGCTGACGCATCCCCGCGTGGGCGTGTTGTGGTCCACGTGCAGCCAGATGTCGCCCCCGGCCGAGCCGCCAAGCGGGCGGGTCGGATCCGACGGCGGATGGCCCGGCAGGCGGTTGTAGTCGATCGCCACGACGTAGTTGAAGGCCTCCCCCATCGGGTCACCGTCATAGCTGCCGGCCTGGTAGAAGGACGGACGGTACTCATAGGGCAGCGCGGTGCCAGGGTCCGGGTAACGCCCCCCCGCCGCGGTGAGACTGAAGACGCCGATGGGACTGCGCAGATCACCCTCGACGTGATCGTGCGTCCATCCGTTGGCACCGTTGCGACCCGCGATCTGGGCGCCGACAGGCGCCCAGGGCGAATCCTCGTCGGTGCGCTGCCAGAGCACGACCTGGTTCACCGTCGCGGATTCGTCCGCCCCGGTGACGACGATGGCCTGCCGGGTGGATGAGGGGATCCGTGACATCATCAGATCGCCCACACCTGGTATCGCGCCGCCTGCCATGTCCCCGATCGTGCCCTCTTCCTTGAGGCCGGATGCTCCGTAAGCTGCCGGGGCCGGAATGGCCGACGGCACCTCACTGCGGGCGGCCGCCGCCGAAATCTCCGGATCCGCTCCGGAGTCGACCACATGTATCGCGCCGGCGGCACCGACCACCAGTGTCGCACTGACCGCGGCCAAACCGATCGCAATCGACTGCGCGGGCACGCGACCGCCGCCCCCGTCTCCTCGCCGGCGGCCCAAGGACCGGCCGGACCTTCGGTGTGTCGACATTCCTCCGACCTCCGGGCCGAAGCCACACGTCTCCGACCACCTCCACGCCCCGCACTGGACACCACCATCACACGTGCAAGCAGACTGCTGCGCGGCAACACACCCACAATTTCGCGCAGGTGCCGGTCGCACACGATACGGGCCCGCGGCACCGGCCCCCGAACCGCTCCCGACCTGGCCTGACCGAATCGTTGTATGCGTTTATGGAATAGGAGCCTGGAGCCAGTCCAGGAGTAGTTTTCCACAGACCGGCAACCCACCATAGACACAACGGATGGACAATGCCCATTGTCTGGGTATGACAGCCCGTCCCGGCCGACTCCCCTGGCAGGAGATCGCCGACCTCCAGTCAGGTGTCATCAGCGAGCGCGACG
This sequence comes from Parafrankia sp. EUN1f, assembly GCF_000177675.1. Taxonomy (GTDB): domain Bacteria; phylum Actinomycetota; class Actinomycetes; order Frankiales; family Frankiaceae; genus Parafrankia. Next base: position 3,047 of record NZ_ADGX01000207.1, read on the forward strand.
CGATCGGCGCCGGTCTCACCCGGGCCGACATCCGGGCGCGGGTCACCGCCGGCACGTGGCGGCAGCCCGCGCCGGGAGTCCTGATCACGACGGCCGTCGGGCCGGCCCTGGTCCAGCGAGCCTGGGCCGGCCTGCTCGCGGGCGGCCAGGGAGCGGTGCTCGGCGGGGCCACCGCCGCCGAGCTGGACGGTCTGGTCGGCCACGATGACGAGGTCGTCACGGTGTTGGTTCCACCCGAGCGCCGTATCGCGCCGGTGCCCGGCGTGGCCTTCCGCCGCACGGCCCGGCTCACCCCGGCGGACGTGCACCGCGCCCGGCTGCCACCCCGCACCGTGCCGGCCCGTTCCGTGGTCGACCTGGCCGAATGGTCCGGCGACCGTGGCACCGCCCGCGCCGTGGTCGTCGATGCCCTGGGCCAGGGCTTCGTCACCGTCGAGGCGATGCGGCGGGCGCTGGCGCGCCGCGGGCCGATCACCCGGCGCACCCTGATCGGCGAGACTCTCGACGATCAGAGCCGCCGCACCCCGAAACTGCTGTCCCGCCTCTACCGGCAGATCGAGATCGCCTTCTCGCTGCCCACCGGGCAGACAGTGGCCGTCGGCTCCCCCGACCTTCCCACCGGCCGGCTCGACGTCTGGTATCGGCCCTGGCGGGTGCTTGTGCGCGTCGGCCGACCCGGCCCGGCCCTGGTGCTTTCGACCACGAAAGTGGTCCTCACTGTGCCTACCGAACATCTCTGGGAGACCCCGGAGGAGGTTGCCGCCCTGGTCGGGGCGGCGCTGCGGGAGCGCGCTCCGATCCGTCCCGCCGCTGGGCCCCACGCCTGCGCCGACCGCGCCGCGCCATCCGGCGAATGGCACGAACCGGTACGTGACGAACTTGGCGAAGATGACCAAGGGGGTGGCGAAGGGGTGGCGCCTGCCGTAGCGTCGAGGCAGATGCGGGAGCTTCCACCCTGGGAGGCTGAGAGGGCGGCCGGGCAACAGCCGGTGCCGCCGACCGCCTGAACCTGTCCGGGTAATTCCGGCGTAGGGAGTGATCAAAGGTGGTGCGTCCCATCCAGCCCGCGCAATCTGAGTCCACTTCGTCCGACAATGCACCGATTTCTTCCGAGTCGGGGCTTGCGCCCCAGCGGCCAACGGCCACCGTTCCCACCCCCGGCCCGGCCGGCGCCGAGGCGGACGGGATTCTGGCCCGGCCGTTCCCCGGCAGCCGCAAGACCTATCTGACCGGTTCCCGGCCCGACCTTCAGGTGCCCATGCGCGAGGTCGCGCTGAGCACCGGAGACAGCCTCGTCCTCTACGACACCTCCGGGCCGTACACCGACCCGGGCGCCGGGGTGGATGTGCGGCGGGGCCTGCAGGCACTGCGGTCCAGCTGGATCATCGACCGCGCAGACACCGAGGAGATCACAGGTCGGGCCGTCCAGCCCGCCGATGACGGGCGCAGCAGGACGAGCGCACCCGAGGCCGACCTGTTCATCGGTTCCGCACGCGCGCCGCGGCGGGCACTCGCCGGCCAGGCGGTGACACAGCTCGCCTACGCCCGGCGGGGCGAGATCACCCCGGAGATGGAGTTCGTGGCGCTTCGGGAAGGCCTGGCGCCGGAGCTGGTGCGGGACGAGATCGCCGCCGGGCGGGCGGTCCTTCCGGCGAACGTGAACCATCCGGAGAGCGAGCCGATGGCCATCGGCCGCAACCTCCTGGTGAAGATCAACGCGAACATCGGCAACTCGGCCGTCGCCTCGTCGATCGAGGAGGAGGTCGAGAAGATGGTGTGGGCGACCAGGTGGGGCGCCGACACCGTGATGGACCTGTCGACGGGCAGGAACATCCACACCACCCGCGAGTGGATCATCCGCAACTCGCCCGTCCCGATCGGTACCGTCCCGATCTACCAGGCGCTGGAGAAGGTCGGCGGCAAGGCCGAGGAGCTCACCTGGGAGGTCTACCGCGACACCGTCATCGAGCAGGCCGAGCAGGGTGTGGACTACATGACGGTCCATGCCGGCGTGCTGCTGCGGTATGTGCCGATGACCGCGAAGCGCAAGACCGGCATCGTGTCGCGGGGCGGCTCGATCCTGGCCGCGTGGTGCCTCGCCCACCACCAGGAGAACTTCCTCTACACGAACTTCGCCGAGCTCTGCGAGATCCTGCGCGCCTACGACGTCACCTTCTCCCTCGGTGACGGGCTGCGCCCCGGGTCGATCGCCGACGCGAACGACACCGCGCAGCTCGCGGAGCTGGCCACGCTGGGCGAGCTGACCCAGGTGGCATGGGAGCACGACGTCCAGGTGATGATCGAGGGCCCGGGCCACGTCCCGATGCACAAGATCAAAGAAAACATGGACCTGCAGGCCGAGCTGTGCCACGACGCGCCCTTCTACACGCTCGGTCCGCTCACCACCGACATCGCGCCCGGCTACGACCACATCACCTCCGCGATCGGCGCGGCGATGATCGGCTGGTACGGCACCGCGATGCTCTGCTACGTGACCCCCAAGGAGCACCTCGGCCTGCCGGACCGGGAGGACGTCAAGGCCGGCGTCATCGCCTACAAGATCGCCGCCCACGCAGCGGACCTGGCGAAGGGCCACCCGGGCGCGCAGGCCTGGGACGACGCGCTCTCCGACGCCCGGTTCGACTTCCGCTGGGACGACCAGTTCAACCTCTCGCTGGACCCGGAGACCGCCCGGGAATACCACGACGAGACACTCCCTGCGGCGCCGGCGAAGGCCGCGCACTTCTGCTCCATGTGCGGCCCGCACTTCTGCTCGATGCGCATCACCCAGGACGTCCGCAAGTACGCCGCCGAGCACGGCCTCGAGACCGAGGAGGCCGTGCAGGCCGGGCTCGCGGAGAAGTCCCGGGAGTTCGCCGAGCAGGGCTCCCGCATCTACCTGCCGCTCGCCGACCAGCAGGCACCCTGATCCCTGAGGTTGCTGATCCCTGAGGTTGCCCAACCGGCCGTCGCCCCCATCGGGGGCGGCGGCCGGTTCGCGTTTCGCCACGCCAGCAATCCACACCAATAGCCGCAATCGGGATTCGGCAATCCGCAAGAAGTGAGGATTTCGGTCGCTGCCGCAGCCAGAATCCTCACTCCTTACTCGGAAGCAGCGGCAGTGTGGGCGGCGGCAACGGAAGCCCGAGCCTCGGGACTCTACGACGGGCTCCAGAACGACCGAAATCCTCAGATCTTCAGCTGCGGCCACCGGCCGCAGCTGCTACCGAGCAAGACCCGAGGAGCTCAGGACCCGAGGGGCTGTTGAGGCGCCGGGCCAGGTCAGCCTTCCTTGCGGGCGAGCACCCGGTAGGTGTTGGACCGCCTCCCCCGTGCCAGCGCGGGCCGGGTCAGCCTGTCCAGCCCCCAGGCCAGCCCGAACGGGACGACCGCGGCCAGCAGCAGGACCGCCCGCAGCACCCGCCGGCCGATCCCCGCCCGGCTGGCGTGCACCCACGGCTCGGGCTTCGGGGCGAGGTTCGCGATGAGCAGCCGCAGGGCACGGGTGAGGTCGCCAGGGCGCTGCGCCGGGCCGAACTGGACCACGATGGGGCGCATCCCGCGGTCCTCGAGCGCCGCGAGCAGGTTGTCGACCGGGATGTAGTGCTGCCGACGCGGCACGTCCCAGCCGGCCCAGTAACGCCCCAGCCAGCGGGCGGCCGGGCAGGACGGGTTCGGCAGCTCGAGCATCAGATGGCCGCCGGGCGGCAGGGCCTTCACGGCGCCGTCCAGCTCCTCGGACGGATATCGGGTGCGCTCCAGGTAGCCGAACATGCTGATCACGTCGTAGCGCCCGGCGATGCTGTCCGCGACCTGCACAAGCTCGCCCTGGTAGGCGGCCTCGACCCAGCCGCGCGCGCACGCCTCGTCGATCGCGTCGGTGACGTCGAGCGCCCCGAAGGTGGTCATCGGCCAGTGCCGCCGCGCGACGTTGCAGAAGTGCCCGAAGCCGGCGCCGACGTCCAGCCAGGCCCGCGGGGTGACATGAGGGCGCAGCAGCTCGGCGCGGGCGCGGTCCGCCGGCGCCTCGCGCATCCGGGAGTGCTCGGCGGCCTCGACGGCGAAACCGTCCCGCCAGTCCCGCTCGTAGTAGTCCTGGCCGTCCGGGGTGAGCGCCGGGTTGAGGAAGATGTGGCCACAGCGCCGGCAGGTGTCGAGCCGGAAGCTGCCGGGCTTGCCCATGGTGAGATCCACCGAGCGCAGCCGGACGGTCAGGTGCCCGGAGCCGCACCAGGGGCATTCGGTGCTGGTCGCCTCGCGCAGCCGCCCGACGCGGCGGGCGCGGGCGACGTACCAGGCGGTCGTCTCCTCCCGGTGGCGGCGCCGGTCCTCCTTCACCGGGTCCGCGGGCAGGCCCGCGGCCTTCGCCTCGGCGGCGCGACGCCCGGCCCGCACCGAGTGGACGACGAACAGCACGATGCCGAGGATGCGCACTATCGGGCTGCGGATCAGATCCCGCGGGGCGAGCGGAACCTTTCCCGCGCACACGAAGAACGGCTGGAACCAGAACAGCAGCATCGCCACATACGCCAGGTTCTGGCTGACCTGCGAACCGACGGCCGTCCCGATGTGCGGCGCGAACGGCATGTACAGGCTGGCCGGGGTGCACGCGTAGGCACGCTGCTGGACCCGCACCCGCATGGCCGCGTCGTCCCGCGCGGCCTGCAGGCCGTGCACGACCACGAGGTCCGTCGCGTCCGGGGCGTACCGCTTGAGCTGAGCGGTGATGTCGACCAGCTCGACCGGGTCGAAATCCTCCCGGGGCGTGATCCCGATCCGGTCCAGCAGACCGCGGTGGACGAGGATCGCCTGGAAGGCGCCCCGGCCCGCGGCCGTGCGGTCGGCCCGGTAGGTGCGGGTGTCGACCATGCGGGCCACGTCGAGCGCACGCTCGACCGTCAGGTCGCCGGGGATGAGGTCGAGCACCAGCAGCCGCTCACGGCGGGCATGGTTGCTCGCGGCCCGGCAGGCGGCCTCGGACAGGCGCACACCCTCGGCGACGAGGAACACGTGGGCCGGGTCGACCGGCCGGCCGGACGCCACTGCGGTGTCCAGCCGGCGCAGCCGGCCACGCAGCCGGATGCCGTTCACCACGAGTCCGACACACACCAGAACCGGCACCAGGAGCAGCACCGTTCTCATGGCGCCACCGATCCTCCCGCCGCAACGTCGCGCCCAACCGTCGCACCGGTCTCAGCCGTTGCACCGGTTCCAGCCCCGACACCAGGTCCAGCCGCTACACCAGCTGCAGCCGTCGCACGAGCTGCAGCCGTCACACGAGCTCCAGCCACGCTAGGGCAGAAGCTTCTCAATATGGTGGGCGGCGGTCACAACCCCGCCCGCGGCGGTGAACTCGTCCCGCAGCCGGGTGGCCGCGGCCCGGTAGGACGGCTCGTCCAGCACCGCGCCGACCGCGGTCGCCAGCGTCGCCGGGGTCGAGCGCCCGAAGCGCACCCGCAGCCCCGCACCGGCCCGCACCACCTGCTCGGCGATGATCGGCTGATCGTCCCGGACGGGTGCCACCACCAGCGGCACGCCGTGCGAGAGCGCCTCGCACACCGTGTTGTTGCCGGCGTGGCAGACGACCGCGTCCAGCGAGGGCATGAGGTCCACCTGCGGCACGAACGACCGGACCAGCAGGTCGTCGGGCGCCTTCTCAGCCAGGTCGTCCAGCGACCCCGCCGGCGCGACGATGATGCCCTGCGCCCGGTCGGACATCCCCAGCAGTGCTTCGGCCGCCGCGCGCAGGAACCGCCCGCCGGCTTCCCTGGTGACCGTGCCCAGCGAGACCAGCACGGTGCGGCGGTCGGAGTCGAGCCAGGTCCAGGGGAAGTCCGGGGACGCCCGGCGGACACCGGCCGCGCACCCGACGAACACATGGTGCGACGGGTGGCCCCCGGGACGCAGCAGGGAGGGCACCGAGCAGACCAGGGTCAGTTCCTCGGAGAAACGCAGGTCGGTGCGGGTCGCCTCCGGCTCGGGCACACCGTTCGCGACCTGGAACTGGTGCAGCCGCTGGGCCACCCAGTTCCCGATGCCCGCGAGCACGGCATAGGGATCGTCGGACTCGGCCGACGTCGTCGCGAGGGTCACCCAGCGGGCCTCGCTGCGGCGCACGGCCAACGCCGCACCGACGGCCTGCTGATCGACGACGACGACGTCCGGACGCCACTGGTCGATGATCGTGGTCACGTCGCGGGCCATCGAGTCACCCAGCGGCAGGATGAACTCCTCCCACAGGAACTTCAGCGACGCGGGCCCGCGCAGCGAACGGGAGCGGGCCTCCAGCTCGCCGCGCTGCTCCGCGGTGATCTCGCCGGGCAGCGCGATGAGCGGCACCTCCGGCGGCACGAGCGGTCCGACGACACTCGTGTGCCCGACCAACGCGACCTGCTGGCCACGTGCGGCCAGTTCGCCCGCGATGCCCACCGCCGGGTTCACGTGGCCGGTCAGCGGCGGCACCACGAAGAGAATGCGGCCCATCAGTGCTCCTGGTGAGATCGGGCGTCCGCCGCAGGCGTCCGCTCAGGGCTCAGGCGCTCAGGCGTCCGCCGGCGAGCCCGCGGCGGCGGACAGCGAGGCCGTCCGATGCTCACCGTTGAGATCGGGCGGCGGGATCATCTCCCGGACCCAGACCGGCGTGTCGAAGCCGGCACCCCGCACCTGGTGGTGCGGAATCGGCTCGTCGCGCTGGAACAGCCACCACCGCAGCAGGTCCCGCAGGTAGTCGGCGGCCTCCCGCAGCACCATGTGGGTGGTCTGCTCCAGCACCACCAGCGTGCAGTCGGGCACCAGCTCGGCGAGCCCCTCAGCCTGGTCGATGATCTCCGAGTTCGCCCCGTAGACCGCCAGGACGGGCATCGGCAGCGCGGCCAGCGCCTCCCGCGAGAACGGCGGCGTGGCCAGCATGTCCTCGGCGACCGAGGTCTCCTTCAGCAGCGCCTGCGCGGAGCGCGCGATCCTGGTGACCGCGCGCCCGGCCGAGTTGGCGAGCCAGAACTCGACCTCGTCGTCGGTGACGGCGGCGAGCACCTGGGTCAGCGAGCGGGCCATCTCCTCGCCGAGCCCCTCGATGAGGAAGGGCGGTTCGACGAGCGTCAGGCTCGCGACCCGGCCTGGGTTCGCCAGGCCGAACGCGAGGGTCAGCGTCGCGCCGTAGCTGTTGCCGACGATGTGGACCGGCCGGTCCACCCCGAGCGCGTCCAGCAGGGCCGAGAGGTCCGCCAGCGAGTCGGCCATGGTGTAGCCGGTCGGCGTCCGTTCACTGCGGCCGTGGCCACGCAGGTCATAGCAGATCACGTCGCACCCCGCGCCGGCCAGGCAGTTGCCCAGCGCGAAGTAGAAACTGGAGATGTTGTCCACCACCATGCCGTGCACCATGACGACGACCGGCGAGTCCGGACCGGCCCCGCCCTTCGGTTCCAACCGCTGCACATGCAGACGGACGCCGTTGGCGACGATCTCAGCCACGCGCCTTCTCCCTAGCTTCGTTCACAGAGGTTGCCTACGCGGTCCGCTCGGGACCCACACGAGATGAGGATTCGGCCCGGCGCTACCGGGCGGCTGACGGCGCGGCGTCGTGGGCGCTGTCGACGATGAAGTCGACGACCTCCCCGACCTTCATGTTGATCACCTGGTCGACGTCCATCTCCGACAGGAAGCCGACGAAGTCGACGTGCTCCCCGTAGGTCTCCCGAAGCCGGTCGGCGAAGGTGACGAACTCGATGCTCTCGAGTTCCAGGTCCTCGTTGAACGAGGTGTCCATCTCGATCGACATGTCGACGACGTACTCCTCGCCGATCACGTCGCGCAGGATCGCCGCCACCTCGGAGAGCACACGTTCCGCGCTGGCCGTCTGGTCCGCGCTCGCGGCGGCGGTCGGCTGGTCGGTGGTCATCGCTGTCTCTGCTCCTTCTGTCTGTTGTTGAGGTCGCGGGTCGGCGAACCGCTCCGCTCCGGCCCTCGCCGCCTGTCCGGCCTGCTAGCTCTGTCCGGCCTGCTAGCTCTGTCCGGCCTGCTAGCTCTGTCCGGCCCGTTCGAGCTGTTCGACCTGTTCGGCCTGTTGGATCTGTTCGGTCTGTTCGGTCCGCTGGAGCTGTGGCGAGGTCCACGCCACGACATAGTTGCCCAGGTAGCCTCCGGCCTGAGCAACCAGCCGGTCGGCAGGCTCGAGGTCCGTCCGCGGACGCCCGGTGGTGTCCATGGTGCGCAGCGCGACCCAGCGCGGCCCGTCATCGCCACCCCGGCCGCCCGAGATCCTCGCCGGCGTGGCCGCGAGGACCGGAATCCGCAGCGGCGCCGGAAGTCCGGGCCGCTCACCCGGCTCGCCGACGGGACGAACCACCACCCCACCGGGACCGTGCGTCACCTCGGCGGCCACCGGCCGGCCGCCCTGAACCGGTCGGCCGACGACGAACCGCCGGGGATCGCCGGCCGGTCCGCTCCCGTCCGGCTTCACCGCCGCGCCCGATGCCGCCACGTCCGATGCCGCCACGTCCGATGCCGCCGCGCCCGCGTCCGCGTCCGCCGTCGTCGCCTTCGCCGCCGCCTCCTTCGCCGCCGCGAACCGGGCGAACCACACCGCCCGGGTGTCCGGGTCGTCCCCGGCCAACTCGTCAAGCAGGTGCAGCTCCTGCTCGGCGAGCACGACCGCCTCCGCGGCCCGGTCCCGCCGTTCCACCCGGCCCAGCCCGATGCCCAGGCCTGCCCCGGCAGTCGCGCTCCGGCCTACGCCTACATCTACGCCGACGTCCACGCCCGACCCGCGCTCCGGAGCGCCGTCCGCCACGATCGCGACCGCGATCTCCGGACGGTGCGCGGCGCTGACCGCCGGTCGGTGCAGCGTGGGCAGCCCGGGCCGGGCCGGCACCGCGGCCACCACCGGCTGGCCCGACGGCTGGTTCGACACGCCGACCTCGATCGGCCAGACCTCGCCGGCCCCACGCTCCCACCAGTGCCGGCGCACCGCGTCCTTGACCGCGATACGTCCCAGCAGCCAGGAGCGGGCCGCGAGCGGGTTGTGCCGCGCCAGCTGCTCGCGCTCGGCCGCGTCGAGGTAGTGGCGCAGCGACAGCTCCCGGGAGGCCGGATCCCGCCAGTGCTCCGTCACCACCAGCCAGCCGTCCGCGGTGGACTGGCCCTGCGTGTTGGCCTCCGGCGCCATCGCCATCGACCACAGGACGTCGTCCTCGGTGAAACGCCGGTCGGTCCAGCCGCGCACGTGCGCCCACAGGCGGCCGTCGGTGTGACGCAGCTCCATGTCCGCGGTCGCGGAGCGGTCGGTGACCTCCCGGATCCGCCCCAGGTAGGACAGCCCCGCCCCGGTGCCCGGCTGCGGGCCGAAGAAGCGGATCGACGCCACCGACGCGGGGAAGAGCAGCCAGTCCGACGGGAGGTACTGCATTCCCCAGTAGCCGAAGAACTGGCCGGCGTTGTCGAGCAACGCGCCGCTCGCGTGCGTCACCCGCAGCCGGCCCCGCAGGCCGGTCGGCGCCATCCCGTCAACCGACTCGATGCCCTGGTAGCCGGGACCGTGGAACAGCAGCCGATCGTCGTAGATGGCCCGGCCGGAATGCGGCGAGGAGGCCTCACCGGGAATCACCACCTCGCCCGCCGCCCCCGCGCACGGGGCGAACCCGGTGGAGACGTCGGTCGTCGCGGGCGGTGCCGGGTGGTTCGCGGCGAAGACCACGGTCGCCCGGGTGTAGCCGACCACGTCGACCCTGATCTCGTCCAGCGTGAGCGGGGTGCAGGTGATGGTCACCTGCACCGGCGGTTCGATCGCGAGCCAACGGGTGGCGCGGACGTCCTTCACCTCGACCACGACCCGACCCGGACGCAGCGCGGCGGCCTCCGCGATGATCATCTCGAGCACGCCCGTCAGCGGCACGACCGGGAACAGGTCAGACGGATCGGGCCAGCCCGGCGGCTGCCGGTAGAAGCAGTGGTCGATCACCTCGGGCATGGTCGCCAGCGAGAGCTCACGCCGCACGGTGTGACGACCGTCGGGTCCGACCGCCACCGGAGCCGACGCGGCCGCCGGAGCCGCCGACGCGGCCGACGCGGCGGGGGTGGACAGCCCGGTCGGGGTGGCCGGGGTCGGTCGCTGGCTGCCCGCCCAGCGGTCCGTGACGGTGGACAGCGCGGCGGAGGTATCCGCGATCGCGGCGCCCAGCTCGGCCAGCACCGGGTGCCCGTCGGTGGCGGGAGCCCCGGCGGTCACCGGGCGGGGGCCGGCCGCGGGCGCCGCGG
>NZ_ADGX01000206.1 GCF_000177675.1 Parafrankia sp. EUN1f
GCTCGTCACCCGCACCGGCGAGGAGCTGGGGCGGCGGCTGCGGCTGCTGGTCGGCAAGCCGGGCCTGGACGGGCATTCGAACGGCGCGGAGCAGATCGCGGTGCGGGCCCGTGATGTCGGCTTCGAAGTGGTCTACCAGGGCATCCGGCTGACGCCCGCGCAGATCGTCGCCGCCGCGGTGGAGGAGGACGTCCACATCGTGGGGCTGTCGGTGCTGTCGGGCTCGCACATGAACCTGGTGCCCGAGGTGCTGGACGGGTTGCGGGCCGCGGGGCTCGGGGATGTACCAGTGGTGGTGGGTGGCATCATCCCGCCCGCCGACGCGGATCGGCTGACCGCGCTCGGCGTCGCGGCGGTCTTCACCCCCAAGGACTACGGCCTCACCGAGATCATGCGGGGGATGGTGAACATCGTGCGCACGGCGAACGGCCTCGCCGGTGCCTGACCCGACGGCTGCCGACCCGTCCGGGCCTGACCCGGGCGGTTCGCCCGCCGGCCACGGCCACTCCGCCTACCCGAGACCGTGTGGATCAAGAGCCAGGGCCCGACCAATCAAGCAGCACTGTCTCAGTCGACCTGACACCTTCCAGAGGCCACGGCCGACGCGCCGCCGGCGTTCAGCGGATGGATGACCATCTGTCCCTTACCTCGCCGTTTGGCTGTGTACATGGCCTGGTCGGCATGGTGGAGCAGTGTCTCGGCGGTGAGCGGGCCGACAGCCGGTTCGACGACGACCATGCCGATGCTGGCCTGGATGGTGCGGGTGGTGCCGACGAGTGGGCAAGGCCCGCGGATCGTGGCAGCGATGCGATGGCCAGTTGCCGCCGGGTCGTGGGGACCCTCGAGAAGGACGGCGAACTCGTCTCCGCCGAGGCGGGCCACGGTGTCGGCGGCGCGGACGCTGCTGGTGAGCCGGCGTGCGGTCGCGCGAAGCAGCTCGTCGCCGGCAGGGTGGCCGAGCGTGTCATTGACGTCCTTGAAGTCGTCGAGGTCGCAGAACAGCACGGCGATGGGGTCGCCGTGCCGGTCGTGGCGGGTGACAGCCTGCTGCAGCCGGTCATTGAACAGGGCACGGTTGGCCAGTCCGGTGAGTGGGTCGTGGAACGCCTGATGATGCAGTTCGTCTCGGCTGTCCCGGAGGTGGCCGACGAGCCGGGTGTTGTCGGCCAGCGTGACCGTCTGACGAAGCAAGGCGATCAGAACAAGCCCCAAAGCGCCATAGAGCACAGGCGGGTTGAGGGTGCCCATCGTGACCTGGACCGCGACGAGCGCAACGACTCCGACGACCGGTACGTAGGGCAGGATCACCGGGACCCACAGAGCGGGTGGTCCATGCCGGGTCCATGCAGCGAGGCGTCCGGAGGCCGGTGCGGCCACACCAAGGCCGAGAAGCAGGCGGCCAACGAGGAACCCGAGCGCGAACGCCGGGTGCACCTGGGTCCGGCCAGCGGCGTAGGCGTACAGCTCCACAGAATCGGTCACGATGGAGATCAGCACGCCCGCGGCGACCAAGGCGAGCGAGCCGGTGCCGCACGGCCGCCGAAAAATGGCGATCAAGATGATCGCTATCAGGATCAGCAGCTTTCCTGCGGTTCCGACAATCTGGATGATGACCACGCTGCCCGCGTTTCCGAGCCCGCGCGCCAGCACCGGCGCGATGATGGTCGCGCTGCCCAGCAGGAGCAGAGCGCCGACTACCAGCAGGCAGTCCAGAAGGGTGACGAGTTGCCAGGAGCCGTTGCGACCACCGAGACCAGCTGAGGGATCCCGGCTGTGGGCCGGTACCGTCGGGAAGGTCAACAGACCGGCGAGAGCCAGCGGATACAGCATCAGAGCTGGCACCAAGATTGACACATCCGAGCCAAGGACACGGCTGCTGAACCCGGACTGCATCGCAGCGACCATCTTGGGGAGGAAGCTGCTGAACACGGCGGCGCCGAGCAGGAGACGCCACAGGCGTTCCCCCGGAGGTGATCGCTGAGCGGTGACCGCGCAGCATGCCATGGCGAAGGCCGCGACGGCCATCGTTGTCGTCCAATCGAGAATCTTGGCGGGCCGCAGGGGAAGGATCAATGTGGCGGCCAGAACCAGGAGCGCGAACACGGCGCTCCCCACGGCCAGCTTCCGGAAAGTCGAGCGGGACACCGGCTCCGCGTCCGGCGGCGGAAGAGGCGGTGGCACCGGCCTCACGCCAGTGGGTGACAGCCATGTACGTTCCATCCGCGTCACCGCCCACCGACGGAGCAGCGGCACAGCAGACACGCTGCTTCTCATCCCTCACTCCAAGGTGGTGCTCGTTTGTCCTGCCTGTCAACCTGATGGGATGCAGGCGCTCCCACTCCGGTCGGGAGACACCAGTAGCTGATCGACTTGTCCCTTGCGCGGTTCGGTGCCCGCCTCGTCCCGTAGGGCGAGCGGCCAAGCCGCGACGCCTGAGCTGACGCGCCTACCCAGCGTCGATGGTCCGCCCAGAAGCCGTCGTTGTCGTCGTAGTGGAGCAGCAGGACGCGCTGGTCGGGGTCGAGAACGACGGCTCGGGCCGCCTTCCGCAGCGGCGGGGTGCTCATGGCGCCAGTCTGGCAGCCGGCTCCGTCCCGCCCGACGAGGTATCGGTGCCCACGGCGCGAGGCCGCGATGCTTGGAAGATCACCGGGGTGTACGTCGACGCCCCCCGATGGATTCCGGTGTCACCGGACTGACCTCGCCACACGGGTACGCCGACAGAGCCGATCACAGGCCGGGCACGGCTGGGTAGCCTCACCAGAGCATCGTCTGTCCGCGGAGAGCCACCGATGTTCGGTCCCGTCACCACCGTCATGACCTTCGCCGTCGACCCCGAAAGATCCGCGCGCTGGTGGGCAGGCCTGCTCGACGCTGAGGTCCATCTCGACGTCGACGGGGAGTCGGTCTACGCCTGGCTCACCGTCGCTGGCGTGGAGATCGGCTTTCACCAGGCCGACGACGCCCGCAACCCCCGGGGCGGATCGCCCATCGTCTACCGGGCGGTCACTGACCTGGACGACGCTCGTCGGCGTCTTCTCGCCGCGGGCTGTGTCCACCATCGTGGCCCGCTCACGGTGTCGGAAGGACGGCGGATCTGCCAGATCGTCGACCCGTTCGGGACCGTCATCGGCCTCGAAGGTCCATGATCGGCGACGTGGTGGAGACATCGGTGCCGGCCCGAGGGAACGGCTCCGGTGGGAAGGCCGAACCGGTGGTCTACCGGCTGGTCGGGCTGACCGGGTCGGGTAGAACCACCTACGCGACCCGGCGACTGGAGCCCGCCGGCGCGATCCGGCTGTCCGTGGACGAGCTCGTCCATGCCCGGCACGGCCGATACGGCGTGGACTACCCGGAACGGGACTATTTTGCCCTGGAGGCCCCGGTCATCACCGAGGTGCGTGCCCGCCTCGTCGCGCTGGTCGTAGCGGGGCGGGACGTTGTGCTGGACCACGGACTATGGCAACGCTCCACCCGGCGGGAATGGAAACAGGTCGTCGAGGACGCCGGCGGGCAGTGGCGGCTCCTGTACTTCCGCGTCCCCCGTCAGGAGTTGTTGCGGCGTTTGACGGCGCGGAACCTGCGGGGCGATGCGAACGCGCTGACCGTGACGGAGTCCGCGCTCGACGACTTCTACGCCCGCTTCGAGGCCCCTCACCGCGAGGGCGAGGAGATCATCGAACCCGGATCGTTCTGATCAGCCACCTTGGGCACGGTGACTGCCAACCTGGTCGAGCGGAAGCCCACTGACCATGCCAGCGCCCGTCGCCTCCGCTTCGAAGACCGGCGGACATCAGAGCCGAGGCTTGGCGGCGAGGCACCCGGCGGCGTGATCGCTGAGTCCAGATCGAGCACCGTCGCCCTCGATCCGTATCTGAGATCGATGCTTGGAATTCCACCGGGCCGGAGGCAGCCGCCGCACATCGCCACTGCGCGGAACGGGGTCCGCCGTGCCCCACCATCCGTCCTCGGGAAGGTCACCCACCGCACGCCGGCGGAATCAGGACCATCGTCGACGTTACGGATCCTGGCGGACGGAGTCCGCGGGGCGGGTGACGAAGGCCGCGATGGCCTCAAGGCCGGGACGGTAGCCGCCGCGGGTGTCGACGGTGAGCCGTGGGGAAGGCGGCTGTCGGCAATATCGGCGAGTGAGCGGCGGCCCGTGGTGGGGGCGTCGGACGGTGGTGGTCACCGTGCGCCGTGCGGTGTGGCCAGGGTCGAGGGCGGGCGGGGCGTTTCGGTGTCCCCGCGGCCCGGGTCTGCCGCCGGTAGGCCTGCTGCGGATCGCATCCGGGGTAGATGGACGTCGAGTGCCTGCAGGCGGTCGCGAACGCGGGTGAGCACCGCCAGATCATCGAAGACCGTGCCGGGATCGGTTCGGGCGACGCTGGGGCGTCGGCGGGGAAGGAGCGGGCTCGGTTCCTCTGCTTCGGCGAGTTCTGGTGCGTCGATCTGGCACCAGGTGACTTTTCCCTGTCCGGTGGGTGCCGGGTAGTAGGCCGCGGCGGTGCTGAGTGCTTCCACGAGGTGGAGGCCTCGGCCGTTTTCGTCTTCGAGGTACCGGGTGCGAAGAACGGGCGGTGTGGGGTTTCGATCCCAGACTTCGAGAATGATGCTTGATGCGGTCCAGCTGATACGCATGGCGATGATGGAGGGGTCGCGGTACGTCGGGGTCTCGGAGGCGCGGACGGCGTTGGTGACGAGTTCTGACACCAGAAGTGTGCTGGTGTCGATGAGGTCGGGAAGTCCCCAGCGTTCCAGCAGATGGGCTGCCGCGCGCCGTGCCAGGGCCGGGGCGGTCGTGTCGGCGGTGAACTGGTGCACGTGTGCCCGCAGGTGGGTGGTCGGCTGCGGTCCTGCGCCGGTGGGGAGGTTCATGCCGGCTTGAGGAGAGGAAGCCGTTCCACGGTCCGCGTGTCGGGCATGACCAGCACGGTCGCTCCGAGGTTCTCGATCTGCCTCTGGATCGTTCGGCGTACCGCGGGGATCGACGAGAGCTGGTCGGGGCCGGCGATCAGGACCCCGCAGCCTTCGGTGCGTAGGAGGGTGTCGAGGAGGACGGTGAGGCCAGCGCGGATGATCCGCCCGGGAGGCGTGTCGCGGTCGACGATGATCTCTTTCAGGGCAAGGCCTTCGGCCTGGGCGTGGGCGGTGAGAAGGTCGTGGACGCGTTCTATCGCGGATTCGTCGTCGCCTTCCAACGAGATGTAGCCATAGACGGTGCGCGGCACGGTGCTCCTTCCGAAAGCCCGGTCGAGATGGTCGAGCCGGTGGCGGGTATGCCGGCGCCCCGGCCTGATCAGCGGTGCCCTCTGGCGCCGCCGGTCCTGGTCATGGGTCAGGTTCATGGCGTTCTTCGCGGTGAGTCCGCGATGTCCGTTGCCGGCGCGCGTCAGTAGATCTGCCAGAGGCGCACCGTCTTGTCGGCGCTGCCGGGTAGCGAGGGTGTGCCCGTCCGCCGTGAACGCCACCGATCCCACAGAGTTCGTGTGGCCAGTGAGGGGTTGGCCGAGCTGGCGAGGCCCTTAAAGGGTCAGCGCGACCGGTCCGTTCGCGGGCGTCGCTGTCAGTAGCCGCAGCCCTCGGACAGAACCGACCGGGCCCGCATCGGCGCCAGCCCGGCCAACGGCTCCCGCCTGCGCCCGGTAGCGGGCCAGATCAGAGAACACGGGCAATGGCGCCGTAGACGCTGACCTGGGCGTCGTTGAGGCTGTCCCCGAAGGGGGCGTCCGGCCGCCAGCGGTGGACGACGGCCACGCCGGGCGTGACGATCTCCAGACCGTCGAAGAACTGCTCCACCTCCTGCCGGCTGCGCGCGGTGCCGGAGATGCCACGCGACCGGTAGACCTCCTGGGCAGCGCTGACCTCGACGGTGAAGTCGGCGGTGCCGTGCGTGAGCGCCAGGTAGCTCCCGGACGGCAGAACGGAGACATACCGCCGGATGATGCCGTACGGATCATCGGAGTCCGGGATGAAATGCAGGATCGCGATCAGCGACAGGGCGATGGGCTGGTCGAGGTCCAAGGTCTCGGCAATCTCGACCGAGGCCAGGATCTTCTCCGGCTCACGCAGGTCGGCGTCGAGGTAGGCGGTCTTGCCCTCAGGCGTGCTGGTGAGCAGCGCCCGAGCGTGCGCGAGGACGATGGGGTCGTTGTCGGCGTAGACGACCCGGGACTCCGGAGCGATGCCCTGGGCGATCTCGTGCAGGTTCGGGCGAGTCGGAATGCCGGTGCCGACGTCGAGGAACTGGCGGATGCCGGCCTCGGCGACGAGGTACCTGGTCGCGCGGTGCACGAACGCCCGGTTCTGTCGCGCCGCGGTCGGCGCGTCCGGGAAGACCTCCAGGGTCTTCTCAGCGGCCTGCCGATCGGCCGGGAAGTTGTCCTTCCCGCCCAGGTAGTAGTCGTATATCCGAGCGACGTGGGGCACGTCGATCCTGAGGTCTGCTGGCGGGCTCCACTCCGGCGCGACCGACTGAAAGTTCCACGTGCCATCCCCGCGACTGCCCACGACTCTCCCTACCTGCACTAACACCGATCACCCGGAAATGCACTCCGTTCCGCCTCATGTCAGACTCTTCCAGAGGCAGCCGCCTGTCCTGCGATCGGGTCGCGTTTCCGCCAGCCGGGGGCCTGTAAAGGTTTCCGGCTCTGCCGCACATCCGGTGGTAGCTGGCGCGGCCCGCTATGTCACGATCCGTCGTGGCTGGTGTGGATGGCCTGGTGGCGGTGGTGTTTTCGGGGTTGGCGCCGCTGGTCGTGGAGGATGTGGCGGACGAGGGTGACCGGATCCGGGTCGCGGCACGGACCCCGGACGGGCCGGTCGCGTGCCCGCGGTGCGGCGCGTGGACGGCGCGGGTGCAGGTCCCGGGGGTGCTGGAGCGTTACCAGCGGCGCACCGTCCGGCTGGTAACGCCCAGGTCGGTGCGGTGGTCCGGGAACTCGCGGGTCGCGCCGGAGCCCAGGTCCTGTCCGCCCTGTCGGTGCCTGTCACGGGACACCGCGCTGCGCTGCCTCCTGCGCCTTCCGCTGCCCCCGCCCGAGGTCCCGCAGGTCCTGGGCGTGAACGACTTCGCGCTGCGCCGCCGCCACCGCTACGCCACGATCCTCATCGACGCGCACACCCGCCGCCGCGTCGACGTCCTGCCCGGCCGGGGCGCCGACGTCCTGGAGGCCTGGCTGCGCGCTCATCCCGGCGTGCAGGTCGTCTGCCGGGACGGCTCCGGCGCCTACGCCGAAGGCGTTCGCCGCGTCCTGCCCGCCGCCCAGCAAGTCGGAGACCGGTGGCACTTGTGGCATCGCCTCGCCGAGGCCGTCCGCCAGGAGATCGCCGCGTACAGCACCTGCTGGGGGAAAGCCGGCCCACCGCCCACCGAGGGCCCCCGCGCCCAGACCACCCGGGAACGCTGGCAGCAGGTCCATGACCTGCTCGATCAAGGCGTGGGTCTGCTCGGCGCGGGCTGCGGTCTCGTAGAGCAGCCGCCACAGGGTCTTCTCCCGTAGGGGCGCGTCGAGGCGAAACAGCGCGGCGACCTGGTCGCGGGTCAGCGCCCGGGTGGTGTCGACGACGACCTTGGGCCGTACCCAGCCGGCGGTGGGGTCGCTGGTGAGCCAGCCGGTCTCGTGCCACCAGGCCAGGGCCGAGCGCAGCGTGGACAGGTGGCGCACCCGCGTGGCGTGCGCGAGGGCGCCGAAGGCGGCGGTGAACGCCGCGGCGAGCTCGTCGGCGCCGGCGGTGGTGTCCAGGGTGTAGGTCGACGCCGGGGAGCCGGTCGGCGAGTGCGGTCAGGGTCTGGCGGTGTTTCACCGCGGTGCCGTCCGCCCAGGCGCCGGGCAGCGTGTGGGCGACCAGGAACGTCTCGGCCGCGTGGCCGAACGTCGGCGCCACGACCATCGGGCGCGGCGGCTGAACCTGGGCCACGGGGCCCTCCCAGAAGTCGTCCTCGACGCCACGCCCGCCGCGCTGCGCGCGGCCGGCCGCCCAGTGGCCGACGCCGACGTCGCCCGGCTCTCCCCGCTCGGCCATGCCCACCTGAACTGCCTGGGCCGCTACTCCTTCTCGGCGGTGTCCGCTGGCGCAGGCCTGCGACCCCTGCGCGACCCCGCCGAGGAACGCGAGCAGGACGAGTAGCCCGGCCGGGTCAGGAGGCCGGCCCAAACGGCACCGGCAGCCCCGTGGGTTCGGGACGATGCCGGACCGGTAAAGGAAATCGCCGTCAGTCGCCACGTACTGTCCGAGGCCAGCCCGCTGGGCCGGCCCTGGACCAGGAGGGCGACTGACGTTGAAGTTCAACGATCCCGTGACCGTGCTCGGCGCCATGACGTGCGGCCAGGTGGCCGGCCGTCTACTCGAGGCGGCCCTGCGGCAGTTGTGGACCCGGGCCCGCGCGGCCCTGGCCCGCTGGCTGCGGCGTTTGGTCAACGGGCCCGACCAGGCCCCGAAGCTGGCCCCCTGACAAGGGGCCAGCCGGACGGTCGCCGGCGAGGCGTGTCGAGCCTCGCCGGCGACCACGTGTGGCCTGGAGAACTCAAAAGATCTTGTCATGCGTCTGTAAATGGCGCCGTGCACATACGCCTCGTACCTACCGACCCCCCGCCATCCGGCGGAACGTAGACCCGACTCGTAGGCGAGGCGCCCGATGCCCGATGATCCTCTGCCATTGGTGGTGGCGTCATGACGCACAGCCGTCGTCCGTCGCCCCGGAGGCCGAGGACGTCCGGGTGCAGCGGTGGCCGCAACTCGGGGACGGGGGTCCGGTGAACAGTGGTGGCGATGACGAGGGTGATGCCGCGCCGGTGCCGGAGCAACTCTCCCGGACGGCCGACGACGCGGCAGGTTCCGGACGCCCGGCGGCAGAGGTCAGCGAGGACGGCGATCAGCCTGAGCGGGCAGACCCGTCCGTCGCCTACACGCGGCTCCATTCCCCGCTGCTGGGTTTCGCCCGCAGGCAGATGCGCTCTCGCGGGCTGAGCGACTCCCAACTCGACGCGGAAGGCGTGGTGCACGACGCCTTCGCGGCTGCGCTGCCTCGCTGGGAAACGACGGACAATCAGGCGGCCTACCTGTTCGCCATCGTGCGGAACATGGTCGGCCGGACGGCGCTGAAGCACGGCCGGGTCGCGGCGGCCGAGACCGCGAGCCTCGAGCAGGCCGCAACCAGCGGCAGGTCGACGCTCGCGCTCCGGGTGACACCCGAGGACCATGTTGTTGCCCAGCAAGTCATGACGGCCATCGGTCGGCTCCCCGACCGGCAGCGGGTCGCGACGTATCTCCACCATGTCGAAGGCTGGACTCAGGGCGAGATCGCAGTTCTGCTCGGCTGCGCGACGAACACCGCCGGAGTGCACGTCCACCGTGGGGTCCGCGCCGTACGCGCCTCAACCGGCGACATCACGATCAGCGGCGACGCGAGTCGGCAGGTTCAGCTCAATTCCAGCCTTGGCTGGCTGCGGATCGTCATCGCCATCGCGATCGTCATCGCCATCGCGATCGTCATCGCCATCGCGATCGCCGTGGCCATCGCGATCGCCGTCGCGTCCAGGAAGCCACCCCACCCCACCCCGCGCCGCCCAGCCCCATGCCGACGCACAGCGGGGCGGTCGTGTGGGTGGTCGGTACCGCCGCAGCCGGACGGCGCCGCCGCTGAACGGTCCGGCGTTGTGGGTGGTCGGTGCCCGTCACGGGCACCGACCACCCACAATATGGATCAAGGATGCGGCCCGGACGAGACCGGTGTCCCCGCTCGCGGGCGCGGGCATGAGCAAGGTCCGCGTCGTAGCGGCCACCGTCGTGCGGGGCGATGTTGCGGCGCAGCTCTCGGCTCGCCGTCGACGCCGGTGAGCCGGGAAGACCCCCGCGTGCGCGGGGACGACTCCGACTGGTCATCCTCGCGCAACGGCCGGACGGGAAGACGCCCGCGTGCGCGGGGACGACCTAACGGCGGGAAAAGCACCACTCTGCGATGGAGGAAGACCCTCGCGCGTGCGCGGGGACGACAGATAGAAGAGAGCTACGGCGCGGCCGGTGGGGGAAGACCCCCGCGTGCGCGGGGACGACGCGTACGAACGGTGCCCGATCTGGTCGTCCTGGGGAAGACCCGCGTACGCGGGGACGACTGTCCGCACGGGGAAGACCCGACACCGACGAGGAGATCGTGGAGCACGCCAGCCGGGGAAGACCCCCGCGTACGCGGGGACGACCAGAGAGCGGCGTAGTGCTCACGGAGCTTGCGCGGAAGACCCCGGCTGGGGTGCCGGCGTGGCTGGCGGATCACCCCCACGGGCGTGGGGAGGACGGATCGGGCGGTGTGATTCGAGAGGTGAAAACCGGATCACCCCCACGGGCGTGGGGAGGACGAGGTGCCGTCCGGCCTCGCGCTCGCGCTGTCCGGATCACCCCCACGGGCGTGGGGAGGACGGGTGGACATTGCGGCGGAAGAGGTCGTTGACCGGATCACCCCCACGGGCGTGGGGAGGACGGTTTCGAGAGCGTCGATGGTGCCCTGGTCGACGGATCACCCCCACGGGCGTGGGGAGGACTCGGTCCAGGTCGGCGACCCGGCCTGCCCGATCGGATCACCCCCACGGGCGTGGGGAGGACCATGGGTCGAGGCCGGAGCGAAGCCGAGCACCAGGATCACCCCCATGGGCGTGGGGAGGACTCCGCCCTCGAGCTGGCGTGGACGGGCACCACCGGATCACCCCCACGGGCGTGGGGAGGACCTCAACAACCTTGACCTTGCCGGGCAGGCCATCGGATCATCCCCACGGGCGTGGGGAGGACGCATGGCGTCGAAGGCGACAAGCATCGTCCGGCAGGTTTATCGCGCCTCGACATTGCGCCGTGCTCCGCGGAACCCGAAAGATGGTCGGCATGGCACTCTCCGAGGTTGATGAACTACTCGAAGCGCTGAGGGTGAAGGCGTTGCAACGCCAGCCGCCGACCCGAGCGGAGGTCCTTGCGCTCCTGGCCACCGGTGACGAGGTGATCCTCGATGTCGTCGCGGCGGCGGGGCGGGTCCGTCGGGAGTTCTTCGCCAACCGTGTGAAGCTGAACTACCTGGTGAACATGAAGAGCGGCCTGTGCCCGGAGGACTGTGGCTACTGCTCCCAGCGACGCGGCTCGACGACACCGATCCTGCGGTATTCGTGGATCGACCCGCAGGCCGCCGCCGACAGTGCGCAGCGGGCGATCACCGCCGGAGCGAAGCGGGTGTGCCTGGTGGCCGCGGGACGCGGCCCGGGGGAGCGGGACATCAGCCGGGTCGCTGACACCGTCGGCGCGATCAAGGGTGCCGCGCCTGAGGTGGAGGTGTGCGTCTGCCTGGGGCTGTTGGGGCCTGGCCAGGCCGAGCGGCTGCGTGAGGCCGGCGCGGATGCCTACAACCACAACCTCAACACCAGCGAGGACAACTACGCCCAGATCTGTTCGACGCATACCTTCGACGACAGGGTCCGCACGGTCGGTGCGGCCACGGCGGCAGGTCTGTCCCCGTGTTCGGGTGCGGTGTTCGGCATGGGCGAGACCGATGAGGACATCGCTGCCGTCGCCTTCGCCCTACGGGACCTGGATCCCGACTCGGTGCCGGTCAACTTCCTGATTCCGTTCGACGGCACCCCGCTGGCCAGCCGCTGGGAGCTGACCCCGCATCGCTGCCTTCGGATCCTGGCGGCGTTCCGGTTCATGTTCCCCGATGTGGAGGTGCGCCTCGCTGGTGGCCGGGAGATCCACCTGCGTGGCCTCCAACCGCTGGCGTTGCACCTGGCGAACTCGATCTTCCTGGGTGACTACCTCACCAGTGAGGGTCAACCTGGTGCCGACGACCTGCGGATGATCGCCGACGCCGGGTTCGTCGTCGAAGGGCAGAGCGAGCCGACGCTGCCCGCCGCATGTCATGACCTGGTCACCATGCGCTGGCGCGGCGCCGGCACTGATCTGCCTGCGAACACCTGATGCGGCGGTGGACGGCGGGGCCGGTCGCCGGGCACGCAGGGATGCCTGCCTCATGACGCACGGTGGCACGGTGATCCGTCCGGTTGACGCCCGCCGTTTCCTCTACGCGGGGCAGCCGACGGCGGTTCTGGGGGAGCCCACGCCCGGGGTGGACTCCCTGGCCGCGGCGGAGATCGTGATTCCGCCGTCGTTCGCGGGGCCGGTGCCGCATGTCCACCACGGCTTCGACGAGGCCCTTTACGTCTTGGAGGGCGTGCTGCTGCTCACGTACGGTCAGGCCGATCCGGTCGAGGCGCCTGTGGGCGCTTTCTGCATGGCGCCCCGCGGTGTTCGGCACACCTTCGCCAATCCCGCGGGGACCCCTGCCCGGGTACTCGGCCTGTGGAGCCCAGGTGTGGCCGGCCTGGGCTTCATGCGGGACATCGGTGCGGTTCTGCCGCCTGGCGGTGCACCCGACCCTGACCTTGTCGCGGAGATCTACCACCGGCACGCCAGCGAACTGCTCCCGTAGCCGCGGCCATGCGGGTCATCCGGCAGCCGTGCGCGACGTCACGGCTGCGGACGTACGACGGCGTAGCCGTATGTTTGTGCTGGTGAACGGCCTATTTGTCTAATTGGGGATGGAGATCGTGTGGCCCGGTATGGTCGGGTGACGGTTCGTATTGTGGATGGTTTTGTCCACTACGCAGGGTCACATAGGTGCTGACCTGCGATGGCGTTCGATTTATTGATCGTTTTGTTGGTGTGGCAGGTGCCTGTCGGGTGGCGGCATCGCGTTTGCGCAGGTCAGACATCCCATGTTTTTGGATGTCAAGCGGCGGGTGCGAGTGTGACGTTCCGCGGCCAGGCGGTTGCCTCGTCGTAGGGGGTATGGGTCTTGAGGCAGCCATGGAGAATGCCGACCAGACGGTTGCCGAGCTGGCGGAGGGCGGCGTGGTGGGACTTGCCGCGTCCGCGGACGGTGTCGTAGTAGGCACGGGCGCCAGGCGAGGCGTTCAGGGCGCAGAAGGCCTGCTGGTGCAGGGCGTCGGCGAGCCGGTTGTTGCGGGCGTAGCGGGCCATGACCACCGTCTTGCGGCCTGACGCGCGGGTGATCGGGCTGGTGCCGGCGTAGTTGCGGCGGGCTTTGGCGTCGGTGTAGCGCTTCGGGTCGTCCCCGAACTCGGCGAGCACCCGGGCAGCGAGGACCGTGCCCAGGCCGGGCTGGGACAGCAGGACCTCAGCGTCCGGGTGCTCGCCAAAATGGGCTTCGACCTGCTCCTCGAGGCGGGCGACCTCGGCGTTGAGCGCGGTCAGCAGACCGGCCTGGGCACGCACGACCGCCGCGTAGGCCAGCGTCGAAGCCGGACCGACGGGTAGCTGCTCGGCCCGCAGCGTGGCCCGGATCGCGGCCGCTCTCTCGGGGATCTTCCGCCGGCGGGCCCGTTTCAA
>NZ_ADGX01000205.1 GCF_000177675.1 Parafrankia sp. EUN1f
CCTGGAGCTGACCAGGCAGGAGGCGGAATCGGCCTCCGGTCGAATCGCGGCCGATGACGAGCTACATGCCGTGCACGACCCCGCCATCAGCAGCGGCGACGAGGCTCGTGCCCGCCTGCGCCAGCTGATTCGGCAACGTGTCGCCGCGGCGGTGGGCGAGTCCGCCCTGCTGCCGCGCTGGCTGAACCGCGCCGTCGGCTACAGCCCACCGTCCGGCCAGAAAGGCGCCGCCTGGATGGACACAGCCGCGTCGATCGCGGCCTACCGCGTCACCTACGACGTGACGGACCCGGTCGACGCTCTGGGCGCGCCGCCCCGGACAGATCAGCGGGGGCAGCACGCCTGGTATGAAGATCTTCGCGAGCAACTCCGTGCTCTCGCGTTGTGATCCGGGGCGCGGGGGTGGATCAGAACCCAGCTGTGACCAGCTGAGACCAGTGGTGACTGACTGCTCCACCGGCCTAGCGGGTAGTGAAGTCGCAGTTCAGGCGCTTGACGCCGTTGACGAAGCTGCTGGCCAGCCATTCGGGTTCGCCGACCGCGTGGATGTCTGGCGCGCGGGCGAACAGCTCACGCCAGATCACCGAGATCTCGCGGCGAGCCAGGTGGGCGCCGAGGCAGAAGTGCGGGCCGTGGCCGCCGAACCCCAGATGCGGGTTAAGGTCCCGGCGGACGTCGAAACGGTCGGGGTCGGTGAACACGGATTCGTCGCGGTTCGCCGACGAGTAGAACAGCAGCACCTTGTCGCCGGCTGCCAGCCGCTGACCGGCGACGTCCACCTCGCGGGTGACGGTGCGGCGCATCCAGCGCACCGGGCTCGCCCAGCGCACGATCTCCTCGACGGCGGTCGCGCTCGTCCCGTCGATGTCACGCTGCCAGATCTCCCGCTGGGCGGGGAACGCCGTCAACGCGAGCAGCGCGTGGCTGATCGCGGTGCGCGTGGTCTCGTTGCCGGCGACCAGCAGCAGGATGAAGAACGAGGCGATCTCGCCGTTGTCCAGCCGCTCGCCGTCGACCTCGGCGAGGGCGAGCGCGGTCGTGAGGTCATCCGTCGGATTCGCCCGCCGCGCCGCCGCGGTCTCCTGCAGCAGCGCGGCGAGCTCGGCGCCCGCGCCGAGCAGGGCGGCGACGATGTCCGTGCCCTCGGGCACGTAGTCCGCGTCGGCGGAGCCGAGGATCACGTTCGTGCAGCGGAAGATGTCGGCGTAGCGCTCCCGCGGCAGGCCCATCATCCGGCAGATGACCTCCAGCGGGAGCCGGGCGGCGACCCGCTCGACGAACTCGCCCGGGCCATCCGCGACCAGGTCGTCGACGACGGTGCGGGCGATCGTGGCGATGTCGGCCTCGGTCTGCGCGATGATGCGCGGCGTGAACGCCCGGGAGACGATGCGGCGCAGCCGGTGGTGCCGGGGTGCGTCCAGGTTGATCATTCCGCCGAAGAACTCCAGGAACTCCGCCGGCAGGTCGACGATGGTCGTGGCGCCCTGCGCCGACGAGAAGATCCCCGGCTCGGCGCTGATCCGCGCGATGTCGGCGTGGCGGGTGACCGCGTAGTAGCCGGGTCCCGAGGGGATGGCGCCCTTGGCGAAGACCGGCTCCGGGTAGAACGGCAGCGGGCGTTCGGCCCGCAGCAGGGCGAACGCCGCGTCGATCTCGGCCCTCGGCCGGACCCAGAAGGACATGTCGGACAGGTCGACCTCGTCGACTGTGCGTAGCGGCGTCGAACCGGCGGCAACTGGCATCGCGGCGCATCCCTTCCGGGTCAGAGCTGGATGGTCCGGCCGGCCTGGTCGTACTGGCCGGCCTGGTTGTTCTTGCTGTACTGGTCGACAAGTAGCCGTTTGTAGAGCTTGCCGGTGGGATGGCGGGGCAGCTCGGTGACGATGTCGATATCCTTCGGCCGCTTCGGGCCGACAAGATGCTCACGGCAGTACCGCATCAGCTCGTCGACCAGCTCGTCCTGCGCCGCTGCGATGGCGGTATCGGTGATGGCCGCGGCGGGACCCGCGGTGGCGGCTCCGGTGACGCTCTCGACGACGGCCGGCACGGGCTGCACGACGGCCTGCACGCGCTGGCCCAGATCCGGGTCGGGCACGCCGAACACGGCGGCGTCGAGGACGTCCGGATGCCCCACCAGGAGGTCCTCGATCTCCTGCGGGTAGACGTTCACCCCACCGGTGATGATCGTGTAGGACTTGCGGTCGGTGAGGTAGAGGAAGCCCTCCTCATCCAGATAGCCGATGTCGCCGAGGGTCGACCAGCCGCGGGCGTCGTGCGACTCGGCCGTCTTCACCGGATCATGGTGGTAGTTGAACTCGGGACCCCCGGAGAACCAGACCGTGCCGATCTGGCCGGCGCCGAGCTCGACGCCGTCGTCGTCGGTGATGTGCGGGACACCGAGCAGCGCCCGGCCGACCGAACCGGGATGCGTAAGCCAGTCCTGCGGTGAGCAGGCCACGTAACAGTTGCCTTCGGAACCGGCGTAGTACTCGTGGACGATCGGCCCCAGCCAGTCGAGGACGGCCTGCTTGACATGGCGCGGGCACGGCGCCGCGGCGTGGATCACATACCGCAGGCTGGACGTGTCGTAGGCGAGGCGCTGCTCCTCGGGCATCTTCAGCAGCCGCACGAACATCGTCGGCACCACCTGGGCGTGGGTGGCCCGGTACTCGCTGACCGCGCCGAGGAACGCCGCGGGGTCGAACCGCTCCATCACGACGACGGTGCCGCCGAGCCGGGTCGCGGTCACGCAGTACCGCAGCGGGGCCGCGTGGTAAAGCGGTGCCGGTGACAGGTAGACCGTGTCCGGCCCGAACCCGTAGAGCTGCTGCAGCAGCGCGGGCAACGGCCCGCCCTCACCGATCGGCGCCGGTTCGGCGATCGACGACCGGATGCCCTTCGGACGCCCGGTCGTCCCCGAGCTGTAGAGCATGTCCCCGCCCTCCAGCTCGGTGTCGAGCGGACGCGCCGGGAAGGTCGCGACTACCTCCTCGTAGCGCTCGTGGCCGGGCAGGTCGGCGCCGACCGCCAGCCGGACGCGCACCGACGGCGTGCGGTCGAGCAGCGTGAGCGCCGACTGCTCGGTGGCGGCGGAGACGACCAGGGCCTTGGCCCCGCTGTCGTCCACCATGTAGGCCAGCTCGTCGGGAGTCAGTCGGTAGTTGGCGGCGGTGTACAACAGGCCGGAGCGCTGCGCCGCCCAGACCACCTCGAGGTAGCGGGCGTTGTTCTCCATGCAGACGGCGACCACGTCGCCGGGTCGCAGCCCGCGGCTCCACCACAGCTGGGCGAGCCGGTTGGAACGCTCGTCGAGCTCGCGGTAGGTGACCGACTCCCGGACCTGGCCGGCCTCAGTTCCGTCGATGACCAGGTAGGCGATCTTGTCTGGCACCTCGCGGGCGACCGATCCCAGGTACACGTGTCTCCTCCGATCCTCATCCACCGCCGACGCGGTGTGAGCGCAGCCTGAGTCTCGACAAATGTGACCTGGATCGCAGTGCATGCTAGCCCGAAACGACGTAGGGGTTTGTTGTGAGATCTCACAACGGCGACGGCGACGGCGGCCCGCCCGCCGAGCCGGGACCGCAGCCCCAGCCACCGGCGCAGCAGCCCCAGCCACCGGCGCAGCAGCAGCAGCTGCCACCGGCGCAGCAGCAGCTGCCGCCGGCGACGCGGCCGGCGCCGCGCTCGATCTGTGACCGGCTGGACCGTTCGCTCGGTGTGATCGCCGGCCGGATGGTCTCCGCCGTGATCGCGGAACTGCCGCCCGCGCAGGTCGTCCCGGAGCTGGGTCACGGTGAGCTGTCCGGGCTCGCCTTCGCCGGAGTGGAGCTGTTCGCCCGCTGCCTGCGCGAGGACCGCCTGCCGACACCCGCGGAGCTCGCCCTGCTGAAGCCGTCGGCGGCGCTGTCCGCGCCGGATGAGGTGGCGTCCGAGGCCATGCTGATGGCGCATCACATCGGCGCGCGGATCACCCTCGAG
Source organism: Parafrankia sp. EUN1f (assembly GCF_000177675.1). Lineage (GTDB taxonomy): Bacteria > Actinomycetota > Actinomycetes > Frankiales > Frankiaceae > Parafrankia. The sequence goes on from NZ_ADGX01000205.1 coordinate 3,982, forward strand.
GAGGTCGCCCGGCTCGCGGGCCCCGGCGAGGAGGACGACGTGATCGCCGTCGCCGTGTTCCTGCAGCGCTTCCTGCCGATGCTCATCCCCGGCGTCGGCGCCGTCGCCGCCACGAACACCGGTCACGCCGCCCAGCGTGAGCTGCAGCGCGAGCTGGTGGGAGCGCTGCTCGCCGGTGCGCCCGCGGAGGTCCTCGCCGACCGTGCGGGGGTCGTGCTCGGCGCCGCCCACCTCGTGGCCGTGGTCCGTGTGCGCCAGCCCGGTGCCCCGGACCGGACGGGCCGCTACGCCCGGCGACTCCACGAGGCGTTCGGCACCTGCTTCGGGACGGCGGTCCCGGTCGCCGTGGACGACGACGGCCGCGGCGCGACGGCCCTGCTCCCGGTCGATGACGAGGACACCGCCGCCGTCATCGACCGGATACCGGCTCTGCTTGCCGTGGCCACCGAGGCGCTCGACGGTGCCCCGGTGGATGTCGCGGTCGTGGCGGCGGATCGCCGGGCCCGATTACCCGAAGCCCACGAGCAGGCCACCGAGCTGCTGCGGCTGGCCCGTGCGCTCGGCCGCGCCCCCGGCCTGTTCCAGCTCGACGACCTGCTGGTCGAGTACCAGCTCACCCGGCCCAGCGCCGCGCTGCCGGCGATCGAGCACCTGCTCGACGGCCTCGATGGCAAGCCTGACCTTCAGCGCACACTGCGGACGTACCTGGCCCTCGACCTGCGTCGCCAGGAGGCGGCCATGGCGCTGCACATTCACCCGAACACCCTCGACTACCGGCTGCGGCGGATCGCCGAGCTGACCGGCGCCGACCCGACGACCACCCGCGGCCTGCACCTGCTCTCCGCGGGACTGACAGCCCGCGCGGCCCGCCGGGACCCCTGACGCCGGGCGGCGTTCTGTCTGTTTTGTGTGATGTGCTCCCGTCGGGCAGGCGAAATTCTCGTCGCGCAGCCGAGTCCGGCGGTCACCGGGTGCGTGGTGGTTCCAGTCCCATTGTGGCGGGGTGCTGACGCTGACGGAATGTCGGCGGTATGAAAGGGGCGTTCCACCGCGCCGAGGTGGTCGGCGGCGGGCTTTTCAAGGCCCCCGGGTGGCGAGTGGTGCTCTTCACTGGGCTGTAGAAATCGCTGGCGGGTGGTGGGTAACGTTGTTGACGTGCTTCCGGACGTGGGGAGCGCACATCGGGTGGCACGCCGAATCCCGCCTCGCCCGGTGCTTCGACATCCAGCAGGCGGGAGCGGGGGGCCGAAGTTCCCGGGCGTCGTAGGCAGGCGCCCTTCGGGGTGAAGCCGCGCAGCGCGATCGGCCTATTACCAAGTGTGGCCGGGGCTGCTTTCTGGATCGAACCCGACAGCTGACTTCGCAGGTGTGAGGAAGGGTATTTATTTTGTCCCTGATGACTTCGGGTGCTCGCAAGAACCGTCGTTCCATCCGTCGTGGCCGTGCTTTGCTGGTCGCGCCGGTGTTGGCGGCGACGATTGGTGGCGGTATCGCGATGTCCCAGCCGGCGAGTGCCGCGGCGCGGCCGGATGCGCACAGGTTCCTGAGTGCTGTGGTGCCGTGTGAGTCCGGTGGTAATCCGCGTGTGGTGAACTCGATTGGTGCTGGTGGGCTGTTCCAGTTCATGCCGGGCACGTGGCATGCGGTGGGTGGTAAGGGTCTGCCGCAGAACGCGAGTGTGGCTGAGCAGTGGAAGCGTGCGCATATTCTGTATGCGCAGCAGGGTACGAGCCCGTGGGTGAGCTCGAAGCCATGCTGGGGTCACAAGATCTGAGCTGATCGAACACGGCGCTGATCCTGCGTCGCGCGACCTTCGTCAGGTCGGCCGCGGCTGGGTGAGGTGCGGATCAGAGCGGGGGCCACCGCCCCAGGCACGACGCCGGTGCGCCCGGACGTCCACAAGACGTCCGGGCGTATCGGCGTTTCTGCGTCTGCGCTGGTGGTCGGCGCCGGGTCGGCACCTGAAGCCACCTGGCAATCAGCAAGAAGTGAGGATTTCGGCTGCTTCAGCAGCCATGATCCTCACTTCTTGCTCGGCGACAGTGGCGGATTCCGCGACGGGCTGCTCTGCATCCCTTTTGTCCACTGCGCTCTCGTGCCACCGTGCCCATCGTGTCCCCGTGTCGCCTGGAGGCCCGCGATGGGTGCTGCGGGCGGATCATCCCGATGGGCACGGTGAGGATTCATCTGGCCACGGCTGGTTAGAATACTGATGATCGGTGTTATGGCGATGCGGCATCCGGACGGTCGTCCGGCCGGGGCGAGCCGATCGGGGATGTGACGTATGCCGATGGATGAGTCCGGTGGGCGGGTTCGCCGGCCGTGGCCGGCGGCGTTCGGCTGCTGGGCTTGCTGGGCTTTTGCCCTGCTTACCGTGATCTGCGTGGCCCTGCTGCCGGCCCCCTATGATCTTCAGGCTGTCGATATGTCCTGCACGGTGGCGACGCTGGTGGCCACCGTGGTGCTGCTGTCCACCGCGCGGCGCGCCGGTGCGAACGACCGGCGATGGCGCCTGCTGGTCGCCCTGACCACGTTCGGCGGCTTCCTGATCGCGCTGGCTAACTCCTGGCACGGCATCGTCCACGGTGCCGATGTCTACAACGAGATCGAGCTCGTCCACGCCACGTTCCTGCTCGCCTACCTGCCGGCGCTCGCCGGGCTGCTGCTCCTGCCGTCCGAGCTGGTGCTCGCCCGGGCGGGCCCGCGCAGCCTGCCGCGACCGCATGGTCGGCACTGGTATGTGATCACCGTGCTCGACAGTGCGCTGATCGTCGGTTCCGGCGCACTCGTCGCCTGGTCGACGCTGCTGGCGCCGGTCGTCCACCGAACCACGCTGAGCAGGCCGGCTCTGGCGATCGTCTTCAGTTCCATCGCGATCGGACTGGTTCTCGTCGTGGTGGCGGCACTGCTGGCCACGGCCCGCCGGCCACGGTCGCTGCCAACGCTGATACTGCTCGCGGCGGGCATGGCGGTCATGTCGGTGACGATGGGCGTCTACCTGTACCTGGCCGCCGCCACAAACGGAGTGGTGCCGGCGGCGGTTCACCTCGGCTACCTCGTCTCCTGGCTGCTCCTGATCAGTGCGGCGCTGGTCCCGCCCCCGCCGGGACGGCCGCCGTCGGAGCCGAGCCCGCAGACCGGTACCTGGGTGTTCAGCGTGCGCGCCGTCCTGCCGTATCTCGCGTTCGGCGCGGCCGGAGCGGTCACCCTCACCCGGCTCGCCACCGGGACGCGGGCCGACGAGCTCGACTTCTTCGGCCTGATCGGCCTGCTGGTGTTCCTCGTATGCCGGCAGCTGGCGACGATCGGCGAGAACGCCCGCCTGCTCTCCCTGGTGGACACCAGCCGACGCGAACTGCACCATCAGGCGTTCCACGACCCACTCACCGGAGTGGCGAACCGCGCGCTGTTCGCCGTGCGGCTGGAACAGGCCGTCGCCGCCCACGTCCGCGACCGCCGACGACTCGCGGTGCTGTACTGCGACGTCGACGACTTCAAACAGATCAACGACAACCTTGGGCACTCTGTGGGCGACGCGCTGCTGCAGGTCGTTGCCGGCCGGCTCCAGAGCGGGACCCGTGACACGGACACGGTCGCCCGCCTCGGCGGAGACGAGTTCGCCGTCGTCCTCGGCGGTGCGGGTGGCGATCCGGAGCCGGTGGCCCGCCGGCTCGGGAACATCATGCGGGCCCCCTTCCGCCTGGGGGAGCACAGCTACCCCGTCGGGATCAGCCTCGGCCTCGTCGTCAGCGAGCTGTCCCCCGGAACGGGCGACCACGGGGCGGCAACCGTCACGGCCGACAGCCTGCTGCGGGATGCCGACATCGCCATGTACGCGGCCAAACGCGCGAAGCGGGGTGGGCTCGTCGTCAGGAGGGCCGGCCGGCCCTCCTCGGACTCCCCGATACACCTCGGTGGTCAGCTCGCGGCGGCGTTGCGCGGCGAGCCCGGCAGCGGGACGCTGGACGTCGTCTACCGCGATGTCGTGGACCTCAGGGACGGTCGCGTCGTCGCCTTCGACGCCGGACCGTGCTGGAACCACCCGGATATCGGCCGCGTTGACGCCGGTCGGCTGTACCGCCTGGCCGACCGCGGCGGGCTCGCGCGGGCGATCGACACGTTCCTGCTCCATCGTTGTTGCGAGGACCTCGGCCATGACACGGCGGACGCCGGCTGCCACGGTGCGGCTGCGGCTGCCGACCGCCCCGCCGTGCTTGTCCCGATCTCCGCGGCCCGTGTCGCCGAGCCGTCGCTGGCCACCGAGATCCTCGAGGCGCTCGCTGAGCAGAGGCTCCCGCCCCGCGTGATCGTCCCCGCGTTCAGCGCCGCGGCGGCGGAGGGCGGTGACCCCGTCGCGGCCCGGAACGTGCTCGGTCGGCTGCGCCGCCACGGTGTCCGGTGCGCCCTCACCGAAGCGGCCGGCGACGCCGCCACACTGCGTCTGCTGCGCCTGCTACCCATCGACATCATCCGCCTCGACGCGGCCCTCACCAGCGTGGACGGTGAGGTACCCGCCAACCGCGACGCCGGCGAAGCGGGGGCCGGCACAGGAGCCGGAAACCAGGGCCGCGATGGCGAAGGTGACCCGGCGCTGGCGGACACGATCCGGTCCGCGCTGGTAGGCGCCGCCATCCGGCGTGGTCTCACCGTCATCGCCCCCGCCATCCGCGGCGAGCGGCAGGAACACCGACTCGCCGCCGACGGCTGCCAGCTCGGGGAAGGCCCACTCTACGACCGTGAAAGGCAGGGACGTCGAAGACACGGCCCGGCGCTCGTATAACTCGTATGTGCGGTCTCAGCACTGAACTTCCGGACGGCACTGAGCCGCCGGACGCAGGCGCCTGACAACAGGGATGGGCACTATCCGAAGGTCAGCTCCCGGGCGTTCCCGGCCATGATCCTGCGCTGGTCCGCGGCCGAGAAATCGGTGACGTTGGCGAGGAAGTCCTTCGGCTCGGCGACGCCCTCGGCATGCGGCCAGTCCGACCCGAAGATGATTCGCTCAACCGGTACCGAACGGGCCAGCTCGGCGACCGTCTCCTCGACGAACGGGGAGACCCACACATTCTCGTGGAACTGGTCGACCGGGCTGCGGGAGAACATGCCCGGGTTCTGGCTGTGCAGACGCTGCAGGACCCGCAGCAGCGACGGAACCCACGTGCCGCCGTTCTCGATGGAGGCGAAGCGGACACCCGGATGCCGCTCGAACAGGCCGTGGCAGACCAGCGCGGCCAGGAAGTCGTGAATGCGGCGCTCGTGCATGAGGGCGTCCACGAAAGGCTCGTAGAACGCGAGCGACGACACCTTTCCCACCCGCCGCCGGCTCGCATAGCCCCAGGTGTGCGCGATCGCGTCCTCGACCTCGCGGTGCCCCTCGTCGAAGCCGGCGTGCGCCGTCACCACCAGGCGCGCCTCGGCGACACGGGCCCAGAACGGGTCGAAAACCGGGTCGGCAGGCGACTTCGTCCCGTCGGCGGTGAAGACCGGCCCAGGCCGGATCGTGACGATGCGCGCGCCGCGCCCGATCACCCATTCGAGTTCCCGGATGGCGCTGTCCAGGTCGGACAGGGTCAGGTAGGGAACGCCGAAGATCCGGTTCTGGTAGGCGAAGCCCCAGTCGTCGTCCAGCCAGCGGTTGAAGGCGCGGAAGATGTCCACCGCCGCCTCGATGTCGGGCTGCATCGGGCCTTCCATGCACACGCCCTGCGAGGGGAACAGCCAGATCGCCTCCAGGCCCTGCTCGTCCATGACCCGCAGGCGGGCGTCGCGGTTGTACCACTCCGGATGATCGGCCGGCTGCTCACAGGTGAGCATGTGCGCCACGTCGGCCTTGGCGCCCCGGCCGGCGAAGTACTCGTACAGTGCGCCGGGCCGCGGACGCGGGTTGACGTCACCGGGGCCGGGGATCCAGGGATGTAGCTCGTCGCCGACGACGTAGCGCATCCGCCCGTCGATCTCCTTCACCAGCACGCCGCGATCGGCGTACTTCGGGTCGCGATGGCGGGTGAAGGCGTCGGACGTCTCCCAGTAGTGGTTGTCGGCGTCGAAGATCGTCGGCAGTTCCGGGCTGATGCTGATCACGCTCATCGACCTTTCCGCACGTTCGGAACCGACCGATGCCGCCCGGCGACGGCTCCCTCGGTATCGATATTGACCTCGACATTAGAAATGGCACTGATGAGTGTCAAGGTGCCGATCGCACTCCGTCGTGAACCAGCGCGCGTGGTCTCAGGTGTCGATCAGTAGCTGTTCGCGTGCGGTGGCGAACATCTGCCGCTGGGCTTCCCGCTTCTCGGGCGTGGCCGCGGTGTCGACGAGCAACTGGTAGACCTGGCCTGCCTGGCCCGCCACGAACAGCTCGACACGCTTGCGCGGCTCGGCCTGGCCGACCCAGTGGTAGTCCATCTCCAGCCAGAGGGCGTCCTTGCCGCTCTGCCGGATCGGGTGGCTGCGGGCGTTGAGATCGGCCATGCGGGACTCGGCCGTGTTGCGGTACCAGGCGAGCTGCCCGGCGGACGCGCTCTCGGGCGTCGACCCGTGCGTGGTGTCCCGCTTGACGCCTATCGCGTAGCTCCCGTCCGGCGATTGCCAGTTGCTCTGGAGCTCGTTCTTGGTCGCCCGGGTCCAGCCGTCCGGCACGGCGAACGTGACGGTGAGGTCGGGTTCGCGGACCCGCTGCCAGCCAGCTGGCAGCGCGGGCGGCGCCGCGGACTGGGAGCCGGCCGGTGTGGCCGACGCGAACGAGGTCGGCACGGCCGCCGCGGACTCGGGATCGGTCGATGTCTCGAAGACCGGAGTCCTCGAAACGGTCGGCGTCGCGGAAGCGGTCGGCGTCGGGGAAACAGTCGAGGTCGAAGGCGCGTCGGCACCGTAGGCGAGGGAGCGGCCGGGTGGCGAGGCGCCGGTGAGCTGCCCCCCGAACACCGCCAACAGAAGACCGACCACGGCGACGATCGCAGAGACCAGCGCGGCGATCTTCCCGACACCCATCCGCCGCCCCGTGGGCGTCCCGTCACCCGGACTGCTCATTCGGCCCCCACGTCCCCCGAATCGCCTGTGCCATAGGCACATTCAACCGTGCGACGCACTCGCGGACCGGCGTCCGGGAAGGACCGTTCGGCGTGTTTTATCCCGGCCGTCCCCGGCCTCCCCGGTTATCCCTGGTGGGGCCGCAGGTCGCCGGTCGGTGGCACGGCGAAGAACGTGCTGACCTGCTTCTGCGTCACCCCGGCCAGGGTCGGCGGGTTCCAGCGGGGGTTGCGGTCCTTGTCGATGATCTGGGCGCGGATGCCTTCGCGCAGGTCGTGGGAGCGCAGGCTGGCGCTGGAGACGCGGAACTCGGTGACCAGCGCCGCCCACAGGTCGGGCAGCCCGGCCGCGGCGCGCAGCGCCCGCAGCGTGACAGTGAGCGCGGTCGGGGACTTCCCCTCGATCTCGTCGGCGGCAGCCGCGGCGGCGGGGACGCCGTGTTCGCGCAGCCGGGCGAGGATCGCCTCGACGGTCGGGGCGCCGTAGCAGGCGTCGATCCAGTCTGCGTCCGCTTCCAGAACGCTGGGCGGCGGGGCGACGGTGAACTCCTCGACGATCTTCGCCGGGTTGCCGGCGTCGGCCGTCGAAGTGAGCGCGTCGATGAGCGCGGGCAGCCGCTCGCTGGGCACATAGTGGTCGGCGAGGCCCGCGTACAGCGCGTCCGCGCCGGAGAGGTGACCCGCGGTCAGCGCGGCGTGGGTGCCCGACTCGCCGGGCATCCGGGCAAGCAGCCAGGTGCCACCGACATCCGGCACCAGGCCGATGCCGACCTCGGGCATGGCGAGCCTGGTGCGCTCGGTGACGACCCGGACGCCGCCATGCGCGGAGATCCCGACGCCGCCGCCCATGACGATGCCGTCCATGAGTGCGATGTAGGGCTTCGGGTAGGCGCTGATCCGGTGGTTGAGGCGGTACTCGTCGGCCCAGAAGTCCAGCGACCCGGTGTCGCCGGAGCAGGCGTCCGCGTGGAAGGAGCGGATGTCGCCGCCGGCGCACAGCCCGCGGTCACCGGCGCCGTCGACGAGGACGGCGTCCACCCGGTCGTCGTGCTCCCAGTCGCGCAGCGCGGCGTCCATCGCGCTGACCATGGGATGGCTCAGAGCGTTGATCGCCTTCGGCCGGTTGAGGGTCAGCCGCCCGACCCGCCCGCGCACCACCCGCACGACCTCGGACGTCCCCGAGGCCCCGGCCGTTCCGGCAGGCCCGCTCGTCGCGGGTGCTCCCTGTGCTCCGGGGGCTGGTGTCTGGGATGTCTCGGGAGTCGGGGTCACCGGCGCGGCCTCCAGCTATGCGCGGGACGTGATGCCCCGCGTGGTCTCGTTCCTCCCTCCCAGGATCTGGCGTGCGCCCGGCCCGCGCACGCTCTTTCCCCACCGGCGCCCCGGCGCCCTCGCCCGCTCTCGCCGGCAGCGGTCCCGTACCGTCAGTGCCCGACCAGGCCCATGTGGTACGCGTTGTAGCGATCGCCGTGGATACCCAGGCGCTGCGCGACGGCAATCGAGGTCGGCGACCTCGTCGGCGGAGAGCGCCACCGCGGTCGCACCCGCGTTCTCGACCAGCCGCTCGCGGCGCCGGGTGCCGGGGATCGGCACGACGAACGGCTGCTGCGCTATGTGTACAACCGTGCGCTGGCCGAACGACACCGGGCCTGGACCGAGGAACGGCGCCGGGTCGGTCATGCCGAGACCGACCGGATGCTCACGTCGTGGAAACGCGAGCCGGATACACGGTGGCTCGCCGAGCCGTCGAAGGGACCTTTGCAGGCAACGCTTCGGTATCTGCAGGCCGCGTATGTGAACTTCTGGCAGAAGCGGGCTGGCTACCCGACGTTCAAGAGGAAAGGGAAGACCACCGACAGCGCGACCTACTTCCGGGGCTGTTTCAGCTTCCGGGATGGGTGGGTCAAGCTGGCGAAGCAGGACCGGCCGTTGGATATCGTGTGGTCTCGTCCGTTGCCGGCTGGGGCGGTGCCGTCGCAGGTGACGGTGTCCCGGAACAGCCGCGGCCAGTACCACGTGTCGATCCTGGTCGAGGAGACCGTAGCGGCCCTGCCGGCGTCGGTGGGACGGGCGGGTGTCGACGCGGGGGTCACGTCGCTGGTCACGTTGTCGACCGGGGAGAAGGTGGCCAACCCGAGGCACGAGCAGCGGGATCGGGAACGCCTTGCCCGGGCGCAGCGGGCGCTGTCCCGCAAGGCGAAGGGCTCGGCGAACCGGGCGAAGGCCCGGCTGCGGGTTGCCCGGGTTCATGGTCGGATCGCCGATCGGCGTCGGGATCATCTGCACCAGTTGTCCACGAGGATCATCCGCGAGAACCAAACGGTGGTCGTCGAGGACCTGGCGGTGCGGAACATGGTCCGGAATCGTTCGCTGGCCCGGGCGATCTCGGATGCGTCGTGGTCGGAGCTGCGGCGGATGCTGGAGTACAAGGCCGGCTGGTATGGCCGGGAGGTCATCGTCGTCGACCGCTGGTATCCGAGCTCGAAGACCTGTTCG
>NZ_ADGX01000204.1 GCF_000177675.1 Parafrankia sp. EUN1f
GGCCGGATCGGCAACGGGCGGGGCGAGCGGTCCGGGTCGCTCACGGCTTGGTGGGGGGTGGCTATGAAGGTGGCAGTGGGGACCGTTCGCTGCTGGGAGTGGGGACCACCTCGGCCCGACCGCGATGTCGTGTCGATGAGAATGGGAGCCACCTGCACCGGCCCTGCAGGCCGGAGCCCCGCGATCCCCTCCTTGCTGCTTTTGCCTGCCGCGCAGGCACTTTGGTCGCCGACGCGGCGCGCCGACCCTCGGCCCAGCTGCGATCCGCTCGGCGACCTGGCCCCGAAAACCATCACCATTCGATCTTGAAGCGAAGATCGAATGGTCCCCGATACCAGGTGCATCTGGTCCCCGTTGCCACTTACAAAGCCAGGGGGGTTTCCGGCGCTGGCCGGTGGGCTGCGCTGTCTGGGCGGCGTGGTCGAGGTTGATCTGGTCGAGGGTTCGCCGGGTGATCTTCTCGGTGCCGTCGAGGATGGCCTCGATGGCGGCGCCGCGGATGAGGTGGGACAGGCTGCCGATCATCCCGCCGGTGCGCTGGTGGAGGTGGCGGTCGAGCGTGGTGAGCGCCCCGGTGGGGTGGTGGTGCAGGCGCAGGGCTTGCTCGAGTGTGGAGACGAGGGCTTTCCACTCGTCGGCGTAGGGGAACGGGGCTGTTTCGATCAGGCTGTAGCGGCCGGCGATCTGCCGGCCGCGGGTGCCGGTGAACAGGCCGTTGCGTTCGACGTCGATGCCAGCGAGGACGAAGGTCGCGGGGATGCGCTCGGAGAAGTACTTCAGCGTGTCGGAGACCTCGGCGCCGGTGCGGGTGGCCAGGGTCAGGTTGTGGATCTCGTCGACTTTACCGACCGCTGCCGCCCGAATCTGCCCTCCGGCCTGCGCTGATACGTAGCTTACATGTCCATGACCGTGACCTGGCAGGGGGCGTGGTGCCGGTTTCTCCGGCGGTTATGCGCTGTGAGAGAGCCCCGGAGCGGCGGCCAGACCATGGCCTGATTCAACAGCGGGACTTCGTCAGAGCATGAGTTTCGACTCGGCGTTGCGAGTTTCGACGTCGGCAACACGCCGGTCCTGGAAGCGCAGGTTCGTTTCAGAGGGTCGTCAACGGCGGCCGAACGCTCAGTGGGCCGGTGTCCTGACCTCAGAGTTAAGATTTTAGAGTGCCCTGCAAACACGGGGTAGGAATTAGGCCTTTCGGTCGGCCGCCCTGTTGAGACAATGGCTGCTAGCCCGTGCATCGAGCCTGCCTACGTTGCACGGCGAGGGCGGCACCCGCGCCCCGCGCGTGGTGCCGCTCGACCTCATCGGCCATGCGGCAGTCGGTCGAGTCCACTGGTGATGGTATGGTGAATTGTGGCATTTGCACTCCGGAAGTCAAGGCGCCATTTCTCCGAGAGATACGGAGTACCTGGAGAGGTCAATTTCTACGCCTGGATTGAAGAGGGTAGTTACTCAGGCCTGCGCTTCAATGATCCGGATCTTACCAACTGGAATCCGAAGGATCGGCAGAGTAATTCGCCAGAAATTAGTTCCCAGATGGATCTCTTCGCTAAGTTTAGCGATTGGCATCTGCATGCGCCGTTGCGTAACATATTCGTCGGCGTCGTGCCAGCCATCCAGCCGAATGCTCTCGCATCGGCAATCATCGACGATTGTCCGTGTATAGCCATAAGTGCAGGCCTGCTAAGCAGCTTGGATCAATGCCTAGTCCTGTGGGAGAGTGTCTACAGGGTACTCGCTGAGACCATCACCCACCCAGCCTTCAAGCATATGACGGACCGGGAAGCCATGGATCTCTACTTCCAAAAGTTCCACGGTAAGGGTGTTGGAGTAGAAATGGCCAAGGCAAACTCCCTGAGAAGGCTGTTGCTAAATGCCGATCCGGAGTTCATTAAGGAAGCCCTGGCGGACCCCCACGGAATGGAACCACCGGCCGAGCGAGTACCGACCATAGATAGGCTGAAGCAGCCGAGAAGGCGGATCGCATCGCTCGGGTTCGTTGTCGCTCACGAGCTAGCCCACGTCCTCCTCGGGCACGTGTGCCACGCAGCAACGAGAGGCTATGCCGAAGAGAAGCTTGCGCGACATCGGGAGGTCATCGATAGACTACCTTTCCGGAACAGTAGTCAGCGCGACGAGGTGGACGCCGACCTTTTCGGGTTCCACGAAATTTTGCTCGGCTCATTCCGGGAAAAGGCGACGCGGGTCAAGATGGTTCCCAGGGGTGAGCGGGACCGGCAATACGCTGCCATGGTGGGGCAGTGTCTTGAGGGTGCGGCAATCGCCACGCTCGCACTGCATCTTGTTGGGAGCGCAGGAGAAATTCCTACCGGGATTTCGACGCATCCGGCGCCCGCCATCCGGATACAAGCCCTCTGCGATGCCGCCCAGGATTGCCTTACCGCAGTACTATCACGTACCTCCGAACCCGATGTTGGACCGCGTGGTCCAGGTTATCTGACGAGGGCGGCCGAACTTCCCCGAACAATTCATTCCGCGTATGAGATTGTCGCCTCAGTAGTAGACAGCGCAAAATAATCTTGTCGGTGTGATGCGGGTTTCTCTAGCGGTCATCGAGCCGTGGCCTGCCCACCGGATTGGTCGCCAGGCCACGGTTTTTCTCGACGGCGGGACCGTGTCAGTTTCCGGGTTTCGATTCGGTGAGGCGGGCTTCGAGATCGGCGATGCGCCGGTCGGAGAAGCGCAGGTTGGAGCGTGCGGCTTTCAGTCGTTCGAGGGTGCGGTTGTCTGTGGTGAGTTGGCGGACGCGCTGTTTGAGGGTGGTGTTCTCGGTAGTGACGCGCTGGATCGCCTCCTGGGTCCGCTCGGCTTCCAGATCGCGGACCTGGCCGAGGAGTTCACCTATGCGGGCGCGCTGGACGAGGATCTCGCGCTGTGCGGCTTTGAGTCCTTCTTCGGCGTTGAGCGCCCGTTCGCGCCAGGTGGCCTCCTGCTGGTTGTCGTGGTCGGCGAGTGTGCGGGTTCGGTGTTCGCCGGCCTGGGTCTTGGCGGCGGCGAGGGCGGCGCGGGCGTCGGGGTTGTCGTAGAGGAAGGTTCGGGACACGGCCGCGCGTCTTGCCACGGCGGCGACGCTGATCGGCGTCTTCTCGCGGTGGAGTCGGGCCAGGGCGTCGTGGACACGTCGCAGCGCGGCCTCGGTCGAGCTGCGGCGGGCCGCGGTCGCGGCGGCGGTTCGCGGCTTGGGAACGGCGGCGCTCACGTGCATGCCAGTTCGTGGTGCGCGTCGTCGTCGAGGTCGCCGTCGTGTTCCTGGCCTTGGGCGGCGAGGTCGGCGGCGCGGAAGGCGGTGGACCAGACGCGGTGGAAGTAGTCCTGGGGTTTGCGCAGGTCGAGCGCGAGGGCGTCGTCGAGCAGGCCGAGGCCGGCGAGCGCTTTCTCTAGGCCGTCGATCGCCTTGGCAGTGGGCTCGAAGTAGTGGTGGAGATAGTCGGCGGTGGCGTCGTCGGGTGCGCCCTCGGCGAGCAGCCGCCACTGCTCGCGCTTGCGCCGCCAGTAGAGGAGGTCGGCGCCGGACAGGACGAACTTGTCGCAGGTGTGGCAGTCGAGGTTCCAGGGGCAGGCCCCGCCGTCGACGACGGGTTGGAAGGTGCAGAACCCGCCCTCGGCCGGCGTGCTGCGCCGGGACAGGTCGATCGCCAGCGCCTGGGCCTGCTCGCGGGTCAGCGGTGCGGTCTCGCCGGCGAGCGGTTCGCCGGGGGTGGCCGCGCCGGGGCCGGCGACCCAGACGTGGGCGAGGACGTGTTCGAGGTCGTCGTTGGACAGGTGGACGTAGTGCTCGGCCATCCGGTCGGAGACGTGGCCGAGGTAGCGGCGGATGTGGGTGAGGCTCGCGCCGTGGCGCAGCAGGTTGGTCGCGAGCGTGTGGCGGGCATGGTGGGCGACGTAGTGACCCAGGTCGAGGCTGTCGACCCAGGGCCGGAACCGGCTCTGGAACCACTGGTGGGTCAGCGCCACCGTGCCGTCGGGGTTGCGGTGGCTGCTGGGGAACAGCGCGAGCCGGGCCCGTTCGGTGCCGGTGGGCCGGTAGCCGTGCTCGGCGGTGAACCAGTCCAACGTCTTGCGTTGCCGTTCGGCGAGCAGGTCGTAGAGGCGTTCGGGGATGCGGATCGCGGCGTCGTAGGTGCCGACCTTGGTCTGGTCGTGCCAGAACATTGCCAGCCCGCCGTAGCGGCCGATGCAGTCCCAACGCACCGTGAGGACCTCGCCGACGCGGCGTCCGGTGATGACCACGGTCTCCCAGACGTCGCGGATCCCGCGGTCCTGGACGTCGTAGTCGGCGGCGAGCCGAGTCAGGTTCGCCTCGTCGGCCAGCGCGCGGGCGACCTCGTCGGGGAACGGCCGGCGTGCACGCATCGGGGCGCCGCCGGCGGCCGGAGCGGCGATGATGAACTCCCGATCCAATCCGAGGCACTCGGCCGCCCCGGTGTCCATCGCCGCGCGCAGCAGCTTGCGGACCGCGTTGAACACCACCGCGCGGGTGGTCGTCGTGACGACGCCGGCGCCACGTCCGTTCCGGGTGATCGCCAGGGAAGGCATGCCGTCGCGTTCACGTTGGCGCTGGTCGGCGACGAACCGGTGCATGTGCTCGGCTCGGAGCAGGGTCGGGTCGTGGCCGCCGCCGGGGGCGTCGATGTCGAGGAATACGCCCAGCTCGGTGGTGGCCCGGCGCACCGCGTCCAGGACGGCGGCGGTGCGCGGCCGGCGTGGCGAGCGCAGCAGCTCAGCGAGCTGGTCGAAGGCGAGGTCGCGTAGCCAGCGCTGCGGGATGCCGGTCAGGTCGAAGTGGCTGGAGCGGTGGGCGAACCGGACCCCGAAATGGTCGGTCTCCAGGAAGCCGGCCTCCCTTGCCTGCTCGGGGGTGAAGTAGACCTGCCGCAGCTCGTGCAGGATCTCCTTGGCGATCGCCCCGGAGAACGCGGTGCCGACCTCTAGGTCGAACTCGACCAGCGACCCGATGTCGCGGCTGCGGCAGGTGGTGATCAGGCTGCGGATCCAGCCGATGTCCCAGCGGGTCGCCCGGGGCCGGCGGGTGTGAATGAACAGCCCCCACTGGAGCTCGGCGCGCAGCAGGGGCCGTAGCCCGCGGAGGTTGAGCTGCCCCGGCCACGGCATCGCGACCGCGCTCGTGCACCACGACCGGAATCGGCGCTGGTCGGTGTAGTCGACCGGGACCGGCTCGCCGGCGTGCTCGAACCGCTGCCACCAGCTCGCCGGCAGGCTCGCGCCGCCGGGGCGGCCGTCGTGGCGGTAGCGGGTCGCGTGCCCGCTGCACAGCCCTAACGGTGACGCGGCCAGCTCCGGGCAGACCACCACCCGGCAGTCCCCATACCCGGGGTAGGGCACCTGGTCGGCCAGCCAGCCCGTGAAGTCCGCGACCTCGCCGGCCTCGGCCTTGTAGGCGACCCACCGGTTGCGGTGCCGATCACACAGCCGTAGATCGCTGCACACCGCAGGCCGGCCGGGACAGACCTGGCAGGGCAGCTCCTCGAGCCGTTCCGACGCCGCCAGCGGCTCGGCGGCGGCCACGAACGCAGCCCTGCCCACCCCCCGCTCCTTCGCCTGGGCCCACGCCTGGCGGTGGATCGAGCACAGGTCGCCGGAGTTGCGGACCCGTTCACAGCCGGCGATCAGACAGTCCCACTGGTAGATCGGATGGCCGCGGGGGATCGACACGATGTCGCCGCGGAACAGGGGGTCGAACGACGGGGCAGCGATCAGCGTGGTCAGGATCTCCAGCCGGTCCCGGGCCGCCCGCTCAGGCCGGTCGGGGTAGAGGGGACGCAGGTAGTCCGCCCGCTTCACCGCCCCTCGCCCCAGACGGCCCGCAGCGCGGCGTCGAACGCCGGGTCGTGGACGTCGACGTGGCCGTAGATCTCATCCACCATGGCGGTCGACGCCCACCCGCCGGCATCCCGCGCGATCAGCAGGTTGCCGTCCGAGGCGTCCAGCACGGCGCTGGTGAACGAGTGCCGGAACGCGTGCGGCCGGATCACCCCCAGCCCGGCGCGTCTGCCTGCCCGCGCGAGCATCCGGCGGGCGGCGACCGGCGCCCACGGCTGGCCGGCGTTCGGGCCGTGCAGCTGGACCAGCAGCATCCCCTGACCGGCCTGGCTGGTCGGGTACTCGCTGGTCAGGTAGTCGAAGTAGGTGTGCACCATCGCCGGGCTGACCCGCTTGACCAGCCCACCCACGACGGTGCCGTCCTCGACCCGCCACGGGTGCTTGGTCTTCGCCTCGGCCCGGTTCGGGTTGCCGGGACGGTGACAGACATGGACATGCGGGGCGCGGCACTGCCCACAGGCGGCGTTCTCCCGCAGGTGCAGGTCGACCAGGTGCAGCCCGCACAGCTCCCCGATCCGCAAGCCCCCGTCGGCCAGCCAGGTCACCACCAGCCGATCACGAGCCGAGGTCACCTCGGCCAACAGCCGTTCCCGCGCCCTGTCGGGGAGCATCTTCGGATGCCGGCGGTGCGGCCCGGCCGGGGCCAGCGGGTTCGCCGGCATCGACGCGGTCACGTGCCCGAGGAACGCTCGGCGCCGGACGGCCCGGGATGGCAGCCGGCCGCGATCGAGCGCGGCGCCGAGCTCGCCGTTGACGCCGTGGGCAGCCTGGTGCAGGTAGAACCCCTTCAGGCAGGCGGCCGTCGTCGTCAGCGCGGCCTGCCCGTAGGGCCGCTTCCCGATCCGCCACGGCTCGCCGAACGGCCCCGCGACCTCGGCGCCGAGGATCCCCATGTACCGCTCGAGGTCGGACAGCCTGACCGCGTCGAAGGTCAGGCACTCCCGTTCCAGCCACCGCAGATGATCCACCAGCAGGTAGGCATATGTTCGCTGCGTCCCCGACCCCTCATGCCGGCGCAGGAACCGGCCCGCTTCCGGGTGCACCGTCCCCTCCGGCCAGACGATCGTCCACGACCGCCGCCCATCCCCCCGCCGGATCTCCTGCACCCGCAGATCCCCGACCACAACCGCGCGAACCACGTGCCCTCCGTCTACCGACGCCGCCAACAGGACGGACGTCCCGGACCCGGTTGGTAAACGAGCACGGCACGCCCCAGCAACAGGCCGGGACGGACACTACGGACAGATCAACTGCGGTCGGTAAAGTCGACGCAGACGAGGCTGACGCGGGTGTCGACGGCGACGCCGCAGACGGCCTCGATGACGTCGGTGATGTTCGCCCGGGTGGTCAGGGGCAGGCCGAGGAAGCGGGCGAACTCGACCGCGAGCATCCGCGGGGTCGCGGCGGGCGGGACGGTGACGTAGATGACCGGGATGCGGTCGTCGACGCCGGGGTGGCGGCGGCGGTCGATGGCCTCGTGGGTCTTGCCGAACTGGGTGATCGCGGTGGTCTTGCCGGTGCCGGCGGGGCCGGACAGGATCAGGCCGCGCCGCGCGGAGACGGCGTGCCGGTTGAGCAGGGTCAGGCGCCGGCCGGCGTGCACCACCTGGCGCAGCGTCGAGGTGCCGACGACGGCCAGGCGGGTGTGGTAGTCGAGGCGGTGCTCGTCGTAGTCGGCTCTGTTGGCCTCGGCCAGCGCCGCCAGCTGGGGTTCAGGCAACAGGTCCGGCGCGGCGTTGGTCGTGGCGGTGAACGCGCGCCATCCAGGCAGCGTGGTTAGTTGCCGGTGGTCCTCGTCGCCGAGCAGGGTCGTGCCCTGGCGGGATCCTCCCGTTGTGGTGGGGGTGGTCACCAGCGCCGGTCCGCCTCGGCGAACGGATCAAAGACCGGCAGCGGGATGACCTTCGCTGCCCCGGTCGTCTCGTCGGCGTCCTCGGTGGGGCCGGTGGGACGGCCGTCGGTGGGCGTGGGCGCGGGTGGCCTCGAGGCGTGGGTGCGGGTGGCGACGGTGCGGTCCCGTGAGGTGGCGGGGCCGCGGTGTGCACGTTCGAGCAGGTTGGTCACCGCGGCGGCGATCTCCTGTTCGATGCCGGTGGGCAGGCCGGCGCGGGCGTGGTCCCAGGCCAGTTCGCCGAACGGGGCCGGGGCTCGGTGCAGCTGGGTCCAGAACGCGGTGATCCAGCCGCCGGCGGGATCGCGGGCCCAAATCCGGGAGACGTCGTAGGGGTCGTGGTGGACCTCCCAGAGGTCCTTCTTCGCTTTGACCCCGGAGGGCTGGCGGCGCAGCGGGTTCAGGGCTTCGGCGTCGTAGGTGCGGTGGTTGAGGCGAATGCCGTAGGCGTTGATCGCGTGCCAGCGGGCCGGGAGCAGCTCGATGTAGTCGTCTCCGGTCAGCGTGACCGGGACATGACCGGCGGTCTCGACCAGCGCCGCGTACTTCTGGTTGGCGGTGAACATCCGCCCTGGGGTGAGTGGGTCGCGCAGGCCGTCGTGCGGCCGGTTCTGCCAGGCCGCGACGATCCACTCATCGAGGAGGTCCTGCAGCTCGGGCAGCGACCACAACGGCCCGTCGGCCAGGTGCCGGCCGCGCCGGTCCGCCGTGGAGCCGGTGTAGCCGGCGACGAACTGGGCGAACAGCGAGGACACCGACCCGAGTGTCCGCTCGATGTGGCCTTTGTCCGTCGGGGTCGCCTCGTGCGCCGGCTGCAGGCTGATCCCGAGGAACCTGCAGGACGCGCGGAACGCCCGTGACATGAACACCTTCCCGTGGTGGCAGACGACGGTGTCCGGGACGATCACCGGCCTGGCCGCCGCGTGCGTGAGCCGCTCGTCGAGCGCAAGCAGCCGCTGGTGCGGCAGCACCGACCGTGACATCGCCAGTGCTTGCGCCCATCCCGGCCGCATCGGTTCCGGGGTGACCGTGCGCGCCAGCAGCACCGAGGCGTCGATCGCCTTCGTCGTCGGCCGCAGCACCGCGGCGCTCACCGTGCGGGTCGCGACGTCGACCATCCCGGTCAGCTCGACCCGGCCTGTGACCCCGTCGTCGAGGCGGACGAGCACGTCGAACGGGGTCGAGTCGATCTGCATCAGCTCACCCGGCGCCGCGGCCGTCACACCCGAGAACGGGCCGTCGGGGCGGGCGGCCAGCGACCGGCGCGCCCGCGCCGAACCAGTGGCGTGCCGGCCGTGCGCGAGCCGGCCGAACAGCCGGTAAAGGGTCCGCTGCGACGGCAGCACCACCGGCGGGTCAGAACCGGCGAGGAGCTGTTCGGTGCGCCAGAGTACGAACCCCGCCGTGCGAGACGACGCCTCCGTCGTCTCGGCGATCGCCGTGGTCATCGCTGCGACGACCCGCTCGTCGACCCGGCCGAAGGCCGCGGACCTGCGGTCGGCCCGGTGGTCGACCAGGCCGATGACACCTTGAGCCTGGTAGCGCTGCCGGCGGCGTTTGACCGTCGCCGCGCTTACCTGGTGGCCCGCCGCGGCGAGCTCGGTGGCCTTCGCCTGCTCCCGGCGGGTCAGTGACCAGCGGCCAGGGTCGAACTCCGGCCGCGCCGCCGCCCCCGGCGGGCTGTCCGGGAGACGGCCGTCGAGCACCTCGACGATGTGCCGTTCCCACCACAGCGCCTGCTCGACCGCCTCGGCGGGCAGGCCGTCCAGCATCCCATGTGGGGGCACCGACCCAGACCCAGTCACACAGACCACCCCGCCGGGCCCACCATCGTGGACGGCCCGAGCAGCCCGCTGGTCAGATCCGCGGCCAGCAGCCGGCGCCAGAGCAGGTGGTAGAGCACCGGCAGCACTGCGATCCGGTCGCCGACCTCGGCGGCACCGCCGAACAGAGGCCTCGGTTCGGCGAACACCTCCACCAGCCGGTCCGCCACCGCGGCGGCGCCGGCGCAGCGGGGATGCCGGTAGCGCGCCAGCCAGCGCACGTTCGCGACCAGCACGGCACCGGGAACCCCGACTCGGCGGAACAGCCAGCCGACCTCGGCGCAGGCCGTCGCCGTCGCCGTGAACGCCTCGGCATCCGACGCCTCGATCCGGTCGTCCGCCCGCACGTCGATAACCACGCCCCTGCCGTCGGCGAGCCGGACGAAGAAGTCGGGAGCGTGCCGCCGCTGGCGAACACCGTCGTGCCAGCGCAGCCAGAACGGCTGCGCGGCCAGCCCCACCACGTCCGGATCGAAGTCGAGCAACATCAGGTGATCCCGCTCCAACCACGACTCGAACCCCACATGATCATTAGTGGTGGCTGACCACCACCAGACCGGGAAGCTGCTCCCGCCACGCGGCCAGCCGAACGGCCGAACCGGTAGGACCGCCTCGAACGGCTCGGCCCAGCACGTCGCCAGCGTCCCCCGGCACCGCGACCCGACCGACTCCACGAACTCCAGCGAGAACCCGCCGCCCGCAGGCTCGACCGCCGCGACCGCCACCGACACCTGGCAGAACGTAGATCAGCAGGTACCGAACCAGGTCACCTTCGATGGCACGAACCACGACCGGACCACGTTCGATGGCACACGACGCAGGTTCGCTGTCAACGGACAGCTTTGTAAGTGGCAACGGGGACCAGATGACAGGTCCATCAGCCCGGTCAGTTCGACCGACCCACGCGCCGTCGCGGGGCTGCCCGTCTGCGTCGTAGGCGGGGGTCCACGCGCCCGCGGGAACCTTCGCGATCGCCTCGGCGGCGGTGTCGGGCAGGGTGAACCCGACCGAGTAGGCCAGCCGGCGGCGGTGCAGCCAGTCGAGGAACGCGTGTGTGCCGCCGCCGCTGTCGGTCCGGATCAGCACCGACCGGCTCCGGCGCAGCCGCCGGGGTAGCTGCGCCAGTGCAGCGGTGGCCACGATGACGTGGTCGGCGGCCGTGTCGGGCATCCGGTGCAGTCTCCCGGCGACGCGCAGCCCGGTCGCGCTCGACGGGGAACTCATTGACCATCGCGGCTCCGGCCAGCGCGACCCGCGACCCAACCACCGCTGCCGACGTTACGTAGGAGATCGGGTGCCCGGCGGCACCGACTTTTACCTCGGTGCGACAGGGGCAGAACAGACATGCAGATGCCTCATCAAATTGGTTGGAATGGTCGATGTGTTCTGATTGTCGGACGTCGGATCGCGATCTTCCTGTGATGCCGCGGATAGAGCTTCTCCATGAGTCGGAGCGGACCCGGGTGACTCGGCTGATTCTCCTCGGGGAGAGCGTGATCCGGAAGGAGTGCCTAGGGTCGTTGGCGGAGCGTCGGGCGCGGCACGAGATGGAGATCCTCGAGCGACTGTCCGGTATCGAGGGGATTGCACAGCTGGCGACGCAACGAGCCCCCTTATGTCCTGGGGTGCTGCTAATGGCCGACGTTGGCGGCACGGCGCTGTCCAGCTGGACCGTTTCACCCGATCCTGCCGATTTGATCGATTTAGCAGAACTGCTCGCGCGAGCTGTGGCCGGCATGCACCGCAGGGGTGTTGTACATCGAGACATCAATCCAACGAACATCCTGGTCAGCCCTACACAGCCGGGCCTGTTCCTAATCGACTTCGCGCTGGCCACGACCATCACAGCGATTAGTCCGAAATATCTGCATCAGCACGAGATCGTGGGGGCGATGCCGTATCTGGCGCCGGAGCAGACCGGTCGGACCGGTCGCCCGGTGGACCAGCGGGCCGACCTTTACGCAGTCGGGGCCACCTTGTACGAGCTGGCCACTGGCGCGCCGCCGTTCGGCACGGGCGACCCCCTACGAGTGATTCATGACCATCTTGGGCGAGTTCCGGTGCCGCCGTCGGCAGTGAATCCGGCGGTGCCCACGGGGTTGTCAGCCGTCATCATGCATCTACTGGAGAAGGAACCGGACGATCGCTACCAGACCGCCGACGGGTTGTTATATGATCTTGCGCTGGTTCGCCGTGGTGCCGGGGTGGTGCACCTGGGTGACCATGACTTCCCGGTCGGACCGCTGAGGCCGTCCCGCCTGGCAGGGCGTGCAGAGGCGATCGGCGAGCTGCGGAGGGTCTTCGCCCAGGCGATCGAAGGCCGCTGCCCCGGGGTCCTTCTCGGTGGCGTGCCCGGAGTGGGCAAGACATCGCTGGCCAACGAGTTGCGGCCGGTCGCCGCCGAAGCCGGCGGTTGGTTCGTGACGGGAAAATTCGACCAGTATCGCCAGGATTGGGAGTATAACGGCGTTATTCAGGCATTCCAGGCGCTGGGCCGCCTCCTGTTGGCCGAGCCTGAAGCCAACCTGGTCGAAATGCGGGACAGGATTCTGCGGGCGTTGGGACCGAACGCGGGACTGGCCGCCGCAACAGTGCCCGAGCTGGCGACGCTGCTGAAGGTGAACCCCGAGCTGGGGGATCCGATGACCGTGCAGGTGCGGGGACAGCAGAACGCCGTCGAGGTGCTGCGTGCAGTCGCCTCGCGCGAGCGGCCGATCGTGCTCTTTGTCGATGACCTGCAGTGGGCCTGGCGGGCCCCGCTTCGCATCATCGATCTGATCCTCGGAGGAGAGGAGAACATCGAAGGGCTGCTGCTGGTCGGAGCCTTCCGAGGCAACGAGGTGGATGCCGCTCACCCGCTGACGTCCCTGCTCGCTCGTTGGAGCCTTCAGCCAGCCGGGCCACACATCCTGCGCCTGGGCAACCTGTCTCCGGAAGACCAGGCGGCTATGCTGGCGGATCTGCTGAAGCTGGCCCCGGCGCCAGCCGAGGAACTGGCACGAATAACTGCGCCCAGCACGGCAGGCAACCCGCACACCACAGTGGAATTGCTGAACTCGCTGCGTCAGGACGGGGTGCTGGCTCGCGGTGACAGTGGCTGGCGGTGGGATGAGGCCGGACTGCACCGGCGGCTGCATGTGAACGCGGCCGGGCTGCTGACCGCCCAGGTGACCTCGTTGCCGCCAGAGACCCGCGAGTCATTGGCGATGATGACGTGCCTGGCCGGTCGGGCCGAGCTGGATCTCCTGAAGGCCGCGACAGGGCTCGCGGCGGACGAGCTCGAGCGTCGGCTTGCTCCCGCCTTCGCCGCCGGTCTGCTGGTGCTGGAGTCCGGCGGGCAACCGGCCGTGCGATTTGACCACGATCAGACGCGGGAGTCCATCCTCGAGGGACTCACTGCCGAAGCGCGGCGCGCCGTGCGGTTGAGCCTGGCCAGGCGACTGGCCGACCGAAACGAGTTCTTAACAGTGGCGGCGGAGCAGTATCTGCTCGTGGCTGACTCCGTGGACACCCCGCAGGAACAGCGACAGATGGTCAACCTGTTCCTGCGCGCCGCCGAGGAGACGAAGTTGCTGGTCGGCTCGCCTCTGGCGGAGCGGTTCCTGGCTGCAGCAGTGAGATTTATCGACCCGACCGACACTGATCAGTTGCTAGCGGTCCACCTCGACCGCCACGCCGCTTTGTACCGTCTGGGCCGGCTGGACGAGGCGGACGAGGCGTATCAAGCCATCTGCCGGCTGTGCACCGACCCGATCCAACACGCGGAGGCGACCGCGGTGCAGGTCAGCAGTCTTACTAGCCGGGGTCGAGCTGCCGAGGCGCTGCGACTCGGCCTCGATGCGCTTCGGAGCCTCGGCCACCATGTCCCGGACGGGGATCGGATGGAAATGGAGATCGATCGCGGTCTTGACGCGCTCTATCAGTGGATCGACCAGACAGGCGAAGCAGACGATCTGCGCCGACCGAAGATCACCGACCGTTCGC
>NZ_ADGX01000203.1 GCF_000177675.1 Parafrankia sp. EUN1f
GTCAGGCGTGGATGGCCCGGCGGTCGTCGCTGGACAGGTCGATCGCGATCTTCCGCGGCTTGGCCTTCTCGGCGACGGGAATCCGCAGGGTCAGCACGCCGGCGTGGTAGCTGGCGGTGATCTTCTCCGTGTCCAGGTTGTCGCCCAGGATCAACTGGCGGCTGAACACCCCGCGGGGCCGCTCGGCGACCAGGACCTCGCGGTCCCCGTTCAACGCCGGCCGTTCCGCCCGGACGGTGAGCACGTTGCGTTCGACGTCCAGATCCACGGTGGCCGGGTCCACTCCGGGCAGATCGAACTCCGCCACGAACTCCTCGCCCTCGCGCCACGCGTCGATCGGCATCCCGGTCGGCCGGGCCGCCGTGCCCAAGGCGCCGAACACCTGCTGGCTGAGCCGATCCAGCTCCCGGAACGGGTCGGTGCGCACCAACATCGGAACTCCACCTCCACGATCACGATCCTGTAGACCAGAGCGTTAGGTCATCCACTTATCTGTGGTGGCTGGCCTAGATTTTTATATAGCACCGGTGGCAGACTGAGGCAAGTCCCCGTCCGGCCGTCCGGGCGGAGTCCTGGAGGCGCCCCGTGAGCTCGTCCGATGTCGACCCGACCCAGGGGGTGTACGGCATCTCGGTGGCCGCCGATCTGGTCGGCATGGACCCGCAGAGCCTGCGCCTGTACGAGCGGCGCGGTCTGCTGGAGCCGGCCCGCACCGGCGGCGGGACCCGCCGCTACAGCAGCGACGACCTGGCCCGGCTGCAACGGATCGGGTATCTGCTCGCGGCCGGGTTGAACCTCGCCGGGATCGCCAAGGTGCTCGAACTGGAGACCGAGAACGCCCGGCTGCGCGCCGACCTCGAACGGACACAGGCCGCGGACGTGGCGCCGACTCCTCAGCCGGCCCGCCGTCGAAGCACGGGCTGAGACAGGAAGACCACGTCCGAGCGCGACAACCTGGGCCGGTCCGTGTCGCATGGAAGAGGGATGGAGCCGAAGCCGGCAAGATGCACCGGGTGGTGAGCGGCGCGGCGCGCCGGGTCCTGGGCTGGCACCGCTGCCGGCTTGATGATCCGGAACGTAGCGGTGCGGGTGCGGGAGGCCTATCCGGATGACAGAAGCTGTTGCGGATCGTGCGGCCGTCGGGTCAGTGGGGCTTCTGGCGTCGGGTGCAGGTGGTCCTGCTCTCGCCGCGTGGGGGTGCCGCCAACCAAGGTTGGCGGCACCCCCACGCGGAACTCCAAGACCGGCAGCGGCGGATCGGGATGAGCCATCATCCGATCACGCTCCACCTGGGCGCCGGCGCTGCCCCGGCGTATGCACCAGGATCCGACGGGCCATCCTCAAACGGGTGCGGCGGCACCGTCAGATGGTCGCCCGCCGCTCCTTGGGAGTCAGCCGGTTGGGACGGGGCGTTCGGTCTGGCCGCTGGCGGTGGTCATGGTCCACAGCGTGGGGCATTTCTCGGCTGCTTCGCACAGGTCAAGGAGCAGGTCTCGGGCGGTCTGCACGGTGAGGGCGTCCAGTCGCATTCGGCGCCGGAGGCGTAGGCGGCTGGTGCCGGAGAGCCGGCTGAAGGCGTCGATGAGCCAGGCGGAGTGGACCTGGGCAGCAGCGATCTGCAGGCGTGGCCCGGTGGGGTCGGGGCTGTCGACGACGACGTCGTAGCCGTGGAGCGTCGTCAGCTCGTGGGCGAGCCTGGCGGCGTGGAGCTGCCAGTTCGCCATCGCCACCACCACGTTCGGTGAGGGAATGGTGAGGCTGACCTCGAAGGCCGGGTCGTAGAAGTCGAAGAACGCCAGGATCGACGGTGCCTTCGACCAGGTTCCCAGCCGCTTCGGCCAACGGCCGGGCCAGTAGGCGACTCCGACCGAGGCGCGTGCCCATTCGCTCGGTCGGCTGACCGAGGTGCTGACCCCGGCGAACTGCATGCCTTTCGATGTTGGGATCGAGTAGTCGATCCTCTCTGCCTGTAACACGGCGGTGAAGCTGTCGAAGAACAGCCGTAGCTGGGGGTAGAGCTGTCCGATCGCGGTTCGCTGCGCTGTGGCCACCTGCTCGAAGGCGGCCAGGTCCAGGTGTTGGAACACCTCGCGTACCTCCCGGCTTTCCATGAACCTCAGGGCGTCGCCGGCCAGGCGCCGTTCGTGGGGAGCCAGCCCGTCGGCGGTGTCGATGCAGGTGGCGATCCGGTGCCAGGGCAGCCAGCGGAACCGCCCCTCACCGGCGTCCGGCACCAGCTGACGGACGGACCGCTCCGCCCGCTCCAGGTCCGCTGTGGGTGGGATCGCGCCGACGGTCACGGCCACGACCACCGGATCCGGCCAACCGCGAGCCGCGGTGACCGCGCGCAGCGCGGCGAACTGGGCGGCAAGCTGGTGCAGCGGCTCACTGCCGGCCGGCTCGTCGGCGGGGTAGAGCGAGAACGGGGATGTGTACTTCGCCTCGAACACGACCACCGTCGTCCCGACGGTCACCACCACGTCCGGCTCGACCCGCATCCCCGGTAGCTGAGGCACCTGGTAACTCGGCCACAGGTCAACCCGCGCGCGGTCCAACGTCTCCGGATCGACCTGCACGCCGACGGCGACAAGGACCGCCCCGAGCACCCGCCGATAGGGCAAGTAGCGGATCGCGCCGAACACCGCGTCGGTCAGCGCGTCCTCGGAACGGTCTGACGCTGTCCCAGCGGAGGGATCGAGCTTGCCGGCCAGGATCGCGAGCATCGCCCCAGTATGACCGCGTCGATCTTGGCCCTGCCGACAAGGGCTGGTAGTCAAGGCATCGACGGGCGTCGGGATCTCTGGCCAGCTCGAGGTGGAAGGCTCACCCGGCGCGGCGCCAACATCACCAAAGCGACACTACATACATGCACGGCTACAAAAGTGCAGGTAGGGCGCATGTGGGGTAATGGTTCGTGTCGGCCGGGGTAGCTGAACCCCCACGCCCCACAGGGGCAGGCCAGAGACCATATTGATCTCGTTGGGTTGTGTCCGAGGGGGGAGTGGACCCGTACGCCTATCCTCCGCAGCTCGATGAGCTGGCGGTTTGACGGGACCAGCTGGAGCCGTCGGCGACCCGCCGGTCCGTCCCGCCCTAGGTGTAGCGCTGCGCGATCTGTGCTCGAAGCGCGAGGAACTGCGCGGTCTTCGCGTGGCGTACCAGCCGCTCGAGCTCAGCACGCTCGGCTTCGGACAATACAAGCTTTCGGTGACCTTCGAACGGCCGGACGGAGCGGCGTCGTCCAGACCGGCCAGCCGGTCCCGGGCGAACCACCGCTTCCGCCGGACCGCCCTCCGTAACGACATCCGGACCAGCGCGGCGACCTGCACCTTCGACAGGCCTTCCGCCGACGCCAACACGATCCGGGCCTGCTCGGCCACCCGCCGATCAACACTGTCAGCTCGCAGGACTGCCAGCTCGCAGGACCAGCCCGACCGCTCAACCTCGGACAGCGCGATCCGCACGCGCGGGGCATAACGTACATTCCAGCCGGACTACCAATAACCTGCGAAATTTCTGGCGCAGACATTCGCGCGGCGGCCAAGGTGTGGGTCCGCTGATTGCTGCGATCCGCGCGGTCGTGCCTGGCAGGATTGGTCGTGGGGCAACCGGGCACCTTCAAGTTCATGAGCGCAGGTAGCCTGAACCCAGGAGATCGACCTTTAAATCGACTCGGTGAACGACCGATCAAGGACCCACCGAACGGGAATCGGATCAACGATCCACTGGTAAGGGTTCCGCTCGGGGCCTGGCCACGCGAGGATTCGATCAAAAATCGAGCGGAAACAGGCGTGCGTCAATCGGTAGCGCGCACCATACGTAACGTCATCGTTGGCCTCGGGCGATGGCGGCGCCGCGCCGGTGACCGGTCATTTCTGCTCGGCCATAAGGACAAGCATCATCCGCAGATGATCAGCGAAGTGACTAGAGGGGAGCGTGAAGAGGCAACTATCTGGCCTAATCCTGGGGAGTCATTTCAAAAGGGAATTTTCGCCACCACTTACCTGTATGTCGGAAGTTCCGAGGGCGCGGATCGTCACGGTATCCATGCATGGGAACCCGGAAAGGCGCTCGAGGCGGTACGGGAGTCGATGCGGCGCGAAGTTCTGGAGCAACCCATCGTCGTCGTGGTGGGAGATCGACCTGATGATCTCGAGTCGGCGGGATTTTTGGAGGCCGGAGCCATCATTGCGGTAGATGATGAGGTGGTGTACCCGGGAATCTTTTCAACTATCAATTCCGGTGCTATTGAGGTGTAATTATGGGCAGTTCCGGGCGCGCGCAGATCGTTAATGACTCGATGCCTTCTGTGGATTCTGGATTTCCTGCCCCACGGATACTAGAACTCAGTCGGTTCGCGAAACCCATTAGTATACGTGACCAGATTCTCCGGGCAAGCACTGTCGCCCGTGCGGTTCCGTCAGACTGGCTGGACGGAGAAGTAGTCGTCATCGGGGCGGGCGTCGCAGGGCTTGTCTTCGCCTCCTGTGTCCTGGAACAGGCTGAACGGGCACGGGTTACAGTCATTGAACGTGAGCCGAACGCCGTATATCGGCAAGCCAAGGCATCTTCCCGGAGTATCGATCCATTCCAGTATGATTGGCCGGCGCCACACTGGAATATTGATCCTGAATCGATCAAGTTTCCAATGGCTCCCATCCGTCAACGCGCCGATGAGTTTGCCAAACTGTGGCGAAGGTCGTTGATACGCTTGCATAGCCGGTACGGAAGTCGGTTGGAAGTCAGGTATTTGCAAGAATTTCTTGGAGCTTCTCCTCGGGTGGATGGCAAGATTATAGCGTTTATCAAGAATATGGGAGAAGTGTCCGGTGTCGATAGAAGAGGGGAGTTGGAGGCTGATCTCCTAGTGCTTGCCCGAGGAAGCGGTGCTGAATTCAACTGCGTCCACCAGGGGCACGGGGGAAGCTTTCCCGGAGTTTTGCGGCGTGGTGAGGAGAAAGATCCGGCGAATCACTTCGTGGGTCGTACCTTTTGGGAGTATGACAATCTTCATCAGCTCAAAGGGAAGCGAATATATATATCCGGCGGTGGCGACGGTGCACTTCAAGACTTCATTCGGGCGACCGCCGGGGTGCTGTGTGCGGGTGATGTGATCTCTGCGCTTCCAGTGGAGGTGCAGAACTTTCTTCAATCCTCTCTTCAGGGTGAGTGTCTGCATTACGATCGCCTGTGGGCCAGCGGTCGTGCTGACGACTTCAGCAGGGCAGTCGACCACTTGGAGTATAGGATGCAGACGCTCATCGAAATGATCCCTGATTTTGGAGAGCTTGATTCTATCCTACGGAGAAGAAGAAATGAGGTGGTTATTGGTCATCCAGGCTGCATGTTCTCGCCCTGCTATCATATCAATCGCATCGCGGCTCTTCTCGTTCTTCATCGCTCGAAGTCGGCGCGTCGAGGCGGGACCAGGACGTCTCGACTGCGTCACGTCAAATTGCGTGACGTGAGGTCGGACGGAATGGGTCATGTCTGCCGGCATTCGGGTCGAGAGTGCAGTAGGTTTAGGCACAAGGTGGTGGTTGATCAATTGTCCGAATCGGCCAAGCCCGGCCTCTGGCACGGCTGGCATGGTGAGAGTCGGAGGATGAAAAGATCTGACTTCGACCGGATCATCATCCGACATGGTAACTCCTTTTCGGCGAATGAGAATGAGACCAGCCGGGAGATCCGTCAGCTGCTTCCCTACTGCCAGGACCTCCCTCAGGACGAGGAGGCGAAGTTCGAGAAGGAGTTCTGGCGACTCCAGCCCGGCTATGCGTTGGGTGCCGGCTAGCGTCCCGGATCGTTGATCTGTGTGCAGATTGGATGGGCTGGCACTGGGCCCAGCGCGGATCCGATTGAGTTGTCCCCGCTGAGCGTGTGGCGCTGGAGGGCTGGGCTCGGCGTCCCAAGACCGCGCGGTAGAGCTGTCAGACGACTACGTGAACGCCGAGCCGTCCATGGGGCCGATGGCGAGGGCAGCAGTCCTACGGCGCAGCCCTAACCGGGCAGCTGCTGACGACTGACGTCATGTCCGAGGTCAACCGGCCCGACCGCGCCGCGTGTCGCCGTGCTTCCTAGAACGAAGCAGCGCGCCCGACGAACTCCAACGCGTCAGCCTCCGGTGCCCCGAATCGGTGATCAAGACCAAGAGACCCGTACAACTCGTGCGGGGTGGGGGGAGTCGTGTGGACCACGGCCGGCGTGTCGATTTCAGTATGGCCGACCGGCGGCCGATCACGTCGCCCATCGACCCTGGCCCTGCTCCGCGTAAATGTAACACCGGTGCTGGTTAGGCGCTTTGATAGTCAACGATGTTGACGTGCCGCCGATCCCAAAAATGATCAAGAGTTCCAGGGGTGATGGCGATCAGGGACGGGCGGATCTGTCGTTCGCCTTGGAGGTCCGCCTCCGGCGGACCTCCCTATGTGCCGGTGTCGACCGGGTGACCACGGCGGTGCGTGGCAGGTTGGGGTCAGCGCTTCGGGGCCGCGCTCTGATCGGCCCGCTGGGCGTGGTCGTGGTGCGGGCACGATGACGGCGAGGCTCGGCCGCCATCGTGCGTTCGTGGTCGGTGGCTGCGGCGACGGTGGCCGGTGGTCGTCAGGATGCTGGTGAGCGCTCCGATGATCAGCTGGATGGTCGGGCAGGGCTCGCGGCGTGGTCGAGGGTCTGTAGGACGTCGTGGATGCCGGTGACGAGAGTGGTCTCGTTCGGGTGGTCGCGGAGCAGACGGTGGCATCCGGCGCTCAGTGCGCTCGTGACGGGGCCGGGGACGACCAGCAGGGGTTTGCCCAGTTCCCGGGCGTGCCGTGCGGTGTTCAGCGTGCCGCCTCGTTGGGCGGCTTCGACGATCACGGTGGCTTTGGTGAGCGCGGCGATGAGCCTGTTGCGGGCGAGGAGCCGGTGGCGGCCGGGCAGGCATCCTGGGGGTGCCTCGCTGACGAGCGCGCCATGGTGGGCGATGTCGTGGAAGAGGTCGGCGTGGGCAGCGGGGTAGGGAATGTCGACGCCGCCGGCGAGGACGGCGATGGTCTCGCCGCCGGCGGCGAGGGCTCCGCGGTGCGCCGCGGCGTCGATGCCGAAGGCGCCGCCGGACACCACGGACCAGCCCCGCTCGGCGAGTGCGGAGCCGAGGTCGGAGGCGACGTGGCTGCCGTAGGCGGTTGCGGCACGCGCCCCGACGACGGCGATGGCCCGGGCGGTGCTGGGAAGGCGAGCGGTGCCGCGGACCCAGAGTGCCAGGGGTGCCCGCAGCGTGGGCTGACTTCGGCTGTCGGCGAGGAGGTCGAGGACGTGGAAGGCCGGGGGCCATTCGGGGTCGCCGGGGCAGAGTAGACGTCCGCCGATCTGTTCGATCTTCGTGAGGTCGTGGTGAGGGTCGACGTCGGGGTGCTCGTGGCGTAGGTGCTGCCAGAGGTCGACCGCTCCCTGGCGGCGGAGCAGCATGGCGGCGCGTTCGTCGTCCGGGCCGATCACTCGGTACAGGGCGGCCCGGGCGAGCCTTTCGGGATTGTCGGGGGTGTTGATGTGCTTGGGGGCGGGGGACGGGCCCAAAGCGGTCACGATGGCTCCTTGCTGTTTGGCTGGCCTTGTCGGCCGGTGCGAATTCGGACGAACGAGAAAGGCTCTGCCCGCGGATTTCTCTCGCGGGCAGAGCCTTCGTGCGCTATCTGGCGGCGGTCAGTCCGGCGGTGAACTGCTCGACGCGGTCGCGTTCCGGTCGGAATTCGATGCTGGCGGCGATGAGGTCGATGCCGGCGCGGGGTCTGCCGGTCTCCCGGTCGTTCCAGATGTTGGGCTGCACATCGGCGACGCGGATGATGAGCCAGTCGGCGATGTTCAGGGAGGCGTCGCGAACCTGTTCGGCGAGGCGGTCGTACGCCTTGACCGTGAAGTAGCGCATCTTTCCTTCCCGGACTCCTTCGGAGGTGATCTGGTCGGGGAGGCGCAGGCCCAGGGGAATGGAGGCCCAGATTCCGGAGCGGCTCCGGAGATCTCTGATGTGGACGCGCTGGCTGACGAATCCGGCGACGGTGCAGTCGATCATTCCGTGCATGGTGGCCTCCTCGGGTGGGGGAGGGGCTGGCCGTCGGTGGCGGCCTGGTCTGGTTTCCCTTCCCGGCGTTTTCGGTCGATGGCGCCGGGCGATGGGCCGTGTCAGGCCGGGCGGCCGGCAAAGGCAAGATGTTCCACGGTCCGGGGACGCGGCCGGGTAGCGAAAGGCGTTGTCGGGCCGTGGAAGATCTCTGACCGGCCGGAGGAGAGCCCGGTTGACACGGCCCTTTCCGCCTGGCGGACGCTGACCGAGCCGGGAGGGAATACCCGGATCCGGGTTGCCCGCGTTCTGGGCCCTTCCCGCTGAGGGAGATTCACCCGGCGGGAGACGACGTGACACGCGATTCGTCGCAGGTCCGGTCGGAGGGCAGCGCCGCCCAGAGCCACTGAGGCGTTCCCGATAGCTCGGCGCGGGCGGCGCAGAGTCAGGAACCGGGATGGACGCTGTTCAGTTCGTGGGCGAGGTCGACCTGGTCGATACCGGGGCGGTCGAGTCCGGCGAGGTCGGCGAGGGTCCACGCGATGCGCAGGATGCGGGTGGCCTCGGCCTGGCCGGCGTCGTTGGTGTTGGCGTCGGGCCGGGTGCGTTGCGCGGCTCGCACGACCGTGGTGGGCAGTGGCCAGAACCGTTCGAGGATGGGGCGGGGGAGCTGTGCGTTGCGTCGCCACGGGGTCCGTCGTAGCCGGGCGGCCATGGCTTCGCGTGCCTGGGCGACACGGGCGGCGACGACCGTGGTCGACTCCTGGGGGCATCCGTTCGGGCGCGATGGCATCCCGCCGGACTGGCTGTGGGGGATCGTGAGCCGCAGATCGCAGTGCGCCCTCATCTGTGCGGGGATCCGGGCCAGGTAGCGGTGCCGGGCCGAGGGAGCGCAGGCACAGTCGGAGGCGCCGACCCGGCACGGGCAGGGCCTGCTCGTGACGATGAGCTGGAAGTCCGCGGGCAGCGTCAGGGTGATCGTCGGGGTGGGGATCCGGATGTGGCCGAGGGCGAGTGGCTGTTCCAGTCCCTGTAGGACGCCGTGGGGGAGCTCGGGGCCGTCGGTGAGGAGCAGCAGCCCGTGGTGGGCCTGGCTGGCGATGCCCGGTCGGATCCGTGCGAGGGAGGTGCTGATGCCGATGTCGGCACCGATGCCGGTGCCGAACAGAGCCGCCGCGGTGGTGGTGTGGTGGGGCGCGAGCAGCGGCGGACGGCTGATCAGCGTCGGTCGGGGTGGCAGGCTGCCGGCCGCGGAGTGGATCGCGGTGACCTCGAGGGACTCCTGGCCCGTCAGGGGCGGACGCAGGCCGGCAACGGTTTCGGCGAGCATCCTTGCTGCGGTGGGCGTGCCGCCTGTGAGTAGCAGGTGGTGACCGCCCGCAGCGGCGATCTCGGCGGCCAGCCGGTAGCGGCGCCCGAGCGGCACATGGGCCGGGTTGACCGGGAGGTCGGTAGGGGCGGCGGGTGAGGGCCTGATGGTCGTCGGCTGTTCTTGGCCGCGCAGGTAACGGATCAGGGCGGCCAGGTCCGGGACGGCGTCGACGGTGATGTCGGACGCGAGGGCGGCTTCGGTGGCGTTCGCGGCTGGGACGGCGACCCGGGTCATGCCTGCGTCGGTGGCTGCGAGGACGGCGGTGAGCACACCTCGTCCGGGGCGCAGGCGCCCGTCGCTGTCGAGTTCGCCGATCAACGCCCGTTCGGCCAGCCCGTCCCGGGGAATGACGTCGGCGGCGGCGAGGATCGCGGTGGCGATCGGCAGGTCGAGTTGGGGTCCGGTTTTCGGGATGGTGGTGGGGAACAGGCCGACGGTGAGTTTCTGGTTCGGCCAGGGGATGCCCGAGTTGAACATGGCGGTGCGTATCCGGTCGGTGGTCTGCTGAGCCTGATCGTTGGGCAGTCCGATGATGGTGAGCCGGGGATCGTTGTGGTGGGGGTCGGCCTCGACGTCGATCGGGTAGCCCTGCGTCCCGGCGAGGACGATGGATCGGGTCCGTACGTGGGGCATCGCGGTGTCACCGAGCGTCGGGCGAGCTGGTCTGGGTGTCCGGCACCGCCGGGTCGGATGGGGCCGTCTGGTCGGGCGGGGCTTCCTGGTCGGATGGGTTCTGCCGCGGTGTGCCAACGGTGGCGTGCTCGATTTCGGCGAGGGGGTAGCCCCACGCGGCGAGCTGGGTGAGGTAGCCGCGCAGGGCCGGGGTGGGGCGCTGCCAGCTGTCGACGTTCGCTGCGGAGTGCTCGAAGGCGCCGAGGATGAGGGCGAGCGCCAGGTTCTGAGCTCGCTGCTCACCGGCGTGGGCGATCAGTTCGTCCAGGCGGGTGAGACTGAGCGGGTCGGTGGGGGTGCCGAGCAGAAGCCGGGCGGTGGGGTGGTGCTGGTCGAGGGCGCGGCCCAGGTTGGGGTGGGCGGCGGCGAGCTGTTGGGTGATGAACCGGCCGGTTCCCTTCGGCGAGGTGCGCCGGCCGAGGAAGGCCCGCAGCCAGTCGCGGCGAACGACGGTGGCCGACTGCCACGCCCGGCTGTTGTCGAGGATCTCCTGCTGCCGCTTCTCGACCTCTGCCAACCGCGTGTCCTGCGTCGGCGGGGCGTCGGCGGGCGGTTCAGCGGAGCCGCCGAGCTGTGTGGCGACCTCCTCCGGTGCTGTGCTGAGGTCGTCGGTGCCATTGGCCTGCGGGGCGTTTTCCGCGGGGGTGCCGGTGGCTGGTGGCCTGTCGGTGTCGGTGTCGGTGTCGGTGCCGGTGCCGGTGCCGATGGCACGGCTCGGGATGTCGTCCCGGGTGTTCTGGGCCTCGCCGGTGGGCGCGGCGGCATAGCGGTGGACGTGGCCGTGGACGGCGGGGTTCGTGCAGACGTATTCGGGCAGGTAGGCGACCTGGAACGGTCCGCCGGTGAGGTTGTACTCCTGGACCAGGTAGGCGGCGTGCCCGGGGCAGTCGCGGTGCGTCTCGGGGGTGAGCGGTATCTGGTCGTGGTCGAGCAGGGACAGCCGGCAGGCAGGGGCGGTGGGGGCGGGCCGATCGATGATCCGCACCCGGCGGCGGCGCAGCTCGTCCAGGGCACGGTTGCGGGCCTGCTGGTCCGCGCGGCGGTCGCGCAGCCGTTGGGCGATGTGATCGAAGCCGCCGGTGCTGGAAGCGGCGATCAGGGCGGCGACGGCGTCCGGGTCGTCGGTGAACTCGGCGATGACCTCCGCCTGGAACAGGTCGATCCCGTGCTCGATGACCGCGTCCCGGGCAGCAGAGGACCCCGCCACGGTGAGCGCGGCGTCGACGTGTCGGCGGGGCGCGTGAAGGCGTCGGGCGATCTTCGTCGGGGTCAGGCCGAACACGGCGAGCTGGCCGACCGCGTGGACCTGGTCGTTGGTGCTCAGCGCGGCCCGATGTTCGTTCTCGGCCCACTGGGTGAGGACTCGGTCGATTCCGGCGGCGTCGCCGTCGGCGTCATCGCCGATGACGAGCACCGGCACGGTGGCGAGCCCCACGTGTACGGCGGCGCGGGTCCTGCGCCCGCCGTGGCGCACCCGGATGCCGTCCGGGGCGCGCACGGCGATGATCGGGATGATGACGCCGTGGTCACGGATGGAGCCCACGAACCGGGCGTCCAGGTCGGCGTCGGAGCGGATGTTCCGGTCCAGCAGCAGGCTGGACGGGTCCAGGTGGCTGATCTGCAGGCCGGGTGTCGAGGTAGTCACGGCGTTGTCACTCCTTGAATCTGGGATGTCGAGGGGCGGATCGGGCCGGGCCGTCCGGACCCGCGGATGGCAGGCCCGGACGGCGCGGAAGACGGGTCAGACGCGAGCGGCGATTTCGAGGACACGCAGGGCCTGGGCTTCCATCCCGTGGGAGACGTCGGCGTCCGGTATGGCCTGCGCGGCGCTCGTCACGGCGTGCAGCAGCCCACCGGCGGTAAGATCGCCGCCCTTGACGAAGTGCCGCAGGATGAGGGCCTGCTGCTCGGCGGTGTAATGCAGCTGCCTGCTGACGATCTCGACGGTGCCGGCCGGGTCGTCCACGGGAACAAGGGCGCCTCGCGCACGACGGTGAGCTGGCGTTCGACGTAGTCGACGGTGAGGAACGCGGCGACGGAATCTCGGACCTTGGCGGTCACCAGCGCCAACGCCTTGCGCTGGGTGTCCCTCGACCAGGAGACGGTCCCTTCCTCCAGCCGGGCGCCGAGGTGGACCTGGCGCATCGCGTCCCGGGCGATCGTCAGGCCGTTGTTGCAGACCTGCACGACGAGACGCGGGGTGATGGAGAACGCGCCGGCCCCGACCTCGGAGTTCGTCAGCACGAATCCGGCCCACACGACCGGGTTGTCCGCGCCCCGCTCGCCGGTGAACGGCGAGCGATAGTCCCGCAGCAGCGCCGGTGTCAGGACACGGACTGAGTCGCTGCGGACCCGGACGTGCATGTGCCGGTCGGTGAGGTCCGCACCGTCGATCGTGGTCTGCGCGCCGGCGTCCCGGATGCCGGCGAGCGTCGCGAGGAGCACGTCGAGGTTGTCAACCGGCCTGTACTTGTCACTGAGGACCGCGCGGACGATCCCGCCGTCCTGACCGCGGCGTAGGACCCGCAGCAGGAACCGCCGGTCCCGGTTGTCCGGGCGGAGCCTGTCAATCCCGATGAGACATCAGGCTGCCTGGTTCGTGGGTAGCGCCTCCCCGGTCTCGATGATCGCTGGGGGCTGGTTGATCCACGCCTTGGTCGGGAGCGTGGGCGGGGTCGGTCTGGTAGGGGTGTGCAGAGCTATACCCGAATGCCTGTGCTCGTTGTTGTAGTAGCGGAAGGACAGGTCGCAGAAAACGCGGGCGTCCTGGAGGGATCCGAAACGCCCAGGGAAAGCGGGACAGTACTTGAGTGTCTTGAAGTTCGCTTCACTATAGGGATTATCGTTGGAGACATGCCGACGGGAATGGCTCTGGTCGATGTTCAGATAGGCCAGAAGGGCGGCGACCGGCTGGGACGTCATCGAGGTCCCACGGTCGGCGTGAACGGCGTTCGGTCGCACCCCGCCGTTCGCGGCGACGGCGTGTTCGATGAAGGCCTTCGCGAGTTCCCCGTTCTCGGTGGGATGTACCTCGAAGTGAATGGCTTTGCGGGAGAAGATGTCGAGGATGACGTACAGGTCGAAGTACACGCCGCGGACGGGTCCGGCGAGTTTTGTGATATCCCAGCTCCAGATTTCGTTGGGTCTGGTAGCGAGTAGTTCCGGTTTCTTTCGGGCGGGGTGGGCGGCCTGTGCCCGCCGCTCGACGGTCTGGGCTCGGGCCCGCAGCAGCCGGTACATGGTGGACACGCTGGCCAGGTAGACACCCTCGTCGAGCAGGGTCGCCCAGACCTGGGCGGCGGACTTGTCGACGAACCGGTCGCTGTTGAGGAGTTCCAGGAGCCGTTCACGTTCGGTGTCGTCGAGCGCTGCCGGGTGGACGGCCGGGGTCCGTGACCGGGCGTTTCTGTGGATTGTGCGGGGCGACGGCCGGCGGTACATTGTCGCCCGTGACAGCCCGAGCAGGTCGCGAGGCGACCTTGAACGAGGTCAAGGGTGCCAGCGAGGTGAACGCCT
>NZ_ADGX01000202.1 GCF_000177675.1 Parafrankia sp. EUN1f
GAGTGCGGCCAGCAGGGAGACACCAGCCAGATCGCCGGGCCGGGCTCGCCGTCAGACCGGTGCTAGTCGCCGTCGGTTGGGAGGACGCCGTCGTCGGCGGCGAGCCGGCAGGAGGTCAGGAAGCCGAACATACCGGTGCCGTCCCTGTGTCGAAAGAACTCGACCATCTCGGTGTTGAACTCGTGGCGGCGTGCGGCCGGGACGCTGATGGCGTCCAGGCCATGGGACATGAGGTGGCCATTCATCATGTAACGCGCGGTGCGATCGCCTGCCCGATGCCGGCACCCGCGCCGGTCACCACCGCCGCCCTGCCGGTCAGCCCGAGATCGAACATCGCCATGACCTCATCCACTCCTGTCTCATTGAACTCAGGTTGTTCTCACGGCCGTGGCCGGTTCAGCCGTGCCACGCCAGGATCGCGGCCTGCTGGGCGCGGTGGGCCGCGAGCACCTCCTCGAAGCCGCGGTGCAGGTGCTGCGGGGCCGGCTCGTTCCGGCCGAACAGCACGTGATCGACCAGTCCGAGGCGCAGGCCGGGCTCGGTGCGGCCCGCGACCCAGAAGTCCTCACCGTCGACGACCGTCTCGCAGATCCACGGCGCCATGTCGACCGCCTTGGAATGCTCGGCCTCGGTCAGCCCGGGTCGCAGGTAGGAGGTGTGCAGGACCTCGGAGGAGCGCTCGTCGACCGGCAGGATCTGCCAGAGGTCGATGTGCCGGGCGTCGAAGGTGAGGCTGACGTTCGGGAACAGCGCGTACTGATAGCTGAAGTGCCCGGAGACGTCCCCCCATTCCGCCTCGGGGCGTTCCCGCAGCTCGACGATCGACTTCAGCGCCGAGGTGTTGCGCAGGTGCCGGCCGAACGGGTCGAAGGTCAGCACGCCACCGACGGCGTAACCGGCGAGGGTGTCCTTGTGCAGGTAGTTGAAGTGGTAGTTCTCCCGGAACGTGTCCAGGGTGACCTTCCAGTTCGCGCCGACCTGGTGGACGTGCGGCTCGCCGTGCGGCTGCCAGCTGGCGAAGTCGAGCATCGCGAGCTCCTCGGCCAGGCCTGGGCCGAGGTATTCGTCGATGTCGATCGGCGAGCCGGGGCGCAGCCGGCCGACGATCAGCCCGTGGCCTTCCGCCACCTCGAGGCGGACAAGGCCGTTCTCCGCACGGTCGATTCCGGCGAAGCCCTCGGGGACGGGTATCCGGCCGAGCCTGCCGTCGAGGCCGTAGTTCCAGGCGTGGAACGGGCAGGTCAGCCGGATCGCCTCGCCGGCGCCGTCGCACAGCCGCACCCCGCGGTGCCGGCAGGCGTTGACGAACGCGTGCACCTGGCCGTCGGCGTCCCTGGTCAGCAGCACCGGGGTGCCGAGGATGTCGACGGCCCGATAGGTCTCCGGCTCGGGCAGCGCGCCGGACAGGCACAGCACCAGCGGCTGCTCGAGGAACAGCGCGTCGAGTTCCTCACGCTGGCGCGCCGCCGAGTAGGCGTCGGCCGGCAGCTTCATGACGTCCTCGGCCATGTCCGTCGTGCGCCGCTCGATGTGGTCGAGCAGCCGGCGCGCGATGTCATGTTCCAGCGCTGTCCTGCCTGTCTTGGCGATGATCCCGTCCACCTTCGTCTCCTGTGTCTCTTTCTCCTCTGGCGCGGGCCGCGGGGTCAGTGGATGTAGCGGATGTTCTGCTCGGACACGCACACCGGCCTGGGGCCGACGGAGGTGAAGGTGTGCCGCAGCCGGGCCTGGACGGCGCCGGCCAGCTCCTCGACGGCGAGGATTTCGACGTGCAGGCCCAGTGGGTCCGCGACGAACATCGGCGCCGGGAAGCGCACCCGGTCGAAGCCGTAGAACACCGCGTCGGACGCGCGGACGGCCAACGCCCGCCGTTCGAGCTCGGCCCCGAGGGAGAGGGTGAGCAGGCCCTGTACGGTCGCCCGCCCGAGCGGGCTCGCCCGGGCCCGTTCCTGGTCGACGTGCATCCAGTGGTCGGCGCCGGTCATCGTCGCGAAATCGCGGACCAGGTCCGCACCGACCACCAGCGCCGGCTCGGCGACGAAGATCGCCCCCACGTGCCGGGCCAGCTCACGACTGTCGATGGACGTAGGTGCGCCGGACGTAGGTGCGCCGGACGTCGGTGTGCCGGATGCCGGCGCACCGGCCACTGTGACCGGCTCCGAGCCGGGTGCTGTCGCCACCGGCTGCGGGTCAGGCGTCATGGACGGGTCGCCGGGTCGGGCGCCGGCCGGTGGTGCCCTCGGTGAAGCCGACATACTGCTTGGTCCGGCCGCGGGGATCGGACGTCCCGGTCATTCGCGGGCCCCAGGCGACCATCCCGCCGTCGGCCAGCACGTGGGTTCCGGTGAGGAAGACGCTGTCCGGGCCGGCGAGGAAGGCGACGACGCCCGCGATGTCCTCCGGGCGGCCCAGATCCGGCCACGGCTGGAAGGTCGCCAGCTGGGCCTCGATCGCGGCGGCGTCCCGGCCCATCACCAGCGGGGTGTTGACCAGGCCCGGGCAGACGGCGTTGATCCGGATGCGGTGTGCGGCGAGCTCGACGGCGGCGTTGGCGGTGAAGTTGATGACCGCGGCCTTGGCCGCCGAGTACGCGGTCAGGCCGCCGCCTCCACCGACTCCCGCGACGGAGGCGTTGTTCACGATCACCCCGCCGTCACCCTGCGCGATCATCGCGCGGGCGGCGTGCTTCGTCCCGAGGAACGCCCCGCGGCCGATCACGGCGAAGGTCCGGTCCCAGTCGGCCGCCTCGGTCTCGACCAGCGGCCCGAACGCGCCGCCGATGCCGGCGTTGTTGAACATGACGTCGATCCGGCCGAACCCGTCGACGGCGTCACCGACGAGCGCGGCGACGTCCGACTCGTCGGTGACGTCGGTGGGCACGAACCGCAGTCGGGCCGGGTCCGCGACCTCGTCCAGCAGCGCTTGCGCGTTCGCCTCGTTGAGATCGCCGAAGACCACTCGGTCGCCTTCGGCGAGGAAGCGCAGCACGGTCGCCCGGCCGATCCCACTGGCCCCGCCGGTCACGACGGCGACCCGGGCGGTTCGCTGGTCAGGCATCACAGCGACCACGGGACGGGTGCGTCGCTCTCTTACCGGCCACGGTGGTCCGCCTTTCCGGGTTCCTTGGGATGGGGCATGCTGTGAATCGGTGGGGCCGCATGCTGCTCGACCGCGGCGGCCAGCCGCCGTGCCGCCGTGCGGTACTCGGCGAGCAGCGCGTCCTCCGTCCGGTAGTCGAACCGGTCGGTGAACGAGGGGCTCGCGGCCGGGTCGAAATCAGGGCGCTCGGCGTACCAGTCGACGAGCTCGGCCAGCGCGTCGACGGGGTCGACGACCGGGGTGTAGCCCAGTTCCCGGCGGGCTTTCTCCGTGCTCACGACGACATGGGTCGCGGTCGTGCCGGCGAGCGGGAGCAGCGTGGTGGTGGCCTCGACGGCGATCTCCCGGGGCAGCCCGACCAGCTCCAGGTCGCCTCCCATCAGCCGGGCGATCGTCGCGGCCCAGTCGTGCAGTGACCAGCTCGTCGCCTCGCCCGCGTTGTAGACCTGACCGGCGGCCGCGTCCGGGGCGTTCACCACGGCCAGGACGAACGCGGCGGCGTTGGCGGCGGCGCAGCGGCTCTGGAGCTGGCCGCCGCCGTCGGGAAGGATCATGAAGGGGCGGCCGTCGCGCACCCGCCGCACCACCGACCATTCGGCCGGCCGGGCGTTGTTCGGCCCGAACAGCGTCGGGAAGCGCAGGATGGTCGCCCCCGCATGGGCAGCGAGGACGGCAGCCTCGGCCTGTGCCAGCCGGCTGGAGAACGCCAGCGCGGTCGCGGCGGAGCCGTCCCGGACCACCGGATGATCCTCGGTCACCGGGACCGGCAGTGCCAGCTGGCTCGGGTGTGGGAAGAAGCCCTGGTAGACGGGGACTCCGCCGACGGCGACGAACTGGCCGCACCGCCCCGCCAACGCGGGCGCCAGGTGCTTGAGCCGCCCGTACATGGCCACCACGGCGTCGAAGAGCCGCCCGCCGAGGGCGTCGTCGATCGACTCCCGGAAGTGCGGGTCGCCGTGGACGTGCTCGACCTCGGCCAGCTCAGGCGGCTCGTGGGTGCCCCGGTGGAAGATCGTGACCTCGTCGCCGCGACCGAGCAGGCCACGCACCACGTGCGGCCCGGTCGGCCCCGTCCCGCCCACCACCAACACCCGCACCGCTTGTCCGTCCCCTCCTGCCGCGCCGCTGCCGCTGCCGCTACCGCGGTTACCGCCGGTTGAGCTGGCCCGCGTCGACCGGGATGACCGTCCCGGTGATGTAACGGGCGTCGTCCGAAACCAGCCAGACGATGGCGTTCGAGACGTCTACCGGGTCCACCGCCCAGACCGGCAGCGCGTTCTCCAGCGCGCGGGCTAGCGCGGGCGGTGCGTGGCCGACGACGGCCTCGCGGTCGCCGTTGGCGGCCATCGGCGTCTTCACCGTGGTCGGGGCGACGCTGGTCACCCGGATGTTGAACTCGGCCAGGTAGTTCGCCCACGACCGCATCAGGCCGATGACGCCGTGCTTGGCGGCGGTGTAGCCCAGGAAGCCCACGTCGGGAATCCCGACGCCGACGAGCCCACCGGTGGAGCTGGTCAGGACGATCGCCCCGCCCTGGCCGCCCGCGATCATCGACGGGATCGCCACCCGGCCGGTGTTCCACACCCCGGTGAGGTTGACGGCGACGACGTCGTCCCACTGCTGCTGCGCGGCGATCTGCCCGCCCGGCCCGATACCGGCGTTCGCCAGCACGATCGTGACCGGGCCGAGCTCCGCCGTGCCGTCGTCGAACGCCTTCTGCAACGCGTCGAAATCCCGGACGTCAGCCTGGCGGGCGACGATCCGCCGGCCCAGGCTCTCCACGGCCTTCACGGTCTGGGCGAGGTCGTCCGGGGTGGCCATGGGGTAGGGCACCGAATCCAGCTGGGCGCAGATGTCCACCGCGATGATGTCGGCGCCCTCTTCCGCTAACCGGATCGCGTGGCTGCGGCCCTGCCCACGCGCCGCGCCGGTGATGAACGCGACCTTGCCGTCAAGCTTTCCCATCAACGTCTCCTCGGACAAAAGTGCGGTGATGCCGATCAGACGACGACCGGCAGGTTGTTGTAGCCGCGCACGGTGCTGGTGTGCAGCCGCACGGCCCGGTCGGTGTCGACCTCCCAGGTCGGGAACAGCCGCAGCGTCTCCTCGATCGCGACGCGCCCCTCGAGCCGGGCGAGGGAGGCTCCGAGGCAGAAGTGGATGCCGTGGCCGAGGGCGACGTGGCTGTCGAACCGCCGGTGGATGTCGTAGCGGTCCGGGTCGGGGTACTTGCGCTCGTCGCGCCCGGCGGACCCGGTGAGCA
Source organism: Parafrankia sp. EUN1f (assembly GCF_000177675.1). Taxonomy (GTDB): domain Bacteria; phylum Actinomycetota; class Actinomycetes; order Frankiales; family Frankiaceae; genus Parafrankia. The sequence goes on from NZ_ADGX01000202.1 coordinate 5,363, forward strand.
GCAGGACCTTCGAGCCGGCGGGGAGTGTCGTGTCGTAGAGCGTGACCTCGTCGAGCAGCGTCCGCCCCTGGACGGGGGAGGGCGGCTCGTAGCGCAGGGACTCCTCCACCGCGCCCGGCACCAGCGACGGGTCGGCCACCAGGTCCGCGCGCTGGTCGGGGTGCTCGGCCAGCAGCCGGCACATCCAGCCGAGCAGCCGGACGACGGTCTCGGTACCGGCGCTGACCAGCTCGTTGGTGACAGCTCCGGCCTCCGCGGTCGTCAGGCGGCGCGGCCCGTTCTCCGTCGGGACCTCCGCGTCGACGAGCGCGGTCATCATGTCGTCGCGCGGGGCCGTGCGCCGGGCGTCGATCTGCTCGCAGAAGTACTCCCGCAGCCTGGTCGTGGCCTGCCGGGAGATGTCGTTGGCCATCCCGCCGCCCTCCACGATGTGGAAGGTCTCGTCGATCGTCTTCCGGACCTCCTCGCGGTCCTCCTCGGGAACCCCGATCAGCTCCGAGATCACCCTGGAGGGAACCTGGGCGGCGAAGTCCTGGATGTAGTCGAACCCGCCTGAGCCGACCAGGGGCTCAAGCAGATCGGTGCAGATCTTGCGGACGTTCCCCTCCAGCGCTGCGACCCGGCGCGGTGTGAAGGCCCGGGACACCAGGCCCCGCAGCGTGTCATGGCTCGGCGGATCCTGGAAGATCATGAAGTTGGACTGCAGTGGTTCGGGCCCCATGATTTCCAGGAGGGTGCCGTAGGCCGAGCTGTAGAGCTTCGGGCTGCGATGGGCGCGCTCGACGTCCGCATGCCGGGAAAGGGCGTAGAAGCCGAACTTCTCGTTGCGGTAGAGGGGCTCCTCGTCACGTAACCGGCGCCAGACCGGGTACGGGTCGATATCGATGTCCTTGTCGAACGGGTCCCAATACGGATCGACCACAGCTGACCTTCCTGCCTTCCTGTTTCGGTTCTCGAAAACGTGGGCCGGCGTCACGCCACGACGCCGCGCACCTTCAGGTCGAGGATCTCTTCGATGTCGAGACCGAGGCCGGCGAGGATCTCGTCTCCGTGCTCGTTGAATTCAGGGGCCCGGCCGGGCGCGGCCGGCTCCTCGTCGAACTGCACCGGTGAGGCGACCAGCGAGAACGGGAAACCGTCCGCGGTCTCACACGGCTGCAGGTACCCGTTGGCGACGGACTGCGGGTCGTTCGCGGCTTCCAGGGTGTCCTGCACCACGGCCCACTGGCCGATGAAGTCCTTCAGCGCCGCACGCCATTCGTCGACGGTGCGCTGCGCGAACAGCTCCCGCAGAGCTTCGGTGGCCTCCCCGCTGTGCGCCATCAGCGATTCGAAGTCGGCGAACCGGGGATCGGTGGCCAGGTCGGGACGTCCGACGGCCTCGCAGAACGGCAGCCAGTAACGGCCGGCCTGAAGGCAGGTGAGAGCAAGCCACCGGCCGTCCTTCGTCAGATAGTTGCCGACCAGCGGGTTGCGCCGCGGGGCGTCGATCGGCGGCGGCGCCCAGCCCTGGCCGAGCGTGACCGACAACCCGATCGCCTGCCCCATCGCCCACATGGCGGACGACATGAGCGAGACATCCACCACCGTCGCCTCGCCGGTGCGCTCGCGGTGGAACAACGCCATCGCCGTGCCACCCGCGATGGTCATCGCGCCGATCGAGTCACCGAAGCCCGGCCCCGGGGGGTACGGCACGTGGCCGTACTCGGGCTGCATGATGCCCAGCGCCACACCGGCCCGGGCCCAGAAGGCGAGGCCGTCGTACGAGCCCTTGTCGGCATCCGGGCCGCGTTCACCCTGCCCGGTCCCTCGCACATAGATGATGTTCGGGTTGTGGGCGCGTATGTCCTCGAGGTCGATTTTCAGCTTCTTCCGGACCCGGGGGAGCTTGTTGGTGATGAAGACATCCGCGGTCGCCGCGAGCCTGTAGAGGATCTCGACACCCTCCTGCGAGGCGATGTCGAGCCCGAGGCTTCGCTTCCCGCGGTTGGAGTGCTCGAGCAGGACGTGCACGTTCTCAGGGACGATCGCCGTCCCGGTCGTCGCGAGCCCGCGCATGGCGTCGCCGCGCTCGACGTGCTCGATCTTGATGACTTCCGCGCCGAGATCGGAGAGCAGTGCCGAGGCGGCGGGCACGAAGGTCTGTTCGGCGACCTCCAGCACGCGCACACCTTTCATGACCTCCGCCATGTCATTCCCTTCTGGAGGAAAATTTCCGAGCCGTAATCTCGGGAATGTCAGGACACGTAGTTCTCGCCGAAGCCCCTGATGAAGTCGAGGGTGGCGGCGGGTTCCCGGGTGAAACAGGTGATCATGAGATCGGTGACACCGATGCGCTCCAGCTCGGCGATGGCCTCGCGATGGCGGTCGGCGTCGAGGGCCGGGTCCTTGATCTCGTGGTACGAGTAAAGGAAGGTCAGCGGCTCGGTGCGGTCGTTCGCCGCGGCCTGCTCGAGTACCCCGCCGATCATCTCGCCCAGTTCCGCGGTCGAGCCGATCGCGACGGTGCGGGCGGTCGTCGAGAGCGACGGCGGACCGGACATCGGCATCCAGCCCTGCGCCCGCTCGGCGACGCGCCGTCGGCTCAGTCTCGAGTTCCCGCCGATCCAGATCGGGATCGGATTCTGCACGGGTCGGGGCAGGGCGACGACGTTGCGGGCGTCGAAATGCCGCCCGGTGTAGCTGAAGGCCTCTCCGCTCCAGTGCAGCGGAAGTGTGTCGAGCACCTCGTCGAAAAGGGCGTTGCGCTCCTCCATGTCCACGCCGAGGGCGAAGAACTCCGACTTCTGGTAGCCCGCACCGAGCCCGAGGACGAACCGCCCGCCGGAGAGCTTGTCGAGGGTGGCCGCCGCCTTGGCGAGGATGAACGGGTTGCGGTAGGGCGCCACGGTGAGGTGGGTGAGCAGGCGCAGTCGTTCGGTCGCCGCCGCCGCGAACGCGAGGCCGACGAAGGGATCGAAGCTCTGGTGGCCGCCGGAGGTCAGCCACCGGGCACCGGGAATGGGGTGATCGGTGAGGGCGAGACCCTCGAACCCCGCTCGCTCCAGCTCGGCCGCGATCTCGCCTAACGGTCCCGGGTCGAGGATGTCGCCTTCGAGTCCGGAGGTCTCCGGGTAGTGGAAGAAGAATTTCATCGTCACCTCGTCGAGAGTCTCGACAGCTTCCTTTTCTTTTGTGGGCCGCTCAACTGTGGGCCGCTCAACCGATGGTCAGCGGTAGCGTCTCCCAGCCGCGAACGGTCGAGGTCTGCGCCAGCTTCGCGCCGGACCAGTCCACATCCCAGTCCGGGAAGCGGATGAGCATCTCCTCGAGCGCAACCCGGCCCTCGAGCCGGGCCAGCGCCGCGCCGAGGCAGTAGTGGGCACCGAAACCGAAGGAGACCTGCTGGCTGATCCGGCGGCGGATGTCGAAAACGTCCGGGTCGGGGTAGCGCCGATCGTCCCGGTTCGCCGAGGCGACGATGAAGATGAGGGCGCTGCCGGCGGGAACCGTCGTGTCGTGGAGAACGACGTCCTCGGTGACGTAGCGGGCGATGAACGGGCCCGGCGGCTCCATCCGCAGGATTTCCTCGATGGCTCCCGGAATCAGCGACGGGTCCGCCGCCAGTTCGTGGCGCGCCTGCGGCTGCCCGGCCAGCAGCGACCCGATCCAGCCGATGAGCCGCCCGGTCGTCTCGTTGCCGGCGCTCGCGACAACGGTCACATAGCCGAGCACCTCGTCACGCGTCAGTGTGCGTGTCACACCGTTCTCGTCGGTGAACTCGGTGTTGAGCAGATCGGTCATGAGGTCGTTGGACGGGTGATCCCGGCGCCAGTCGATGTAGTCGCCGAAGATCTCGCCGGAAAGGACGGCACCCTCGGAGAGGTCCATCTGCCCGCCGTCCTCGGTCCGCAGCCGGTCGTCGAACTGGTCGCGCAGTGCCGCCTGGTCGGTCTCGGGGATGCCCATCAGCATTCCGATCACCCGCATCGGCATCTCGGCCCCGACCTCTTTGATCAGGTCGAACCGCTTCTCGCCGACCAGAGGGTCCAGCACGAGCCGGCAGTAGTCGCGCACCTCGCCCTCGATCGAGGCGATACGGCGAGGGGTGAACACCCGCACGAGCAGGCGGCGGTGGAGGTCGTGGATGGGCGGGTCCTCGAAGATCAGCGTGCCCGGGGGAATCTCCAGACCGGATTTGATCAGCTCGAGGATTCCGCCGCGGGCGGAGCTGAACCTCCGCCAGTCCGGCAGGCCCTGCTCGCAGTCGGCGAACTGGCTGACCGCGTAGAAGTCGTATTTCTCGTTGTAGTAAAGCGGAGCTTCTTCTCGTAGCCGCCGGTAGATGGGGTACGGATCCACCGCGAACGCCGGGTCGTACGGATCCCAGTACGCCGTGTCATCGCTTGTCGTCGTCATATCTCGTCCACCTCAAGTGAGGGTCATGCATCTCGCGCTGGCGATATCGAGACGGTGTCGTGGAGGCTCGTACTGATGACTGTCACTCGTCCGCTGGATCCGGCAGAGCTTGGCGGCGTTCCCGCCCATGACCTTTTCCTGCGTCTCCGGGCGCAGGCTGGAGATCGCGGCGCTGACCATGCTGAGCGGGTCCGGCCGCCGATGCCGTCGGCGTCCACCACGCGCAGACCAGCCAGTCCGGTCACGTAGGACCTCCTTCGGTCAGTTGGATCACGGCCATGCCGGCGAGGCACTGAGCGTAGGCTCACTTGCCGGCCGTCTGCAATCTCCAATCGCCAATTTTTGATTTTTTATTGACGATCGAGGGTCGCGCCGACCACCATGGGCGGTGTGGTGACTGAGGCTGCGTTCAGGCGCACCAAGACCAGTGCCGTGGTCGTGGAGTACCTGCAGAAGGAGATCTTCGCCGGCAACCTGCGCTACGGCGACCGCGTCGATGTCGAGCGAATCGGCACGGCGCTCGGGGTGAGCCCCACCCCGGTCCGCGAAGCCCTCGTGCTCCTCGAACGTGACGGTCTGATCGCGACCCGTGTTCACCGGGTCGCGTTCGTTCAGCACTTCGACGCCCGCACGCTCCGCGCGGACTTCCACGTCCTCGGCCTGCTGAGTGGGGTCTCGGCGGCGCGGGTGGCGAAGGACCGGGACCCCGAGGTGCTCGCCCAGCTGCAGGATCTCCTGCGGGCGCTGGCCGACAGCGACGCGACCGGCGCCCAGTTGCTGGACCTCGCCGAGGAGATCGTGCTGGCCCAGCATCGTGCGGGCTCCACACCGCGCCTGCTCGCGGAGCTGAAGGGGGCGGGTGGCTTCCTGGCATGGGCGGTGCGCCAGAGCGACCGGCGCACCCGAGAGGAGATCGTCGAGGCCCAGCGGCGGGTCATCGACGCGATCGCCGCGGGCGACCCTTCGGAGGCTTCACGGGCCCGGTTGCAGGACACCCGCGCCGCGGGTGAGGACGTGATCCGCGAGCTGATCCGGCGCGGCGTGCTGCGTGAGGACGGTACCAACGCCGCCAGCTGACAGCGGATCGCCGCCACCATAATCATGGCTTTGCAAGTAAGTATTCACTATGTTGACGAGATCTGGGTGAGCGCCCAGCGAATACTGAGAGGCCTGCGCCAGGTCTCGGGCCGAACCGCTGGACGGTCACACTCCCGGCGAGAGGGTGGTCGCGGCACATGACTGACGTCATCCCCACCAGAAGGCTCGGCAGCCTGGAGGTCGGTGCGCAGGGGCTTGGATGTATGTCGCTCAGCCCCGCCTACGGCGCGGTGGGCGACACCGCCGAGCTGTTCGCGACCGTCCACCGGGCGCTGGACCTCGGTGTCACGCTCCTGGACACGGCCGACATCTACGGCGAGAGCGAGACGCTCGTCGGGCAGGCCATCGCCGGCCGCCGCGACCAGGCGGTGGTGGCCACCAAGTTCGGCATCGTCCTCACCGGCGCGGGCGGGGGCATGGGCGCCCGTGGCGACGCCGCCTACGTGCGACGGTGCTGCGAACGATCACTGCGCCGGCTCGGCGTCGACCACATCGACTTGTACTACCAGCACCGGGTCGACCCCGAGGTTCCCGTCGAGGAGACCTGGGGCGCGATGGCTGAGCTGGTCGCCGAGGGCAAGGTCCGCCACCTCGGCATCAGCGAGGCGTCCGCGGCGACGATCCGCCGCGCGCACGCGGTGCACCCGGTCAGCGCGCTGCAGAGCGAATGGTCGTTGTGGACGCGCCGGATCGAGGACGAGATCGTGCCGACCTGCCGGGAGCTGGGTATCGGCATCGTGCCGTATTCCCCGCTGGGCAAGGGAATGCTCACCGGCAGCATCACCGACCGGTCGGATCTGGACGAAACCGATTCGCGCCGGCGGTCTCCCTGGTTCACGGATGACAACCTGCCGCACAATCTTCGTATCGTGGCCGCGCTGCGGGCACTGGCCGAGGAGCGGGGGGTGATGGTGGGGCAGCTGGCGCTGGCCTGGCTGCAGAATCAGGGCCCCGACGTCGTGCCGATTCCGGGTACCAAACGAATCCAGCGCCTGGAGGAGAACGCCGCGGCCGTGTACGTCGCGCTTTCCAGCGCTGACATGGAAAGGATCGAGGCCGTCGTTCCCGCCGAGGCCGTGGCCGGCGCCAGCGTGGCACGGGAGTATCTGCGCACCACCGGAAAATGACGTCCTCCTCCGGTGAACGTCGAGGATTCCAACTACCGCGGCCCACCACGATGTCGGTCACCGCGTTCCTCTCCCGCCGGCGTCCCGCAGGTCCCCCGCACGGGCCGCGTCGAGCAGGATGCGGCGTTCGGCGCCGGCGATGGACCACGCCACCGCGGTGACGGCGTCCGGGTTGACCGACACGGAGGTGATGCCGAGTCGGACGAGCCGTTCGACGTAGTCGGGCCTGGTGGAGGGTGCCTGGCCGCACAGGGAGGAGGTGAGCCCGTTGTCCCGACAGGCGGTGATGATGCGGGCGATGGTGTCCAGGACAGCCGGGTCGGCCTCGTCGAACAGCTCGGCGCAGGTTTCGGAGTCGCGGTCGACGCCGAGCACGAGCTGGGTCAGGTCGTTGGAGCCGATGGAGACTCCGTCGATACCGAGCCCGGCGTAGGCGGGGATCCAGTAGGCGGCCGAGGGCACCTCGGCCATAACCCAGCGGAGCATGCTCCGGTGCTCGCCGAGCGGACTGGCGTCGACTGCTTTCAGACAGGCCTCGAGCTCCCACGCGGTCCGTACGAACGGAATCATGAGGTGCAGGTTGGGGGTGTGCTCCCGCACGGCGGCGAGCACCTCCAGCTCGGCGGCGAACACGGCGGGGTCGTGGATGTAGCGGAAACAGCCTCGGTACCCGATCATCGGGTTGGCCTCGGCCGGTTCGTAGCGCTCGCCGCCGGTGAGCCCGCGGAACTCGTTGGTGCGGAAGTCCGTGGCCCGGTAGATGACCGGACGGGGGGCGAACGCACGGGTGATCCGTAGCAGCGACGCCGTCATCCGTTCCACGAACTCCGCGCGCCGCCCCAGCTCCAGCAGGTGGCGCGGATGCATGCCGCCGAGGGCTTCGGTGAGAAGGAACTCCGCGCGCAGCAGGCCCACCCCCGCGACCGGCAGAGCCGCGACCTGCTCCGCGTGGTCGGCGGCGGCGAGGTTCACGTAGAGCCTGGTGGCGGTCGGCTCGATGGTCCCCGCCGCCGGCGGGGGCTGGGTCGGGACCAGCGGCGTGCTGGACGCCACCCGGTCCGCGGCCGCGGCCGGCGGAACCACCGTCACCACGGTCCGCCCGGGATTGGCCAGCATTCCCGCGGCTCCGCCCACGCCCACGCCCACGCCCACGCCCGCGCTCTCGACCACGCCGAGGGCGCCGTCGACGATGACGTGGTCGCCCGTGTGCAGGGTGGACGTCGCCGTGCTCGTCCCCACGACGCAGGGGACGCCGAGTTCGCGGGCGACGATCGCGGCGTGGCAGGTGATGCCGCCGCTGTCGGTGACCACAGCGGCGGCACGGCGGATGACGGGTACCCAGTCCGGCGAGGTCATCGCGGCGACCAGGACCTCGCCGGTGGCGAACCCGGCCGCCTCGCCGGGCGAGGCGAGGACGCGGACCTTTCCGCCGGCCCGGCCCGGCGCGCCACCCCGGCCGGTCAGCAGGACCGTGCCGGCCGGCGCCATGCCAACAGACGCCATGCCGGAGCGCGGCAGCACACCCGGGTCCGGGCCGCCGGGTGCCGCGGCCGCGCCGGTGGTGACGGGGCGGGCCTGCACGAGGTGGATGTGGCGGCCCTCGATCGCCCACTCAATGTCCTGCGGCCGGCCGAAATGGTCCTCGACCTGCAGAGCGAGCCGGGCAAGGCCCAGAATCTCGTCAGCGGAGAGGGCCTGCCGACCATCCTGCGTCGCCATGCCGACGGCGAGGTCGTGTCCGTCGGTGCCACGGACTAT
>NZ_ADGX01000201.1 GCF_000177675.1 Parafrankia sp. EUN1f
CCGCCGCCGGCGCGGGCGGGCGGGCGTGGCCGGCGTGGCCGGCGGCGCGGTGCGGGTGTCAGGTGGTGTGACCACCGCCGGGCAAATGGTCCTCACCGGTGGTCCAGGTCGGGTGGTGCCGCTCACACGGACGACCAGCCCCGGTGCTCCCCGTGCGGAGGGCCACGTCACGAGATCGTTCGTTCACCCAGACGGATCGCGCGAGGCTTGGGGGCCGTGGGAGAGGCGGCACCGGCAGGGCTGGCCGGCTCGTCACCGGTGAGCCGTCGGTCGGTCGGTCGGCGGGCGGGCGGGCACGGTCACCGGGCGACGAGAACACCGGGCCGAAGAATCACGCCGGATTCGGCCGGCTACCGGCTGCCGGTTGGCAGGAAAGTCACGGCCGCCGCGGCGCGGCACCGGCCGGAGCGCATTTCCGGGAGTTTCCCGAAAGATAACCTGCCGGCCGAGGATCCAGACGATCGACGACCACGAGGTCGAGAACAACGGGGCCGACGAGATCTCGCGGGCAGACACCGAGCCCGACCAGGACCCGGCGGTCTTCCGGCTGCGCCGGGCGGCGGCGTTCCAGGTGATGTACGAGAACATGCCGCCGCCGGGCCGGGGCCGGGGCAGGTGCCGTCGCGGGGCCGCGCGGCGGGCGCTAGCGTCGAAGACCGTGAGCGTCGATCTGCGCAGTGACACCGTGACCCGTCCCACCCCCGGCATGCGCCGGGCGATGGCCGAGGCCGAGGTCGGTGACGACGTCTACCGCGAGGACCCGACCGTGCGGGCGCTGGAGGAGCACGTCGCCGGGCTGCTCGGGCACCAGGCGGCCCTGTTCGTCCCGAGCGGCACGATGGGCAACTTCTGCGCGCTGCGCGCCGGCGCCCCGGTCGGCACGGAGATCATCGCGGACACCGAGGCCCACATCGTGACCTACGAGCTGGGTGGGCTCGCCGCCCTCGGCGGCGTGCAGACCCGCACCCTCACCGGGCTCGCCGACACCCTGGCCCTGGCCGACGTCGAGGCGCAGCTGCGGGCCTTCCCGGGCGGGGGCACCTACAACATGGTGCGCACCAGCGTGCTGGCGGTGGAGAACACCCGGGCCCGCGACGGTGGGCTGGTGTGGCCGCTGGAACGCCTGGACGCGCTGCGCGCCATCACGTCCGCCGCCGGGGTGGCGCTGCACTGCGACGGCGCCCGGCTGTGGAACGCGGCGGTCGCCCAGGAGGTCCCACCGGGACGCCTCGGCGGGATCTTCTCGACGCTGTCGGTGTGCCTGTCCAAGGGCCTGGGGGCGCCGGTGGGATCGCTCGTCGTCGGCGACACCGACCACGTCGAACGGGCCCGGGAGTGGCGCAAGCGCCTCGGCGGGGGGATGCGCCAGGCCGGCGTGCTCGCCGCCGCGGGCCTCTACGCGCTGCGCCACCAGGTGGCGCGTCTCGCCGACGACCACCGCCGCGCCGGCGAGCTGGCTCGGACGCTGGCGGCAGCGGCCCCCGGGCGGGTCGACCCGGAGCGCACCGAGACGAACATGGTGCTCCTCGACGTCCCGGACGCCGGTGCGTTCGCGGCCCGGGCGGCGGCCGACGGGGTGCTCGTCGGCGCCGCGGGCCCGGCGAAGGTCCGCGTCGTCACCCATCTCGACGTCGACGACGAGGCGATCGCGCATGCCGGGAAGGTGCTGGCCCCGCTGCTGGCCGACCTCCCCGCGGTCGCCGCCTGATCGACCCTGGCCGGCCCGCGGCCCGCGGCCCCGCCCGCTGGCCCCGCCGCACCGCGGCTCCGCCCGCCCGCCCAGCAAGCCGGCCGGCTGGCCGGCCGCGGTCGCCTACCGGGTCCCCGCCTGGGAGGCGCTGTCCGCCGCCTCGGCCCGCCGGCCGGCCGTCTGGGACGCGGCCGCCTCGGGGCGCAGGTCGGCGAGGGTGAGTCGGTACGCCGGCGGGTCGGGCAGCGCGATCCGGGTCGTCGTGATCCGGCCGGGCAGTACCCGGAGCAGCTCACCGGGGCGCAGCGCCCGCCAGTCGGGATGTTCGTCCATCGGCTCGCTGGCCACCACTGCCGAGGCCACGGTCGCCAGGTCGCTGGAGCGGACCCGGGTCGTGCCGGCGGCGTCGACGTGGTCGAGGGGCCGGCCGCCATGATGCCCGCCGGCTCCGCGGCGCAGCAGGAACAGGGTGTTGGTGTCGGGATAGCGCAGCGCCCACAGCTCCCGCGGTGTGGTGAGCACCAGGTTGATGCTGTAGACGGGGAGGTTCTCGGCCACCCAGCGGGCCGCCGCGGTGATGCCGCGCCCGATGTCACCGCCGGCGTTCGCGATCTCGGCGGTGATCAGGGCGAAGAACCGCTCGGAGTCGGTGTCCCCCGCGACGGTGCGCATCGCCGCCGACCCGAGCCGGGATTCCAGCCGGTCCAGCCCCTCGATCACCCCGTTGTGGGCGAACAGGCGTCCCTGCTGGCAGAACGGATGGGTGTTCGCCGTGGTCCGCCGTCCGGTCGAGGCATGCCGGACGTGCGCCACGAACGTCGTGGACGTCCGGTGCCGTGCCTGCGCGGCGAACTCGTGGTCCGCCCAGGCGGCGAGTGGCTGACGGAAGACGTCGGGCGTCCCGTCGGCGGCGAAGGCACCCAGGCCGGTGCCGTCGGGGTTGCGGTGGCTCTGCACGTCCAGGCTGTCCGGGGCATCGAGTAGCCAGAAGGTCGCGCGGGCCCGGTCGGGGGCGCTGGTGAGCCCCAGAAGTCGGCACATGTCCTGCAGGCCCCCGTCCGTCGGTGGTCGCCGGCCACTCAGGGGGCCGCTGGCGTCACCTGTGGTGTTCCCGGCACGGCCGCCCGCGGAACGGGTGGCCGCCTGGTCGTCGGGTACCGCCAGAAATTCGCATCAAGAGCGACAAAAAGGGCGCCGAGTCCCCTGGCAATCCGCAAGAGTTGAGGATCGTGGTCGCCGGAACGACCACGATCCTCAACTCTTGTCCGGCAGCAGTCGCAGCCCGGAGCTCGGGACCTTGCCGCACGCTTCGGAACGACGAAAATCCTCCGCCCTTCGGACTCGCCCTGCCGGGATCAGTCGTCCTGATGGCAACGGCGCGGTTCCATCAGCCGCGGGGGCGGCGGCGGGCGGTGATCTGGTCGGTCAGGGGACGCAACGCCGCCGGCAGCCGGGACTCGCCCACGACGACCGTCTGGTCGCGCCCGGCGCCGTCGCGGAACCGGAACGTGTACTGGAAGCCGTCGGGGCGCTGCGACCGCGGCGCCTGATGCTGCGCCTGCCGGTCGCCTGCGAGGACGGTGAGGGCCGCCTCGGCCTGGCGGGCCAGCGCCGGGTCCAGGTCTGTGGTGTCGACGTCGGCGCGCCGGATCAGCCCGGCGACACCGCCACTGCGTTCGATGTCCACCCGCACCCGTCCGATCCTGCCCGCCAGCGGACGGTTGTGCGACCCGCTGCGCTAGCATCCGGCACCACACCGGAGGGTAGATATCGGGCAGCGAGGGGCGATCGCGACCAGCTCGGTCGGATCGCGCCGCGAGACGGCAACCGGGAGGTCGGTCAGTGCCGATCATGGATCGGGCCCGGGTGGCCGCGGCGCTGCCGGGCTACGACCTCGGTCGGGAGCTGGGCGCGGGTGCCTTCGGCCTGGTGCTCGCCGCGCGACGGACGTCCGCCGCACCACCGGGGTCCGCCGCGTCGGGGGACGTGCCCGCGGGGCTCCCGACACCGGCGGGGGATGAGGGCATCCGGGATGTGGCGGTCCGGATCCTTGATCTGGAGCTGCCCGCGGGCACCGGCCCCGCCGCGGGACACGACCCGACCACGGCACATCTGGGCACGGCGCACCTGGCCGCCGGGCAGCCGCCGGCGCCGCCGGCCGAGGCGGACCCGGCCTCCGACGCGCGGATCCTGACCCGGCTCGCCCATCCGCACCTGTGCCGGCTGCTGGACATCGTGCTGGCCGACGGGCTGCGTCTGCTGGTCAGCGAGCTGTTGCCCGGCGGCACCCTGGCCCGCCAGAGCCTGACCCCGCCGGCGGCCTGCGCGGTCGCGGCGGCGGTCGCGGACGGGCTGATGCACGCGCACGCCGCCGGCGTCCTGCACCGCGACGTGAAGCCGGCGAACATCCTCTTCACCGCCGACGGCCGGCCGGTGCTCACCGACGTGGGGGTGGTCGGCCTCGTCGACGGAACCCCGCTGGCCACCGGACGGATCGTCGGCACGGCCCAGTACATGGCCCCCGAGCAGATCACCGGCGGGCGGCTGGTGCCGGCCACCGACGTCTACGCGCTTGCCGCCACCCTCTACGAGCTGCTGACCGGTGCCCCGCCCTTCGGTGCCGGGCTGACCGTGCCGGAGCTGTTCCTGCACCACTGCGAGGTGCCGGCGCCACCGGCGGCGGGGGTGGCGCCACCGGTGGCGGCGGTGCTGGCGCGGGCGCTGGCCAAGGACCCGGGTGAGCGCCATCGGGGTGCCGGGCAGTTCGCGGTGGACCTGGGGCTGGCCGCCCAGGCGGCGTACGGCCCGGACTGGATGGACCACGCGGACGTCCGGCTGCTGGTGAGCACGGGCCTGCGCGGCTCGCGGCCCGCCGATGGCCTCGACCGGGCGACCCCGGATCCGGCGAGCCAGGGACCGGCTGACCAGGATCCGGCGCAGCGCACCACCCGGCTGGGGACCGGGCCGCACCCGCTCGGTGCCGCGCCGCCCGCGGTGGCGGTGGTCGCACCGGGCGATGATCCGTCGGCGCCGCCGCCGGGAGTGGGGGAATCCCCCGCGCGTGGGCCTGGCGGATCAGGACCCGCCGCATCGGCCGACGCGGCGGCGATGACCGGCCGCGGTGGTTCGGGCGCCGCCGGTGCCGGTGCCGGTGCCGGTACAGGTGCCGATGCCGACCTGCGGGGTCAGTCCTGGACCCGGCGGGTCGCGATCCTCACCGCCGCCGCGGTGACCGTCGCCGGTGTCGCGGCCGCGCTCACGATCCCGCTGTCCGAGCATGGGGGGCAGACCGTGGTCGCGGCGACCGCGACCAGGCCGCCCAGCGGTCCGGGAACGGCCGCGCCGGCCGCGCCGGATCCGCCGCTGCCCTCCCCGCCGCCGTACGCGGTGACGACGGTGGCGGGTACGGGCACAGCCGGCTACGGCGGGGACGGCGGGCCCGCCGCAACGGCGTCGGTCAATGCGCCGTTCGGCCTGGTCACCGACCGGGCGGGCAACGTCTACGTCGCCGACTCCGGGAACAACCGGGTCCGGCGCATCTCACCGGACGGCACGATCGTGACCGTCGCAGGGACCGGCGTAAAGGGCTTCGGCGGTGACGGCGGACCGGCCGTCGACGCGCAGCTGTACCAGCCGTCCGCGGTGACGCTGGACCGTGACGGCGACCTGCTCATCGCCGACACCTTCAACCAGCGGATCCGCCGGGTGGACGCGGCCGGGATCATCACGACCGTGGCCGGCAACGGGGAGCACGCCTTCTCGGGCGACGGGGGGCCGGCCACCGCGGCGGCGCTGTGGTACCCCGGCGGTGTCGCCGTCGACGGCAACGGCACTGTCTTCATCGCCGACACCGCCAACAACCGGATCCGCCGGGTCGGCTCCGACGGGATCATCACCACCCTGGCCGGCCAGGACGGGGAGGGCTCGTTCGGCGACGGTGGCCCGGCGTCCAAGGCGCTGCTGGCCTTCCCGCTCGCCGTGGCCCTGGACCGGTTCGGCCGGCTCTACATCGCCGACACCAGCAACAACCGGATCCGCCGCATCGGCCTGGACGGGAGGATCGAGACGGTGGCCGGCAACGGGCGCCCGGGCCTGTCCGGCGACGGCGGGCCGGCGACGAAGGCGACGTTGCGGTCCCCGCGCGGGGTCACGGTCGACGCGGCCGGCACCATCTACATCACCGACCGCACCAACCGGCGGGTCCGCCGGGTCGACGCCGCCGGGGTGATCATGACAGTCGCGGGCACGGCCCGCCCGGGCCGGGTCGAGGGTGTGGACCCGGCCGCGCTGAGCCCGGACGGGCAGGTCGCGCTGGATCCGTCCGGGGACCTGCTGGTCTCCGACCGGCGCCGCAACCTGGTGCTGCGCGTGGACCTGACCGGCGCGGGCTGACCGGAACCGAACGCTGACCAGCGTCCAGCGCTGACCAGCGCCGCGCACACACCGAGCACGGGCATTCGAGGACGAGGACGGGAGGCTGGGGTGCCAGTCGTCGACCGTGGCCGGGTGGCCGCGGCGCTGCCGGGTTACGCGATCGGCGCGGAGCTGGGATCGGGCGCGTTCGGCCTCGTCCTCGCCGGCTACCACTCCGAGCTCGACCGCCGCGTCGCGATCAAGGTGCTGACCAGCCCGGACGCCGGCGCCGCCGCGGAGTTCCGGACCGAGGCGCGGCTGCTGAGCCGGCTGGATCATCCCCACATCGTGCGGACGTACGACTACGTCATGCGCGGGGACCTGTGCCTGCTGGTGATGGAGATGCTCTCCGGGGGCACCCTCGCGCACCGCGCGCTGGCGCCCGAGGCGGCCTGCGCGGTGGCGCTGGCCGTCGCCGACGCGCTGGCCCATGCCCACGACCACGGGGTGGTGCACCGCGACATCAAGCCGGCGAACATCCTGTTCAGCGACGACGGCCAGCCGAAGATCACCGACTTCGGCATCTCGAAGGTGCTCGAAGGCTCGGCCTCCACCGCCAGCCGGGTGGTGGGCACACCGCGCTACATGGCACCGGAGCAGATCACCGGCGACCGGCTCGGGCCGGCCACCGACCTGTACGCGCTCGGTGTCGTGCTCTACGAGCTGTTCACCGGCACCCGGCTGGCACCACCCGCGCTGGCGCTGCCGGTGCTGCTGCGCCATCACACCGACGTGACCCCGCCGCCGCCCCCGGGTGTGCCGGCCGAACTGGGCGCGGTGCTCATGCGCTGCCTGGCCAAGCGGCCGGAGCTGCGCTATCCCAGCGCGCACGCGTTCGCCTCCGATCTCGCCCAGGCCGCGACCGCGGTGTTCGGGCGGCACTGGCTGGACCGGGCCGGGCTCCCGGTCCACCTCGCGGCGGACATCCGCGAGGTGACGACGCGGCGGCCGGCCAGCGCCCGGCGGGCCGCAGGGCGCGCGAGGGCCAACGGCGTCAACCGTGCCGGCAGCGGCGGTGTGGGTGTGGACGTCGGTGCGGCGCCGACAGGCGGCGGGTCCCGGACCACCACCGGAACCCGGTCCCACGCCCGCGCCGGGGTGCCGGCGGCGGTGACGGCGCTCGCCCTGGTGCTGGGCCTGGCCGCCGGTGGCGGTGTCGGCTGGGCCGTGTGGGGCCAGCCGGAACCGGCGCCACCGCCGCCGGCCAGCCCGCCCCCGGCCTGGCAGCCGACCCTGGCCGCGGGCGCGATCGCGGCGGTGTTCGGGGCCGGCTCGGACGGGTTCTCCGGCGACGGCGGACCGGCCACCCAGGCCGAGTTCGACTCCGCCCGGGACCTGACCATCGACACCACGCGCGGTGTCATCTACGTCGCGGACACCGAGAACAACCGGATCCGCCGGATCGACCGCACCGGCCGGATCACCACCGTCGCCGGCAACGGCACGGCCGGCTTCGACGGCGACGGCGGCCCGGCGACGGCCGCGTCGCTCCAGGAGCCGTCCGGTGTCGTGGTGGCGCCGGACGGCACCCTGTTCATCGCGGACAACGGCAACCACCGCATCCGCCGGATCGGCACCAACGGGGTCATCACCACCATCGCCGGCCAGAGCGGCAGCGGCGGCTTCGCCGGTGAGGTGAGCGAGGACGGACTGATCTTCGCCGGGGACGGGCTGCCGGCGGTGAACGCCAAGCTGAACAACCCGAACAGCCTCCTGCTGGACGACGACGGCAGCCTGCTGGTCGCCGACGGCACGAACCAGCGGATCCGGCGCATCGGCCTGGACGGCATCATCACCACCATCGCGGGCACCGGCGCGGACGGCGACACCCTGGTCGGCCCCGGCGACGGCGGTGACGGCGACGGTGACGGGGGCCCTGCGACCGCGGCGACGCTCAGCTATCCGTGCGCGCTCGCCCGCGGCCCCGACGGCAGCATCTACCTGGTCGACCAGGACAACTTCCGGCTGCGCCGGATCGACCCCGCGGGCCGGATCAGCACCGTCGCCGGCACCGGGGACGCCGGTTTCTCCGGTGACGGCGGGCCGGCGACCCGCGCGAAGATCAGCACGGTCGGCGCCGACGTCGCGGTGGACTCGACCGGCACGATCTACCTGTCCGACCCGGCCAACAGCCGGATCCGGCGCATCACCCCGGACGGGATCATCACGACGATCGCCGGCACCGGCGTGGCCCAGTACTCCGGAAACGGCGGGCCCGCGGTCGAGGCCGAGCTGGTCTACCCGGGCGGGCTGGACCTGGACGGGACCGGGATCCTCTACGTCACCGACGCCGTCGACGGCCGGGCCCGCGCCCTGCGGGTCCGGTAGGGCGGACGGGTCATGCCTGCCGTCGACCGGGCCCGCATCGCCCGGGCGTTGCCCCGTTACACCCTCGGTGAGGAGCTCGGTGCCGGATCGTTCGGCCTGGTCCTCGCCGGGCACCACCTCGACCTCGACCGCGCGGTCGCGATCAAGGTGGTGCCGGCGGCGTCGGCGGCCGAGTTCCGCGACGAGGCCCGGATCCTGAGCCGCCTGGACCATCCGCACATCGTCCGGATCCACGACTATGTCGTGCTCGACGACCTGTGCCTGCTGATCATGGAGATGCTGGGGGGCGGCACCCTGGCCCAGCACCGGCACCGGTTGTCCGCGGAGGCGACCCTGGGCGTGGGCGCGGCGGTCGCCGACGGGCTGGCCCATGCCCACGCCCACGGCGTCCTGCACCGCGACATCAAGCCCGACAACATCCTGTTCACCGAGGCGGGGCAGCCGAAGATCACCGACTTCGGGATCGGCCGGATCCTCGACGGCGCGCCCGGAACGGTCAGCCAGGCTGCCGGCACCCCGCGGTACATGGCCCCGGAGCAGATCACCGGCGGCCGGGCCGGGCCGGCGGCCGACCTGTACGCGCTCGGTGTCGTGCTCTACGAGCTGGTGTCGGGCCGGCCGGTGTTCGACCCGGGGCTGTCGGTGCCCGAGCTGCTGCGCCATCAGTGTGAGGTGGATCCGCCGGTGCCCGCCGGGGTGCCACCGGCGGTGTGTGACGTCATCCTGCGGGCGTTGGCGAAGGATCCGGCGCGGCGTCCGCCGGACGCGGCCGCGTTCGCCCGGGCGATCAGCGCCGCCGCGGCCGACGTCTTCGGGCCGGACTGGCAGGCCCGCTCGGGCCTGGTGCTCGCCCTCACCGAATCGGCGCGGTCCACGTCGGCGGCCGGGCTCGGCCCCGTCGCGCGGTTCGCCCCGCCGCGTTCCCCGGCCGAGCCCACTGGGGCGGGTGCCACAGTGTCGCAGACGCCCGGACCGTCCCCGACCGTAGAACCGTCCGGGCCCGCGGCACCGCAGCCACATTCGTCGCACCCGTCGCACCCCGGGCTGGGGCAGACGAAGCGGCCGGAGCCGCGCAACCTGTTCGAGGGAACCCGCTACGCCCCGCGGGGCGGCCGCGCCACCCGCCGCGGCCGCGTGACGGCGGTGACCGTGGGCGTCGCGGCCGTCGTCCTCGCGGTCGCGATCACGGTCGGGCTCGTCGTCACCCGTGGCACGGGCTCCGGGCCGCCGCCCGTCACCGCCGGCACGGAGCCGGGCCCGGCGCCGTCCTCGCCGGCGCTTCCGCTGCGGCTGGACGACGTGCGTGCCTGGGCGATCGGGCCGCGCGGGGGGTTCTACGTCGTCGACCGGGCCGGTCTGCGCGTACTGCGGCTGGACCTCGACGGGACGCTGTCCGCCGTCGCGGGCACGGGTGTGGCCGGTTCCACCGGGGACGGCGGGCCGGCGACCGCGGCCCGGCTGCGGGGCGTGAGTGATGTGGCCGCCGCTTCCGATGGCTCGGTGTTCCTCGCCGACAGCGGCAACGGGCGAATCCGGCGGATCGGCCCGGACGGTGTGATCACGACGGTGGCCGGCGGGGGTGAGCGGCTGGCCACCGACGGCGCGCAGGCCACCGAGGTCTCGCTGTCGCTCGCGTCCGGCCCGATCGCCGTCGACACGGACGGCACGCTGTATCTCGCCGGGGCCGGCCGGCTGTTCCGGCTCGACCGGGCCGGTGTGCTGCATCTGGTCGGGCGCACCGAGCAGGCGGGCGGCGGGGACGTCGAACCGTCACCGGGGCAACGGCCGGTACCGGCCGTCGGGCAGAGCATCGGCGATGTCGAGGTCCGCGACGGGCGACTGTACGTCGTCGACTACACCACCGGCCGGGTCCAGGTGCTCGAACCGGACGAACCGGTGCGCACACTTGCCGGCGGCGGGCCCGCGGAGTTCACCGGTGACGGCGGGCCGGCGACGGCCGCCGGACTGACGCTGGGCAGCGGTCCCTCGTCGCTGGCGCTGGACCCGGTGGGGAACCTGTTCTTCCCCGAGCCGTCCGTGTACCGGGTGCGCCGAGTCGACACCCGCGGCGTGATCACCACGGTGGCGGGCACCGGCGAGTACGGCTCGGACGGGGACGGTGGCCCCGCCACCGCTGCCCGGCTGGCCAGCCCGGCACGGGTCGCGGTCGACACCGCGGGCGTGCTCTACATCGGTGAGGTCGGCACCGCCATCCGCCGCGTCGGCCTGGACGCTGTGATCAGCACCGTTCACGACTGACGTTCACGGCGGTCGCGGCCGGGCCGGGTGCCCGCCGCCGCCGAATCGCGCGCCATCTCGGGGCGTGCTCTACTCGGTGGGCGGCGACGGCCGTCCGCCGGGTTGGCGGTGGGGGAACACGGCCGCGGCCGAGGTGACGTCCCGGGTCACCTCGGCCGCGCTGACGATGTCGTGTAACTGTGGGGTTGCGTTCGTGTCGTGCCTGTTCGTGTTCCTAGAGCTCGGTGCCCTGGAAGCCTCTGCTGACGATCGCGTAGCCGTCGAAGATGCCACCCGAGATGGCCCGGACGTCGCCCAGGCCGGGGATCGGGAGCGGCACGGCGCTCTGGGCCACCGCGGGGTTGCCGTTACCGAGCTGGCCGACGCTGTTGCTGCCCCAGGCGAAGGCGGTGCCGTCCCAGCGCAGGGCGTAGCCGCCGCTGGCGCCGGCGGCGATGGAGACGGCGCCGACGAGGCCGGTCTCCCCGGTGACGGGCAGGGGGATCAGGCTGGGCGCGAGGCTTCCGTTGCCGAGCTGGCCGAGGGTGTTGTCGCCCCAGGCCCAGACGGTTCCGTTCTCGTCGAGGGCGTAGGTGACGCCGACGCCGGCGGCGATGCGGCGGATGTTGGTCAGGTTAGGGACGGCCACGGGTGTCAGGCTGGGTACGAGGGTTCCGTTGCCGAGCTGGCCGGTGGTGTTGGAGCCCCAGGCCCAGACGGTGCCGTCGCGGCGCAGCGCGAAGGCGCTGGCGCCGCGGGCGGTGATCGCACGGATGTCGCTGAGGGCCGGGATCTGGATCGGCAGGATGCTGTTGGCGATGGGCTGGCCGTTGCCGAGCTGGCCGGTGGTGTTGGAGCCCCAGGCCCAGACGGTGCCGTCGCGGCGCAGCGCGTAGGCGGTGCTGCCGTCGGCGGCGATGGCACGGATGCCGGCCAGGCCGACGACCTGGACGGGAATCGTGCTGTTGGCGATGGGCTGGCCGTTGCCGAGCTGGCCGGTGGTGTTGGCGCCCCAGGCCCAGACGGTGCCGTCGCGGCGCAGCGCGTAGCCGTTGCCGTCGGTTCCGGCGGCGATGGCACGGATGCCGTCCAGGCCGGCGACCTGGACGGGCACGTTGCTGTTGATGATGGTGCCGTTGCCGAGCTGGCCGACGTCGTTGAGGCCCCAGGCCCAGACGGTCCCGTCGCTGTTGAGCGCGAACCCGACGGTGTAGCCGCCCGCGACGGCGCGGACGTCGTCGAGGCCGGTGAGGTCGGTGACCGGTACGGCGCTGTAGCTGGGAGTGGGGCTGGTGGTGCCGTTGCCGAGCTGGCCGACGTTGTTGAGGCCCCAGGCGCGGGCCGTGTAGGTCGGTGGCGCGAACGCGTGTTCCGCCTCGGCGGAGGGGCCATCTGTCGTGGGTGCTGCGCTGGCGGCCGTGGGCAGTGCGACCGCGCCGGCTGCGGCCAGCACCACCGCCCATGTTCCGATTCGCCGCTGTTGACTGGGCATCTCCGCTCCTCCATGCCGGCGGGTGTCACTATGAGCACCCGGCGGACACGGACAGTAGTCGCGTGACCTGTTCAGTCATCCAGCTTGTTTAAATGTTCGCTATGCCGCGTGTCGACGGCCGGGACCGGGGCCGAGGTGACGTCCCGGGCCACCTCGGCCCCGCCGGCTGTACGCGCGCGCAGGCGAGTTGTGCGGTTGTGGTTGGCGGTGGGCTAGAACCCGGCGCCGACGATGGCGTAGCCATCGAAAAGTCCGCCCGCGATGGCCCGGACGTCCTGCAGGCCCGGGATCGGGAGCGGGGTGGTGCTGCTGGGCACGGCGGGGTTGCCGTTGCCGAGCTGGCCGAGGCCGTTGTTGCCCCAGGCGAAGGCGGTGCCGTCCCAGCGCAGGGCGTAGACGCTGTTGGCGCCGGCGGCGATGGCGACGGCGCCGACGAGGCCGGTCTGCCCGGTGACGGGGATGGGCAGCGAGCTGGGGGCGTTGGAGCCGTTGCCGAGCTGGCCGACGGTGTTGCTGCCCCAGGCCCAGACGGTTCCTGTCTCGTCCAGTGCGTAGGCGCTGTCGACGCCGGCGGCGATGCGGCGGATGTTGGTCAGGTTGAGGACGGGCGCCGGCGCCAGGCTGGTGATGTTGGTGCCGTTGCCGAGCTGGCCGACGCCGTTCTCGCCCCAGGCCCAGACGGTGCCGTCGCTGCGCAGGGCATAGGCGCTGTTGTCGCGGGCGGCGATGGCCCGGATGTCGCTGAGGCCGAGGAGCTGGATCGGTAGCGGACTGGGTGTGGTGGTGCCGACGCCGAGCTGGCCGACGTTGTTGAGCCCCCAGGCCCACACCCTCCCGTCGCGGCGCAGCGCGTAGGCCGCGCCGCCGTCCGAGGCGATGGCGCGGATGCCGGTCAGGCCCAGCACCTGGACGGGGATGGTGCTGCTGGCGATGGCCTGGTTGATGCCGAGCTGGCCGGCGGAGTTGTCGCCCCAGGCCCAGACGGTGCCGTCGCTGCGCAGCGCGTAGCCGTTGCCGTTGCTCCCGGCGGCGATGGCGCGGATGTCCTCCAGGCCGGCGACCTGGACGGGCACGTTGCTGTTGATGATGGTGCCGTTGCCGAGCTGGCCGACGTTGTTGAGGCCCCAGGCCCAGACGGTGCCGTCGCCGTTGAGCGCGAACCCGGAGCCGGCCCCGCCCGCGATGGCGCGGACGTCGTCGAGGCCGGTGAGGTCGGTGACCGGCACGGGGCTGAAGCTGGGCGTGCCGGTGGTGCCGTTGCCCAGCTGCCCGAAGGTGTTGTGCCCCCAGGCCCGGGCCGCGTACGACGGGGGCGCGAACGCGTACTCCGCTCCGGGCAGCTCGCTCGTGGTGGGTGCAGCGCTCGCGACCGCGGGCAGTGCCACCGTGCCGGCTGCGGCCAGCACCACCGCCCAGGTTCCGATCCGCCGCTGTCGACTTGGCATCTGCGCGCCTCCGTACTGGTGGGTGTCATCCTCGAACCCCCGACGAACATAGTCGACGTACTCGTCCCCGGGGTAGGCGGCCCACGGAGTCCCGGTCTTGGGCACCGGCGAGGCATGCGCGTTGAAGGTCCAGTCGATCTTCACTTCCGGATCCGTGGACCGGATGGCCGTGGAGATCTTGCGGAAGCAGTCACGGAACTCGGTGCCCGCGTTGTCCGCATGCCAGTACATGAAGGTCCCGTTGAACTCCCACCCGATCCGGACGATGGAAGCGGCCCGACCGTTGTTCTTCAGGAAGGTACCGAACGTCTTCCAGTACCTGTCGTATTC
>NZ_ADGX01000200.1 GCF_000177675.1 Parafrankia sp. EUN1f
CGTCTCCGACCCCGACAAGATGCGCCAGGCCCTCAACGACGGCGCGGAGCTGCTCGTCAGCGACACCAACCGGCTGCGGGCCGAGCGGTGGACGGGCATCCGCGAGAACTTCGGGTATGTCGAGCAGCCAGGCGTCACGCCACTGACCAAGGATCCGAACGACAACCGGCTGGTGCTCTTCCCCGACGCCGGGCACGCGTCCGAGACGATCATGCAGACGTCCCCGCCGGGCTCCGCGGCGCAGGTCGCGAACGTGCGGGCCACCGACTACGGCAACACGTTCTCCTACGGTGTCGCCGACCGGCCGACCCAGGCGATCGACGGCGACATGAAGTCCGCCTGGCGGGTGGGGGCGTTCACCGACCCGACCGGCGCCGCCTGGCAGGTACAGCTCACGAAGGCGACGACCGCCGACCACATCCGGCTCGTGCAGCCGATCAACGGCCCGCGCAACCGGTGGATCACCCGCGTCACGCTGACCTTCGACGGCGGCTCCCCCGTCACCGTCGACCTGCGGGACTCCTCCCGCACCGAGCTGGGCCAGGTCATCGACTTCCCGTCCCGGACCTTCACCAACCTGCGGGTGCACGTCGACGCCACGAACTACGGCGAGCAGCGCACCTACGACGGCCTGTCCGGGGTGGGCCTGGCCGAGGTGGAGATCCCGGGCCCGGACGGCAGGCCGCTCACCGCGGACGAGGTGCTGCGCCTGCCCACCGACACCCTCGACGCCGCCGGCGCGGACTCGCTGGAACACCGGCTGAGCCTGCAGATGTCGCGTGACCGCGCCAACCCGGCGGAACCGTTCCGCATGGACCCCGAGTCGACGATCAAGCGCACGTTCAACCTGCCCACGGCGCGCACATTCGCGGTCACCGGCACGGCCCGGATCTCCGCCTACGCGCCGGACCAGCTCATCGACGCGACGCTGGGCCGCGCCGCGGCGGCGCCGATGGCGTCCTCGTCCGGCCGGCTGCCGGGTGACCTCGACGCGCGCGCGTCGAGTGCGTTCGACGGGAACGCCACCACGGCGTGGAGCCCGGGCCTCGGGGAGCAGGTCGGGACCTGGCTGCAGATCGCCGCGCCGACGCCGGTCACGTTCTCCACGATGAACCTGACGGTCGTGGCCGACGGGCGGCACTCGGTGCCGACGAAGATCGGCATTGTGGTCGACGGGCGCCGGGTCGGTGCCGTGACCGTCCCGCCGATCAACGACACCAAGGTGACCTCCCAGACCCGGGACGCCACCCAGACCGTGAGCCTGAGCTTCCCGGCTGTCACCGGTAACACCATCCGGTTCGTCGTCGACGACGTCCGCACGGTCACCAGCACGGACACGATCAGCGGCGCGATCACCAACCTGCCGGTGGGTATCGCGGAGCTGTCCGTCCCGGGGCTTGACGGCACCGCCGGCGGGACCGGCCGCAACGAGGCGGCCACCACGGCACCCGGCGCCGCCGGCTCCACGGGGGCCACCGCCACCGCCGCGGGCGACACGATCAACGCGGTCCCGGCGAGCACCGCCGGCTCGGACGGCGCCGGGTTCGTCGCCGCCGGCGCGCAGGACATTCCCGCGCCGTGTCGCACCGATCTGCTGACCATCGACGGCGCACCGATCGGGGTCCAGGTCACCGGCACGATCAAGGACGCCAGCGGCCGCGACGGCCTCTCGCTGCGCGCCTGCGGGACGCCGGTGGCTCTCAGCGCCGGCGACCACGTGATACGCACCGCGAACGGTGCCGTGACCGGCATCGACATCGACCGGCTGCTGCTCGCCTCCGAGGCCGGCGGTGGCGCATGGCTCGACGCCACGGGCGACAGCACGGACGCCGCCGCGATCACCACCGGCGGAACCCCGACGACCGCAACCGCGACCACCGCGACCACCGGTATGGGCAGCGGCGGCGGCGCGTCCCTGCCCACGCTGAAGGTCAAGGCGACCAGCGACACGTCGTTCCAGGTGGACGTCACCGGGGCGACACCGGGCAAGCCGTTCTGGCTGGTGCTGGGCGAGAGCCAGTCCCCCGGCTGGACGGCGAAGGCCGACGGCCAGGACCTCGGCAAGCCCCGGCTGGTGGACGCCTACGCCAACGGCTGGCGGGTCGACCCGACGAGCGGCAGCTTCAGCGTCGCCATCGACTGGGCGCCGCAGCACGTGGTCGGCCTCGCGCTGAAGCTTTCGGTCGTCACCGGGGTGCTGAGCCTCGCGGTGCTGATCGCCGGCACCTACCGGCGCCGCCGCGGGCGGACCTGGCGCGACCTGGGCCTGCCCGCGGTACCGGGCGCGGCGAACCTGCCAGGCTCGGGCCGACCCGGTCCGGGCGCCGCCCACCTGGCCGAGCTGCCGACCGCCGAACCGTGGCGGGGCGCGGTACCGGTCGTCTCCGGGCGGTCGACCGTGATTCTGGCGCTGGTGCTCGGCGCGGCGAGCGTGGTGCTGGTCAATCCGCTGGTCGGTCTGATCGTCGCGCTGTGCACGGCCGCCGCGGCACGGGTGCCCCGAGCCCGGATCGTGCTGCGTCTGGCGCCCGTGGTGTGCCTGGCGGTCAGCGCGCTCTACGTGCTGCAGGCACAGGGCCGTTTCGACCTCCCGTCGAACGGGTCCTGGGTGGCCGCGTTCCACAAGGTCGCCGCGATCTCCTGGCTCGCCGTCCTGTTGCTGGCCGCCGAGACGGTCATCACCCTCGCGGCGCGACGCCGCCAGCGACCGGCAGCGTCCGCCCCCGCGGACACAAGTCCGGCACGGTAGGCCGAATCTCCGACTCAAAGGTTGCGGAGAGTAACTTTCGGTTACCCTCCGTATAGCATCGCTGCGTCATCTGCTACGAGCGGCTCCTGGTCGACGAGTGCGACCGACCACGGGTCCTGACGAAGGGATGAGGCGCGGGGGTGCCACAAGAAACCACTTCGGATCGGGGGATTTCGCCTGAGGAGGCAACCGACTCCGGCGAAAACAGCCCGACGCACGGTCGGCACGGTCGGCATCGACGATCCGCGACCTGGCGGATCCGGCCGGCCAGGCCACACGGCGCGGGCAAGCAGAGCGTGGGCAGGCACAGCGGGGGGGAGCACAGCTTCGCGAGTGAAAACATCCACGCCGGCGGTCGACACGGTGCCGGCGGTCAACACGGCGCGCACGCCATGGCTGGTCGGCGACGGCGGCGGTCGAGGCGGCGCACTGCGCTGCTGCGCCTCGCGGTCCTCGTGCCGGTCCTGCTGGCGGGCACGACCATCGCCGACCTCGGCGCGCAGGCGGTGCCGGTGCCCAGCGTCGTCATCGAGGACAACGCCGTCGGCTCCGGGGTCTCCCAGATCAGCTATTTCGGCGACTGGACGGCCTGCGCGGGCTGCTCGCCGAGCACACCCAACGGGCGTTACACCCGTACGACCGACGCCTACAGCGGCGCGATACTCCGTTTCTCCGGCACGCAGGTCGACATCTACGGCGTGCTCGCGCCCAACGGAGGCATCGCGACCATCAGCGTCGACGGCGGGACGCCGACCGCGGTCAACACCTACTCCGCCACGCCCTCGGTGGCCCGCATCTACCAGTCCGCCCTCCTCAATCCCGGCATCCACACCGCGGTACTGGTGAACGTCGGCTGGCGCGAACCGGCGTCGGGGGGAATTCAGATCACGTTCGACCGGGCACAGGTCTTCGTCGAGCAAAGCGGCGGGAACCCCGGCAACCGGTCCGGTCAGCCGTGGTTCTCCGGGGCGAACGGCGATCCCATCCAGAACGCGGCAAACGTCGACGCCTTCTGCGACCGCCGGGGAAGCCCCTGCGACCTCGCCCATGTGTTCGTCAGCCGGAACAACTGGCAGAACATCGTCCAGCCGTCCTGGACCCAGGCCAACTTCGCCAACTGGCCGGGCCGTCTCGTCATCTCGGTACCTCCCTTCCCCGAGAACTCGGGGAGCACACTCACGGCCTGTGCCGCGGGCGCCTATGACGGCTACTGGCGCACCTTCGGACAGACTCTCAACACCACCGGAAGGCAGAACTCGATCATCCGGATCGCCTGGGAGGCGAACGGCGACTGGTACCAGTGGTCCGGAACCAACCCGTCGGCCTACATCGGCTGCTGGCGGCACATCGCCGACTCGATCAACGCGACGTCCGATCCGGATCCGCTGCTCGACTGGACCATCAACGCGCACTACTCGCAGAACCCACCCAGCCACAACCCGCTCGACCTCTACCCCGGTGACAACTGGGTGGACATCATCGGAATCGACGCCTACGACCACTACCCGCCGTCACGGACCCAGGCGGAGTTCAACAACCAGGCCAACGCCATCGGTGGAGTCACCTGGCTGTACAACTTCGCCCGCGCCCACAACAAGCTCTTCGGCATCGGGGAGTGGGGAGTGGTGAGCGGGCGCGACGAGAACGGCGCCGGGGACAACCCCAACTACATCCGGTTCATGCGTGACTGGATGGAGCAGCGCGCCGGGCAGGGCCTGTACTACGAGAACTACTACAGCACCTGCGAGCCACCGAACGTCGGCTCGAACCTGTATCGCCCCACTGATGATCACTGCCTGTTCATCAACAACGCCGCCGCACTGCTCTACACCGATCTGTGGAGCAGCCCCTAGCGGGAGGCCCTCGGAGCGGCGCGTCGCTCGCGGGAACGTGGGGGACCCGCGAGCGACGTCGCCTTCCGTCGGACGTCGCCTCCCGTCAGACGTCGCCTCCCGTCAGGGGACGATCGGACCCGGAGGAGCCACCAGCAGCTCGACCAGCCGGTCCAGCTCCGCCGGGGGATCGTCGGTGAAGCCGGTGTGGACCGGTGAGGTCTGCACCACCGTGCTGCGGGGAGCGGTCAACCACCTGAACCGCTCCCCGCCGGAAAGCCGCGCGGCGGGGCCGGCGTCCGGGCCGCCCGCACAGACCTTCCGCAACGCCGTGAGGTGCGCGGCCACCGCGTCGAGATCCACAAACGGATCGAGGCAGACCAGGCGTGCTCGATCGACCAGGCACCGCGACCCGAGATAGTTCGCCGCCTGGCACCACAGCAGCACCCCGACGTTGACACACTCGCCCCGGTCCACCCGGGGCATCACCCGGACCATCGCGTACTCGAAAAGGTCAGGCACCCAGGCCTCCGCGCAGCCAGTCGGGACGTCCGCCGCGGGTGCCCGCCGAGCGGTCCGGGACGGTCGACGGGGCCGGGACCAGCAGCTCCGCGAGCCAGGGGCGGCGCCCGGAGACCCGGGCGAGCAACCAGTCGACGTAGGCCGAGCCCGGGGCGTCCGCCCACTCTCCCGGCACCAGGCCGACGGCATCGGCGAGCAGGCCGGCGGTGACCGCGGGCGCGAGCTGGGCATCCGCGGCCGAGAGCAGCTCCGGCGCGTCCGCGCCGAGCACCGGAAGCAGGACGTGGTCGGTGAAGCCGGGCGCGGCGCGGTCCACCGCCGCCTCGATGCCAGCCCAGTCATGGTGCGGATACAGCGCGGCTCCATGGTCGATCAGCCACAGGCGGCCGCCCCACACCAGCAGGTTCGGATTCCGCCACGACCTGTCGACGTTCAGGGTGAACGCGTCGAGCCAGATCACGCGGGCGGCGAGCGACGGCTCGACGGCGAACGCGAGCGGGTCGTAGGTGATCGACCCGGGCAGGTAGTCCATGCCGAGGTTGCTGCCGGGGCTCGCTCGGAGCAGTTCCTGGACCTCCTGGTCCGGCTCGGTGCGGCCCAGATCCGGATCGACGTCGATGACCACGAGCTCGGGTACCGCGAAGCCGAGGCGGCGGGCGAGCTCACCGACGACGACCTCCGCCACCAGCGACTTCGGGCCCTGGCCCGCGCCGGTGAACTTGACCACCCAGGTGCCGAGGTCGTCGCCCTCCATCAGCCCGGGAAGGCTGCCTCCCTCCCGCAGCGGTGTGGCATAGCGAACGGCGCGAACATGACGGAGCACATCCCCCAGCATGCCCGCCGGCCACGGGACCGGACGGAGCGGGGCACGGACACGAGCGCGGAACGAACACGGAGACGGAGACGGAGACGGAGCCGGCGCCGGCTGGGCTGGGCTGGGCTGGGCTGGCGACGCTACCGCGGGCCGGCGGCCGCCGGAAATGTGAGCGGGAGCGGAAGGGCCGCGGACGTCGACACCCACGCGAGGAAACCCGAACCGGGCACGACCACCTGCCGGAAGGCGGTGAGGTCGAGGCCTTCCGCGCCGTCGTCGCCGACCACGTCGTCGAACAGCTCGGCGGAGATGATGAGCGCGAAATCAGCGTGCGGATTTTCCGCGAGCTCGCGCTCGACGATGTCGGCGTCACGCAGGCCGCAGGCCTTCTCGACCGCGCGCCCGCCGTACCCTCGCTCGTCACATCGGGTGATTCCCTGGTGCAGCGCCACCCGAAGCCGCGTTCGTGCCACGGCACCCGCATTCATCCGGCCGACCGTGAGCCGCAGCCCACGGACGAGATCGCCGACGACCCGCACCTCGTCGATTCCGGGCGGAAAAACCGCGAACTCATCGCCTTCGGGCCGGGCAATCCAGTGTGCGCACTGGACATCGGCGGCAAGGCAGGCCTCGTCGAGAATCCCTCCCAGCGACCTGTCCGCGGCGACGGCAATGCACAGGCGCCGGATGCCGGGAACCACTTCGTTCACGCTCAGCCTCCGATGGCGACGTTCCAGCGGAATTTACCGTTCATCTACGGAACACCGAATCACCGGTGGCACGCCGAACACATCCTCATGTGACGGGTTTGCGCCCACAGTGTCGACCGGACAACGCAGTGGCCTCACATCGCGTAGCGGCCGCGGGTTCACGGGTCCCGGGTGATTCCGGCTGCCTGGTAGAGCGCGTCCATGTCACGGATCACGATCGCCCGGTAACGGGTGTCCACGATGCCCTGCTGGCGCAGCTCGCGCAGCACCTTGTGCACGGTGGGCTCCGCGGCTCCGACCAGCGCGGCGAGCTCCGGCTGGGTGAGCGCGATCTGCACCCGGCGGCCCGTGCCGTCCGGCGCGCCGGCGCCGTAGGAACGCTCCAGCTCGCAGACGACCCGGGCCAGCCGCATCGCGACCGTGCACCCGCTGAACTCGACCCGCCGCCGGGTCGAGTTGCGCAGCTTGGCGCTCACCGACTGCAGCACGGGTCTGTTCGCATCCGGGTGCGCCCGCAGAAAGGCCAGGAAGGCCTCCAACGACACGACCTTCGCGAGGACGGCTCCGGCCGCGGTGACCGTC
Source organism: Parafrankia sp. EUN1f (assembly GCF_000177675.1). Classification (GTDB taxonomy): domain Bacteria; phylum Actinomycetota; class Actinomycetes; order Frankiales; family Frankiaceae; genus Parafrankia. The sequence continues at coordinate 7,210 of NZ_ADGX01000200.1, forward strand.
GCGGAACGGGGCTCCCCGTCCAGCCCGGCCTGCTCACCGACGAGGTCACCGCCGTGCCGGATGGCCAGCAGCGCGAAGCCACCGTTCTCGGTGGTCGCGGTGACCTTGACCCAGCCGCTGAGCAGGAGGACGACGAAGCTGGTGGCGTCACCCTCCCGCAGCAGAACCTCGTCGCTGGCGAACTCCCGGTAACTGCCGAGCGCGACGAACTCCGCACGGGTCGGCTCGGCCAACATGCCGAGCAGGCTGTTCGCCGGCCAGTCCATACGACGCGGACGCTGGCGGTCCGGCCCAGCCGGGCCCACCACCGGAACCATCACCCGCTCCTTCACCTCACCGATCGCACTCCGGGCAGCCGCCCACCGTAACGGTTGATATCACCACGTCCGCGCCCGGGGGTGAAGGTTTGGGTGCAGCAAGCCACGATCACACCCGCGCCGGCCCGAATCCGGCCCGCGGCTCGGCCGGATCAGGCGTGGTGCGGCCGGATCAGACGCGGTGCGGCCGGATCAGACGCGGTGCGGCATCAGCGCGTTCTCCGGGATGACGCCGAGCCGTCCCGCCTGGTAGTCCTCGACCGCCTGCTGGAGCTCGGCCCGCGTGTTCATCACGAACGGCCCGTACATCTCCACCCGCTCCCGGATCGGCCGGCCGCCGAGCAGCAGTACCTCCAGGTTCGGGGTGTCGCCGTCCTGGCGCGGGCCCGCCGCGAGGCTGATGCGGTCCCCCGCGCCGAGCACCGCCGTCTGACCGAGCTGCACGGGGGTGTCCTTGGCGCCGACGGTGCCCTCCCCCGCCAGCACGTAGACCAGTGCGTTGTACTCCGGGTTCCACGGGACGCTGACGCGCGCTCCCGGGCTGACGGTCGTGTGCACCACGGCGATCGGCGTGTGCGTCGATCCGGGGCCACGGAAACCACCCACGTCACCGGCGATGATCCGGACCAGGCTCCCGCCGTCCGGCGAGGCGACCAGCGAGACCTGCTCGCCTTCGATGCTCTGGTAGCGGGGCGGGCTGAACTTGTCCTTGGCCGGCAGGTTGACCCACAGCTGCACACCGTGGAAAAGACCACCGCTGACGACGAGCGCCTCGGGCGGCGTCTCGATGTGCAGGATGCCCGACCCCGCCGTCATCCACTGGGTCGCGCCGTCGGTGATCAGACCACCGCCGCCGTGGGAGTCCTGGTGTTGGAAGGTGCCGTCGATCATGTAGGTGACGGTCTCGAAACCGCGGTGCGGGTGCCAGGGGGTGCCCTTGGGCTCACCGGCGGCGTAGTCGACCTCGCCCATCTGGTCAGCGTGGACGAACGGGTCACGGTCGGCGAGGCTCACCCCGGCGAACATCCGGCGGACCGGGAAGCCCTCCCCCTCGAAACCGGTCGGGGCGGTCACGACCTTCTTGACGGGCCGCTCGACATCGCCGAGCCCCGGCGCGGACAGCCTCGGCAGGGTGAGGGTGTCGGCGGTGACGGCTGGCATGGTGACCTCCAGGGATCGTGCTGATCATCTCGTCGGGTTCCGCTAGGTCCCGCGGGGAGCCCGTCCGAGCCGGCATGGCCGGTTCCACCGGGGCCCCCACAGTTGCTGACGCAACCACGTGGCCTGTAACCGGCCGGGGCCCCGGCGCCTTCCCGCGGCGTTGCCGGCCGGCGGATGCCGATCCCTCCGGCCAGGGCCGACGATCTCGCCGAACGCGGCGCGAACGCCACGGGAACAGGACCCGACCACGGTTCGCTCAGAGCGATCGGACTCGGGAACAACCAGCGACTCCAATAGCTTGAGTGGTTCGTACTCAAGGTTCGTGGGTCATGAACGCTCCAATCGAGGGATGAAGGTCGTATGTCACAGACCAGGCTCCTGCCGCTGCTGCCACTGGACGACACTGTGCTCCTGCCCGGCATGGTGGTTCCGCTCGACCTGTCGGACGCCCGGACCCGCGCCGTCGTGGACGCGGCCCGGGCCGGCCGACCCGGCTTCGTGCCGGAGCCGCGCGCGCCCGGCATCAGCAGCCGCTCCGATCAGCGCCGGCCCGAGCTCCTGCTGGTCCCGCGGGTGGACGGGGTCCGCGCCGACGTCGGCGTGGTGGCCGTCGTCGAACAGATCGGGCGGCTGCCGAACGGTGAGGCGGCCGCGGTCGTCCGGGCCAGCTCCCGCGCCCAGCTGACGGCTGACAGCGGCAGCGTCGCCGGCAGCGGTGACGTCGCCATCGACGGCGACGGCAGCGGCGTCGAGGTCATCTGGGTCGAGGCGACGATCCTCGAGTCGGCCGTGCCCGCCGGCTTCACCGGCACCCTGAGCGCCCCGCTGCGCAGCGGGCATGACGACGCCGACGGTGCCGTCGCCCGCCTCGTCGAGCTCGCGCTCGAATACCGCACGCTGGTCACCGGCCTGCTGCGCACCCGGGGCATCGACCAGGTCGCCGACACCGTGGCGGCACTGGAGAACCCGAGCACCCTCGCCGACACCGCCGGCTACTCGTCCTACCTGTCGACGGAGCGGAAGCTGGAGCTGCTGCGCACCCTGGACGTCACCGCCCGGCTGGCGAAGCTCATCCCGTGGACGCGGGAGCACGCCGCCGAGGTGGACGTCGCCGAGACCATCCGGCGGGACGTCCAGGAGGGGGTGGACCGTCAGCAGCGCGAGTTCCTGCTGCGGCGCCAGCTCGACGCCGTGCGCAAGGAGCTCGCCGAGCTGGACGGAACCTCCGAGTCCGCCGACAGGGACAAGGAGGACTACCGGGCCCGGGTCGAGGCCGCCGAGCTGCCGGAGAAGGTCCGCGCGGCGGCGTTGAAGGAGGTCGACAAGCTGGAGCGGACGTCCGAGCAGTCCCCCGAGGGCGGCTGGATCCGCACCTGGCTCGACACCGTCCTGGAGCTGCCCTGGAACGAGCACGCCGAGGACACCTACGACATCACCGCGGCGCGTGCCGTGCTCGACGCCGACCACGCGGGCCTGGCGGACGTCAAGGACCGGATCGTGGAGTACCTGGCGGTCCGCCGTCGCCGGGCCGACGCGGGGCTCGGTGTCGTCGGCGGGCGGCGCAGCGGGGCGGTGCTCGCCCTGGCCGGTCCGCCCGGGGTCGGCAAGACGTCGCTGGGTGAGTCGGTGGCCCGCGCGATGGGCCGCAGGTTCGCCCGGGTGGCGCTCGGCGGCGTCCGAGACGAGGCGGAGATCCGCGGTCACCGGCGCACCTACGTGGGCGCGCAGCCGGGGCGGATCGTGCGGGCGATCCGCGACGCCGGCTCGATGAACCCGGTGATCCTGCTCGACGAGGTCGACAAGGTCGGCTCCGACTACCGCGGCGACCCCACGGCGGCGTTGCTGGAGGTGCTCGATCCGGCGCAGAACCACACCTTCCGCGACCACTACCTGGAGGTCGAGCTCGACCTGTCGGACGTGCTGTTCCTGGCGACCGCGAACGTGCTGGAGGCGATCCCCGCGCCGCTGCTCGACCGGATGGAACTGATCCTGCTCGACGGCTACACCGAGGAGGAGAAGGTCACCATCGCCCGCGACCACCTGCTGCCCCGGCAGATCGAGCGGGCCGGGCTCACCCCGGCGGACGTCACCGTCGACGACGACGCCCTGCGGCAGCTGGCCGGCGAGTACACCCGCGAGGCGGGCGTGCGGGACCTGGAGCGGGCGACCGCGCGGGTGCTGCGCAAGGTGGTCGCCAAGGTCGCGCTGGGCGAGACAACGCTGCCGGTCACCGTCGGCGTCGGTGATCTCACCGGCTACCTGGGCCGTCCGCGGCACACTCCGGAGTCCGCGGAGCGCACCGCGCTGCCCGGGGTGGCGACCGGTCTCGCGGTCACCGGCGCCGGCGGGGACGTCCTGTTCGTCGAGGCGTCCCTGGCCGACCCGGAGACGGGTGCGAGCGGTCTGACGCTCACCGGCCAGCTCGGCGACGTCATGAAGGAGTCGGCGCAGATCGCGCTGTCCTACCTGCGCTCGAGGGGGGTGGAGCTGGAGCTGCCGGTCGGGGACCTGCGTGACCGCGGGATCCACCTGCACGTCCCGGCCGGTGCGGTGCCCAAGGACGGCCCGAGTGCCGGTGTCACCATGACCACCGCGCTCGCGTCGCTGCTGTCCGGGCGGCCGGTGCGCGCGGACGTCGCCATGACCGGCGAGGTCTCGCTCACCGGGCGGGTGCTGCCCATTGGTGGGGTGAAGCAGAAGCTGCTCGCCGCGCACCGGGCCGGCATCACCACCGTGCTGCTGCCCGCCCGCAACGGGCCCGACCTGGACGACGTCCCGGCCGCCGTGCGGGAGGCGCTCACGGTGCACCTGGTCGCGGACGTCCGCGAGGTGCTGGAGCTCGCGCTGGAACCGGCCTTCGAGGCCGAGCGCTCCAGGACCGCCCTGGCCGCCTGAATCGGCGCCCCCGCAGGGGGTTCGGCCGCCGCGGCACCTGAACAGGCCCCCCCGCAGGGGGTCTGGAAGGTGCCGCGGCGCCGGTTGGGCCAGGTCACGCAGAGCAGCTGGTGAACACCGGTGTCACGTTGTCTGTCGGTGTCCAGCAGCAACAACGGCACGCCGCAGGAACCGGTGGGGCGCAACGCCCGACATCAGCGACACGCCGGGCGTTCGGTTAACACCTTGTGACGCCACCCACGAAACGGCGCTCGGGCAGCTACCTTCGGGGTGTGGATCGTGGCCGGTGTCTTCGGCAGGAGCGCGTCGCACAGGAGCGCATCCTGGCAGTGAGTCGACTACGGGGCCGTCAGCGCCCGCGGGACAATCGCGGGCCGGGGCGCACCCCGACCCGTCCACCGGGTCGGCGACCACGCTGATCTGGCGGCGGGCCGATCGGGCCCGGGCAGTGATCGGGCCCGAGTGCGGGTGGTACGGGCCGGCGGGCTAGAGTTGGCGTCTCTACGCAGGCCGTGACGAAGGGTGCGCCCACGTGGACGCCTTTCGGCGAGGCTGGCTTGGTTTGGCGTTGTTCCTCTCCGCCCTCGTCCTGATGCCCGTGCTGGTCGTGCAGTTCCAGCACGACGCGTCCAGGGCATCCGAGGCCGCCGATGACCTTGCCGCACAGCAGACAACTCCGGCCAGCTCGCAGCCGGCCCAAACCGGGATGATCATGGCTCCGACGAGCGCGCCGCCGGGCACTCTCACGCGGTTCGAGGGAGTGGCCGAAGGCACGATCATTCAAGGCTTCCAGCGGATCACGCTCAGCACCACAGGCCAGGTCGGCGGGATCAGGTACACCCTGACCGGGCCGGGCGACTACTCCTACACCCTCGACGCGCAGACCGCTCCCTACCTGTTCAACCCGCATCCGGGCGGCTGGCTCACCAGCGACGTCGACGACGGCCTCTACACGCTCAGGGCCGCCGCCACGAACCCGGGGATCGCGCCCGCCACCATCCGCTTCCGGATCCAAAACGCCGCCGCCACGCCAAGGCACCAGCCGACCTGACCGGCAGACCTGGCCGACACGGACCTGGCCGGCCGTGCCTGCCGGGATGCGCCGGACCGGCTCTCCCCTGGCAACGGCACCGCCGCGCGGCGAGTATGGACAGCCCGGCCAGGCCAGAACCGGGTGGCACCCGGTCACCGCGCGGTGTGCGCACAGTGTCATGGTGTGGCCAGGCTCGCCCGCGATGCGCCGACGGCCCGACTGCCGGCTGCCCGGCACCGCGCAGGTGCGGCACTCGCCTGCGCGGCGCAGGCAGGCTGGGGCGTAGAGGTAAGTGGAGGGGCGTACGTGACGACAGCGACGGAATTCCCTAATGTGAACGGGATGGATCGTCTGGTTTGGATCGACTGCGAGATGACCGGCCTCGACGCCGGTTCCGACCTGCTACTCGAAGTTGCCTGCCTGGTAACCGACAGCGAGCTGAACGTCCTGGATGAGGGCATCGACCTCGTCCTCGGCGCGCCGGACGCAGCGCTCGACCAGATGCTCCCCGTAGTCAAGGAGATGCACGAGGCCTCCGGGCTCACGACCGCGGTACGAGCCTCCGAGCTCAAGGTCGACGAGGCCGAGAAGCAGCTCCTCGCCTACATCCGTCGCTTCGTGCCGGACTCACGCAAGGCGCCGCTGTGCGGCAACTCGATCGCGACCGATCGCACCTTCATCGCACGCTATCTCCCCCAGCTGGACGAGTTCCTCCACTACCGCATGATCGACGTCTCCTCGATCAAGGAGCTCGCGCGGCGCTGGTACCCGCGGGCCTACTACGCGGCCCCGGTGAAGGCCGGTGGTCACCGCGCGCTCGCCGACATCCAGGAGAGCATCGAGGAGCTGCGGTACTACCGGGAGATCCTTTTCGTGCCCCAGCCCGGCCCGACGACCGAGGCGGCCCGCGCCGCAGCCGCCGCGATCCGCGCCTCCTGACCTTCCGGCGGCGCCGGAGGTCAGGTGGCACGAACGCAGCAACGCCGCAACGCCGCCCAACCGATCAACGCCGATCGGCATTTTTTCACCGTCGAACGCACCCCGGGCGTCACGGTGGCGCGTTCAACCGGTACGATGGCTCAGCCCGGTTGCGGCCGGGCCCGGTTGATACCGGCATGGTGGGTGTAGCTCAGTTGGCAGAGCACCGGGTTGTGGTCCCGGGTGTCGCGGGTTCAAATCCCGTCACTCACCCCAAAGCGGCGGCCGTTCTGCCTGGCCTTATGGGCTGGGTAGAACCGGTTGGTCAGCGAGAAGTTCGCCAGCCGCGCCGAGCAGAGGTCTACAAGAAGCTCGTCGAGGATGGCCGCCCACCCCGTCCGATGGCCGGTCTCCAGCACTCCGATTTCTACAGCCGGGTGCGGAAGTCCTCCGTCGCCAGGCCGGCCTCCCGTCGGGACTGCGCATCCACGCCCTGCGCCATACCCACGCGGCGTGGCTCATCTCCG
>NZ_ADGX01000199.1 GCF_000177675.1 Parafrankia sp. EUN1f
CACGTGCGCAGCGCGACGCGCTCCGGAACGCCGCGCACGAGGCGGGGCGCGACCCCGACGAGATCAAGTTCATCGTCGGGCTCATGACGACCGTCGCTCCCACGGTCCGTGAGGGGCTTGACCGCCGCATCGCGATCGCGGGCGACCTCATCGAGGCGCGGCTGCCGCATCTGAGCGCCATGATCGGCGTCCAGATCCAGCCCCGGCACATCGACAGGCCTCTCTCCTCCGAGCAGCTGGCGGTCGCGCACGCATCGCCGATGGACCCTCGGTCCGCGATCGCCTTGCGAGTCGCCCGGGAGGGATGGTCGCCGCGCGACGTCCTCGCTCACGGGGTCATCGACTACCACCCCGTGACGGTCGGCCCCGGGAAGGTGCACGCCGACCACATGCAGGAATGGTTCGAAGCGGAAGCGGCCGATGGCTTCTGGCTCGCTCCCGATGTGTACGAGGACGGTGTCGACGCCCTCGTCGACGAGGTCGTGCCGATCCTGCGCGAGCGGGGGCTGTACCCCGACGGGTACGTGGGGTCGACGCTGCGCGAGAACCTCAGCGTGCCCGAACAGTACGGGTTGGGAGCCTGGCTTTCATGATCACGCCCCAGGACATGCGTCACACGCTTGCCGGCTTCGCGACGGGGCTCGCTGTGGTTGCCGCGGAGATCGACGGCGAGGTCGTCGGCATGCCCGTGAACTCGCTGGGTTCGGTGTCGCTGGATCCGCCTCTCGTCTCGCTGTCGTTCGCGCACACATCGACGACCTGGCCCAAGCTTCGCCGGTCGCAACGTTGGGGAATCAGCGTACTGGCGGAGGGGATGGAGTCGGCGGCGCGGGATCTGCGGCGACCGGCCACCGAGCGGTTCACTGGTCTGGAGGTCGATGTCGTGGGCGGTGCCGCCTTCCTGAGGGGAGCCCTCGTGACGATCACTGTCGAACTGCGTTCCAAGATCGAGACGGGTGATCACACGCTCGTGCTCCTCGACGTGCTGTGGCTCGAGCGCGACGAGTCGCGGGCTCCGCTGGTGTTCTTCGGGAGCAGAGTGCGAACGCTCGCGGCTAGGCGGTGTCCGGCCGATCATGGTTGACAGTCCCGCGCCGAGGAACTGGTGACCCGGCGGGCGGACATCGCCGGCATCGACGACGCCAGCACGGCGCTGACGCAGTGGCTGCGGGCGATGGAGGACTACCTCAACGCCTACAGCGGACTGCCGGAACCCCTAATGGCGGCGACCCGGGCTCAGGACCCGGACAATCCGCTCACCATCCCCTGCGACGAGCTCATCGCCACGACCGACGACTACGTGCGAGCCGCACAACGCACAGGGTCGTACGCCCGTCGGTGACGGGCTACGACCTCTTCCTCGCGGCCTGCTCGGTCGCCTGGATTAAAGGCACCGGCGCCACCGGAGAATCGGTCGACCGGCTGCGGGCCTTCGTCGCCTACGGATACCGCCAGCCGGACGACCGCACCTAGCGGCCGGCGACTCGCTCAAGACCGGGCCGCCGACCGCTAGGTGCGGTCGGCGGCCCGCCAATCCCGCCGCACCGTCATCCAATCGCGCCGCCCGCAGGGGTGGCACAACCTTCGAAGGGACAATCATGAAAATAACTGTGATCGGAGCTGGAGCCATCGGTGGAAATCTGGCCCGCAAGCTGAGCCTGGCCGGTCACGACGTCCAGGTGGCGGACGCCCGGGGCCCCGAAGCCGTTACCGCCGAGGTGCTGGAGACCGGCGCCCGCGCAGTGGCCCTCCACGAGTCGGCCCAGGGCCGGGACGCGATCATCCTGGCGATCCCGTTCGGGGTGCAGGGGCAGCTGGCGGAGCTGATCGCCACCGCCACCGCCGAGACCGTGGTCATCGACACCTCGAACTACTACCCGCACCTCAACGGGCGGATCGAGGCCGTGGAGGACGGCGGCCAGGTGGAGAGCGTGTACACCTCCGAGCTCCTTGGCCGACCCGTCGTCAAGGCGTGGAACGCCGCCCTGGCCGAGACCCAGCGCACCCGGGGTGTTGCGGCGGGCACCCCGGGCCGTATCGCGATCCCGGTGGCCGGCGACTCCGAGGACGCGAAGAAGGTGGTCATGAGCCTGGTCGACGACACCGGCTTCGACCCCCACGACGCCGGCCCCCTGGCCGACTCGTGGCGCCAGCAGCCGATGGGCCCCGCCTACTGCACCGAGCTGACCCTCGACGAGCTCCCCGCCGCCCTGGCCGCGGCCGACCGCGTCAAGGACACCGCCGTCCGCGACAGCCTGCTCGAGCGCTTCGCCGCCCTCCCCGACAACCCGACCCTGGACGACGTCGTCGAGATGAACCGCGCCGCCCACCGCTGACACCCCGCCCATCTACAAGGCGACGCCAGCGCGGGGCCTCGGCATCCGAGACACTATGGGACGTGAACAACGCCCGCGCATGCCCCCGTGCCGCAGCCCCGCGCGGTTGCGGCGCACGGCCGCCCGGCGGTCACCCACGCACATCGGCCCAGCAACACCTGGAAGTACCGACCGCACCCGGCACTCTCGGCCGCCACAGCCCCCGAGGCTGCTATGTCTTGTCAAGCCGCATGGAGTTCCCGGGACGCCGTGGCAGCTGATCCTGCCTGGCGTTCCAGGAGCTTGAAGACCTGGCGGGCTACGGCGCGTTTGAGGCAGCGCTGCGCGTCGCGGGAGGACTTTCCCTCGGCGCTCCGCTTCGCGATGTAGGCCCGGGTCGCCGGGTCGACTCGGGCCCGGACGAGAACGATCGTGTGGACTGCCCTGTTCAGCTGGCGGTCCCCGGCTCGGCTGAGCCGGTGGCGGGTGGTGAGGCCGGAGGAAGCGGGGATCGGAGCGGCGCCAGCGAACGCGGCGAACGCCGCGTCCGAACGGAACCGCCCTGGGTGCGACCAGCTGACAAGGACCTGCGCCGCGCTGATCGGCCCGACACCGACCAGCGCCAACAGCTCAGGCGCCATCGCCCGGACAAGCAGGTGGATCTCCTTCTCAAGCTCCTTCGCCTCCGCGGTCAACGTCTGGATCCGCTGGGCGGTGCACCGCAGCGCCCGCACGGTCATGCGGTGTTCGACGCCCTCGGTGGAGCACGCGGCCTGCGTCAGGCATGCCGCGATCTGTTGCTTGCCAGTCCGGCCGCGCAACTGCGCGCGAAGGGCTTCGGGGGCAGACACAATCAGAGCTTTGAGCTGGTTGATCGCCGCTGTCCGGGCGAGGACGGCGGCGCCGCGGGTGGCGAGCAGGACCCGTAGGGCCTCGCGTTCACCGCGGCGGCCTGGGTGGATCAGATGGTCTGAAACGAGGGCCTCGCGCGCCGCCCGAACCGCGTCGAGGGCGTCGGTCTTGCGGCCTCCGCGGTGAGCCGGGCGCTTGGGACGGCAGACCTCGACGACGCGTTCGCCGGCGGCGTCGAGGAAGGCGGCCAGGCCCGCGCCGTAGCTACCGGTGCCTTCCAACGCCCAGCACCGCCTGCCGGGAACGTGCTGGCGGGCGAGTTCGAGTAGCTGCTGGTAGCCGTCGGCGTTCGCGGGTGCGCTCTCGGTGGCGATGTGGGGTACCGGCCGACGGCGACAAGCTCGTGAGGCTGTGTGACCGGCACGGGCTCGTTCTGGTCGAGGACGCCGCGCAGGCCCATGGCACCCGGACGGCGTCGGGTGCGCGGCGGCACCGACTTTTGCTTCGGTGGGACAGGGGCAGAACAGACATGCAGATGGCTCATCAAAATGGGTTGGAATGGCCGATGTGTTCCGAATGCGTGACGTCAGGTCGCGATCTGCCTGTGATGCCGCGGATAGAGCTGCTCCACGAGTCGGAGCGGACCCGGGTGACTCGGCTGATGTTCCCCGGGGAAAGTGTGGTCCGGAAGGAGTTCCTAGGGCCATTGGCAGAGCGTCGGTCGCGGCACGAGATGGAGATCCTCGAGCGGCTGTCCGGTATCGAGGGGATCGTGCAGCTGGCTGATCGACGAGCTCCCATATGTCCTGGGGTGCTACTAATGGCCGACGTTGGCGGCACGGCACTGTACAGCCGCACTGTTTCCTACGATCCGGCCGATTTGATCGATTTTGCGGAAATGCTCGCGCGAGCCGTGGCGGGCATGCACCGCCAGGGTGTTGTGCATCGGGACATCAATCCAGCGAACATCGTGGTCAGCCCTACACAGCCGGGCGTGTTTCTGATCGACTTCGCGCTGGCCACGACCACAGCGATTAATCCGAAATATCTGCATCAGCACGAGATCGTGGGGACGGTGCCGTATCTGGCGCCGGAGCAGACCGGTCGGACCGGCCGCCCGGTGGACCAGCGGGCCGACCTGTACGCAGTCGGGGCCACGTTGTACGAGCTAGCCACTGGCGCGCCGCCGTTCGGCACGGGCGACCCCCTACGAGTGATTCATGACCATCTCGGGCGAGTTCCGGTGCCGCCGTCAGCGGTGAATTCGGCGGTGCCGACGGGGTTGTCAGCAGTCATCATGCATCTGCTGGAGAAGGAACCGGACGATCGTTACCAGACCGCCGACGGGTTGTTGTTCGATCTCGCGCTGGTTCGTCGTGGTGCCGGGGTGGTGCACCTGGGTGACCATGACTTCCCGGTCGGACCGCTGATGCCGTCCCGCCTGGCCGGGCGTGCAGGGGAGATCGGCGAACTGCGGAGGGTCTTCGCCCAGGCGGTCGCAGGCCGCTGCCCCGGGGTCCTTCTTGCTGGTGTGCCCGGAGTGGGCAAGACATCGCTGGCCAACGAGTTGCGGCCGGTCGTCGCCGAAGCCGGCGGTTGGTTCGTGACGGGCAAGTTCGACCAGTATCGCCAGGATTGGGAGTATAACGGTGTCCTCCAGGCATTCCGGGCGCTGGGCCGCCTCCTGTTGGCCGAGCCTGAAGCCAACCTGGTCGAAATGCGGGACAGGATTCTGCGGGTGTTGGGACCGAACGCGGGACTGGCCGCCGCGACAGTGCCCGAGCTGGCGACGCTGCTTAAGGTGAACCCCGAGCAGGGGGATCCGATGACCCTGCAGGTGCGGGGGCAGCAGAACGCCGTCGAGGTGCTGCGCGCAGTCGCCTCGCGCGAGCGGCCGCTCGTGTTCTTCGTCGATGACCTGCAGTGGGCTTGGCGGGCCCCGCTTCGCATCATCGATCCGATCCTCGGAGGAGAGGAGAACGTCGAAGGGCTGCTGCTGGTGGGAGCCCTCCGGGACAACGAGGTGGATGCCGCTCACCCGCTGACGTCGATGCTCGCCCGTTGGAGCCTCCAGCCAGCCGGGCCACACATCCTGCGCCTGGGCAACCTGGCTCCGGAGGGCCAGGCGGAGATGGTGGCGGACCTGCTGAAGCTGGCCCCGGCGCCAGCGGGGGAACTGGCACGAATGATTGCGCCCAGCACGGCAGGCAACCCGCACACCACAGCGGAATTGCTGAACTCGCTGCGTCAGGATGGGGTGCTGGCTCGCGGTGACAGTGGCTTGCGGTGGGATGAGGCCGGACTGCACCGGCGGCTGCATGTGATGAACGCGGCCGGGCTGCTGACCGCCCAGGTGACCTCGTTGCCGCCAGAGACCCGCGAGTCATTGGCGATGATGACGTGCCTGGCCGGTCGGGCCGAGCTAGATCTCCTGAAGGCCGCGACAGGCCTCGCGGCGGACGAGCTCGAGCGTCGACTTGCTCCCGCCTTCGCCGCCGGTCTGCTGGTGCTGGAGTCCGGCGGGCAACCGGCCGTGCGATTTGACCACGATCAGACGCGGGAGTCCATCCTCGAGGGACTCACTGCCGAAGCGCGGCGCGCCGTGCGGTTGAGCCTGGCCAGGCGACTGGCCGACCGAAACGAGTTCTTAACAGTGGCGGCGGAGCAGTATCTGCTCGTGGCTGACTCCGTGGACACCCCGCAGGAACAGCGACAGATGGTCAACCTGTTCCTGCGCGCCGCAGAGGAGACGAAGTTGCTGATCAGCTCGCCTCTGGCGGAGCGGTTCCTGACTGCAGTCGTCAGATTCATCGACCCGACCAACACTGATCAGTTGCTAGCGGTCCACCTCGACCGCCACGCCGCTTTGTACCGTCAGGGTCGGCTGGACGAGGCGGACGAGGCGTATCAGACGATCTGCCGGCTGTGTACCGACCCGGTCCAATGCGCGGAGGCGACCGCGGTGCAGGTCAGCAGTCTTACCGGCCGGGGTCGAGCTGCCGAGGCGCTGCGACTCGGCCTCGATGCGCTTCGGAGCCTCGGCCACCATGTCCCGGACGGGGATCGGATGGAAATGGAGATCGATCGCGGTCTTGACGCGCTCTATCAGTGGATCGACCAGACAGGCGAAGCAGACGATCTGCGTCGACCGAAGATCACCGACCGTTCGCGCCTTGGCGTAATGCAGCTCATCAAACGGCTCATGGTTCCAGCATATGAGTGCGATCCGGCGATACTAGCATGGTTGAGCGTGACGACGCTGCAGATGTGGGTGCGGGACGGTCCGCACCCCGCCCTGCTAGGCCCGAGCGGTTACATCGGGTTTGTGACCGTCTCCCGCAGACGCGACTACCGTACCGGGCACCGCATGACACGACGGATCCTCGCGGTCGGCCAGGCTCGTGGATATCGTCCCGATCTATGGCTGGCGCAGTTCCTGTACGTGGCTGGTACTGGTCACTGGTTCGAACCACTCGAGGACAACCTGTCTGCGGCCCGCCGTGCATTGGACGGCCTTACCCAGAGCGGCGATTTGCAAAATGCAGGATATACCCATTGTATCGTAATACAGAATCTTCTCGACTGTGCGCCATCGCTCGATCTCCTTGCAGCCGAGGTCGACAAGGCGCTGTCCTTCGCTACCCGCTCCGGTAACGGACATGCGGAAGAAATAATCCGTGCCTATCGCGGACTCATCCAGGTGCTGCGCGGAACCGCCGTCGAATCAGCGGCCGACACGGCACCCGGGCAGCCGCTGCTGGCCGTTGAGCCCATCGTCGTCGTCCACGTGCAGGTCATCCGTGCACTCGCGGCCGCCATCCTCGACCATCCAGCTGACCTGACTCGGTACACGGCCGCCATCATGCCGATATTGCCCGGTATCGAATCACTCCACATGACGGCAACGGCACGCCTGCTGCGGGCCCTTGCTCTCGCCGGCGAGGCACGTGCAGCGGGGGGGAGCAGCGCGAAGTCGCACTGGCGGAGCTCGACGGTCTGATCGCCTGGCTAGCCGAGCGAGCGGCAGACGCTCCGGTCAACTTCGGACACCTGCTGCGCCTAGTGGAGGCGGAGCGGTCTTGGACTGTCGGCGACTTCCGTGGGGCGGCGTATGCGTTTGACGCGGCCCAATGTGAGGTCGCCACCCGAACGCGCCCTTGGCACAGGGCATTGATCCTGGAACGGGCCGCACGCTTTCAACTCGCACATGGCATGGTGGCAGCCGGAAGCACGCTCCTGGCCGCCGCCCGTCGGCAGTACCTGGACTGGGGCGCGGCTGCGAAGGTCAGTCAGCTCGACTGGGCCAACCCGGCGTTGAGCCTCGAGTCCGCTGGTCCGCAGCCGGTCCTGCCACCAGCGACGGAGCTGGCCGCCCGCCGTTCCGCTTTCACCACCGGCACCATCGACCTGCTGAGCGTCTTTGCAGCTTCACAGGCGCTCAGCTCCGAAACCAGCATCGAGGGTTTGCGGAGCAGAGTCGTTGGGATCCTGTCTGCGATGACCGGTGCCACGGACGTCCACCTGCTGCTGCGCGGTGAGAAACCGCACGACTGGCTAGTGTCGACCGATGATGGCGACTCTGTCTCACTTGAGGAAGCCAGCGCGCGGCGCATCCTGCCACCATCGGTCATCTGGTACGCCGAACGCACTCGCACGCCCGTCATCGTTGCCGACGCTACCCACGACGACCGGTTCAATCGCGATCCCTACTTTGCCGACGTCAATCGCTGCTCGCTACTGGCCATCCCGATCATGAACCGAAACGAGATACGGGCAATGTTACTCCTGGAGAACCGGATGATCCGTGAGGCTTTCACCGCCGACCGGCTCGAAGGAATCATCCTCATCGCGGGGCAGCTGGCCGTTTCTCTCGACAATGCACGCGTCTACGGCTCCCTCGAGCGCAAGGTCGCCGAACGCACTGAAGAACTTGCCGCAGCTAATCGGCGACTCGAACAGCTTTCGGTCACCGACCCGTTGACCGGGCTGGCCAACCGGCGACATCTTGACGAGGTCCTCGACATCGAATGGCATCGGGCGCAGCGCCACACGACACCCCTAGCGCTCGCCATGATCGATATCGACCGCTTCAAGTCTTACAATGATCACTTCGGTCACGCTGCCGGCGACCGGTGCCTGCAACGCGTGGCTGCTTGCCTCGCGGCCGGCACCCGCGACACTGACCTTACTGCTCGCTACGGAGGAGAGGAGTTCGCGGTCGTGATGCCAGGCGCCGATACTGGCGATGCATCCCGCATTGCCCACCGGCTTCGTTCCGCCGTGGCGGAACTGACCGAACCACATCCGGTGACCACTAATCAGGTCGTCACTGTGAGTATTGGTGTCGCGTCGATCGCTCCCACTCCCACGGAGGAGGCGAAAGCCTTGGTCGAGTTGGCTGATTCCGCGCTGTACCGGGCCAAGAGCGGCGGACGTAACCAGGTGGAGGTGGCACACCCAACCTTGGCACCACGACACACCGACGCTTCGCCGTGGTCCGGCGTGTAGCCTTTCGATCCAAGCTGGGGCGGTCGTCCCGTGCCCCACCGGGGCACTCGCCCTCGGCACACTCAACAAGCTGCGCTTCGTGCCAGCCCAAAAACGGCCAACCCGCCTACATCCCGCGCCCACCACACCTGCATTAGCACCTCCTCGCCGTCGACCCGACCAGGCCACCGTGATCAATAGTCGGGTCGGTCGACGCGTCGAAATCTGAGGTGCGAAAGACGGGACTAGCCGAGGTCGAACGGGGCCCGAACAGCGTCGAACGGATCGTACTTCATCCCGCAGGCCAGCCGCTGGGCACCCGAGACCTCTGCGAAGGTGCAGTTCGCCAAGAACGCGTCCGCCATCGCGTCCTGGGTGTTGCGATCACCTCGGGCCGAGTCGAACACCGCCTCGAGAGCAACTCGTACGCTCTGCGGGTCGCGCGCGCGCTTCTCCTCGACAAAGCGCCGAACATGCGAATCGACGGCGGCCTGGTCAACCTTGAAGCGCTCCGGCGGTCGGGTCTCGGCGGGTTGGAAAGCGTTAACGCCGATCACGATCCGCTCGCCGTTCTGGATCTCCTGTTGACGCCGGAAGTTCTCGTCGTCCAGCACGGACTCCAGCCAGCCGTCCTCAATGCCCTTGATCAGCCCGTGGTCCTCGATCTCGGTCAGAAAGGCGTAGGCTCGGGCCTCGACCTCGTCGGTGAGTGCCTCGACGTAGTAGCTCCCGCCGAGCGGATCCGCGGTGCGAGCGGCCCCCACCTCGTGGGCCAGGATCAGCTGTGTGCGGGTCGCGAGCTCACGCGACTCGTGCGTCGGGATCCCGATCGGCTCGTCAAACGTGCACGTCTCGACCGACTGGACCCCGCCGAGGATGGCGGCGAGGGTCTCCACCGCAGCCCGGGTCAGGTTGTTCAGCGGCTGCGGGTACACCAGCGAGCGCCCGGAAGTGTGACAGGCGATCCGCAGGCGGGCGCTGCGCTGGTCCTGGACACCGAAGTCGTTCCGGATCATCCGAGCCCACATCCGGCGCAGCGCGCGGTATTTGGCGACCTCTTCGAACAGGTCGATGTCGGAGGTCGACACCCACGCCATCCGGGGCGCGACCTCCTCCACCCCGACGCCGCGCAGCCCGAGATCCCGGAAGGTGGACCGGACGATCGCCAGGCCGAGAGCGATCTCCATCGCCGGCGTGCATCCCCGCTCGCGCAGGTTGTAGGCCTGCGGCAGCCCACACGCCCACCGCGGCGTGTTCCGGGCGGCGAACTCGAGCGTGTCCGCGCCGAGCCGCTGACCGAAGGCCGGGGAGAAGAACTTGTGCCCGCCACCGTCGAGGTTCAGCCGCAGGTAGTCCGGCATGTGCGAGCCATGCAGTGCGGCCAGGTCGAGTCCGTGCCTGCGTGCGTGCGCGATCACGAGCGGATAGATCATATAGGTGATGTGCCAGGCCACGTCGGTCTTCGTGACGTCGATGTTCCTCAGCAGGCGGTCGAGGTCGTTCAGCGAGGAGACCGACGCACCATCGAGACCGACGTCGGCGCGCAGTACCGGATGGTCGGGGTCCAGGCCCTGCGTCGAGAGCACGTCGAAAACGACATCGACCGCGGCGGACCCGGCCGCGATCGACGCGTCAATCCCAGCGGCGGTGTCCTCCGGGCTCCCGTAGCCGACGATGTTGCGCAGCGTCCACATGCGGCTGCGATACATTTGGGGGAAGGACCCACGGGTGAACGGGTACTCGCCGGGATCACCGAGTTTGTCGTCGTACTCGGCAGTACGCTCCGCAGGTCCGTAGTACGTCTCGGTCTCGATCCCGGACCAGGTGGCGGTCCGCGAAAGCCTGACCGACACGTCCTCGATCTGGTCTTGGACGGTCTCTCGCCCCTCCATGGTACTCATCGCATCCGTCCCGCCGCGGCCGCTCGCAGGTCACTCGCAGCCGCTTCGGAGGGAGTGTCAACCCGCCCGAACTTCTCGTCGATGGTGGCCAGGATCTTCTGCGTGGTCGCCTCCGGTCCGAATACGGCCGTGACGCCCGCCGCCTCGAGCTCCGGCAGATCCTCCGGATGGATGAGCCCGCCCACGACCAGCCCGATGTCCGCGCCGCCTGCCTCTGCGAGGGCCCCCAGCAGCTCCTTGACCCGCGGCACATAGTTGCCGTTACTGAAGCTGACACCCACGAAGTCCGCGTCCTCGCTCACAGCGACGGAGGCGATGCGCTGGGACGTATTGTGTTCACCGATGTACACGACTTCGAGCCCGTGATCCCGGAAAATCCGGGCGATGAGCCTGATGCCCTTGTTGTGTTTGTCCGAGCCCACCATGCCCAGGACGCAGCGGATTGGTGCTCTGCTCACGACGCTCCTTCGTGATCGAGTTAGTCAGCGGCCACCACGACCAAGGCACGCGCTGCCCGTACCGGCCACCACATCCACTGCGGAACCGGCGTTTGCCGCGCTCTCGACGCATAAGAACAAGGTAAACGGCGGGCTGCCGGGGCAAGTCGCCATTGCTACCCTACCTACAACAGCGCAAGCATGCATGCATTTCGGCATGCCGAGACGTTACTTGGTGTCTGAGGTTGCCGCCCGCCGCTCGGCGTAGACGGCTGCTGCGGCGTCCTGAACTAAGGAGCGGTCGCCGACGTGATCGCGCCGATGAAACCAACCTACTCCGGCGCCCGCGACGCGGACGGCGGGGTGGCTGTGTCGCTGTTCGTCAGAGCGTGAGACGAGCCCGCCGGCTGTCCTGGGGTAGGGAGATGAGCGGGCCGGTCAGAGCCGAACCGAGCATGTCCTGGAGCAGCGCCCGGGATCTTCCCCGGTGCTCGTCCATCAGCCGGACGAGCTTCGCGGCATCCTCGGCCTCGATAGCGGCGATCATCTTGTCATGATCGACGGCGACGCGACGACGCCGCTCGGGATTGGAGAGATGAAGAGCGCGATACGGCTCCGAAACGCGCCATACTCGGAGGATCTCCTTGTACATGATGGTGAGAGGAGACCAGGAGAACATCATCAAGTGAAAGCTGCGGTTGCTGGAGACGAGCCGATCGATGGTGGCGTCCTCGGCAGCGGCACGGCAGGACTCGTTCGTCTCTTTGAGCGCCGCCAGCTGCTCAGCATCGGGCCACCGCAAGGAGCGGAGCACCTCCGTCTCCAGGAACGCGCGTATCGAGTAATACTGCAGCAGGTCGGCCGCGCTCAGCTTGGCGACGTCATAGCCGGCATTGGGGGTGCGGACGAGAACTCCGTCGGCCGCCATCGCCCGCAAGGCCTCCCGCAGCGGAGTGCGGCTGACATTGAGACGCTCGGACACCTCGCGTTGGTCGACCCGCTGGCCGGGTGACAGCTCTCCGGTGCGGATGAGCTCGTAGAGAGAGTCGACGAGAGGGTCGACATCGGACCGTAGGCTCGTTGCCACAGAGGAACTCCCGATCACAGAATTGACATGCATCAGTGTCGCCACTGTGGTTCGTCCAAAGTGTACAACCTGCCTCGAGCTTGCTGACAGCCGCCTGCCAGCAGTCCTACTAGGCCGCTCCCTCGGGGTAGGGCACACAGGCCGGCGGCTGACTGCTGGTCGCCGGCCCGCGCAGCGGCTCAGCTCATCAGGGGCTGCTCCTCCGAGTCCGCATATGGTTCGGCTTCGGAAGCCTGGGATTCGCCGACATACGCCCGCAGCACGTCGGGATGGGTGCGGACGACCGCAGGTGGCGCGGCCGCGACGAGGCGCCGGCCTTCGGCCATCACCGTGATCTCGTCGCAGACGGACAGGACCATGTCCAGGTTGTGCTCGACGAGCAGGACGCCGATACTCCATCCCTCGGCCAGCCGTCTGATCAGGTGGGCGAGCTCGCCGGCCCCCTGTTCGTCCAGTCCCGCCGCGGGCTCGTCGAGGAGCAGGACCGAGGGTGCCGAGGCGACTGCGCGTGCGATCGAGACCAGCCGTCGGTGCCCGAACGACAGCGAGTCCGGGCGCTCGTCGTAGAGCGGTTCGAGACCGAACTCACGCGCAGCGAGGACCGCCGCCGGACTGAGCGCCACCGGGCCCGGTCGCACCAGGTCTGTCAGGTAGCGGCGCAGGGCCCCGTCGTCGCAGCCGACGGCGAGGTTCTCCCGCACCGTCAGGTCCTCGAAGAGTTCGCCGCTCTGGAAGGACCGGGCCAGACCCTTGCGCACCCGGCGGCCAGAACCCACTCGCCTGATGTCCTCGCCGTCGAGCGCCACGGCGCCCTCCGCAGCGACGAAACCCGTGACCGCGTCGATGAAGGTGGTCTTGCCGGCACCGTTCGGTCCGATGAGCCCGTGAACCGTTCCCGGTCGTACGGTGAGATCGATGCCGTCGACGGCGACCACGCCGCCGAACCGAACAGTCAGGCCCTTGACCTCGAGCGTTCTGGGAGGGACCGGTTCAGCGACGACTGCGGCGCGCCGCGGCTCCTCGGCGGTGTCAGGCTCCGGCCTCGTGCCGGTGTCCCGGACGTCGGTCGTGGGGGTGCGGTGCTGCCGGTGCCTCAACTTCACCAGCATCTGCCGGTTCTGCTCGACGAGCCCGTCGGCTCCCGTGATCAGGACGAGGAGTACGAGGATGGCTCCGACCAGCGGCAGGTACGTGTCGGCCGCTCCCCACTGGGTGATGAACTTCGAGACGATGCTGTTCGGCAGCACGGCCGCTCCGATGATCGGCCCGATGAGCATGCCGATGCCGCCCACGACCGTCGAGGTGGTCGCGGTGATCGACGTGAAGACGTCGAACCGGGAGAAAACCACTCGCTCGTTGAGAAACGCGACCAGACTGACCCCGACCGCGGCCATTCCCGCGGCGACCATGAAGGCATACAGCTTCGCGACGTACACGTCGATTCCCAGCGCGAGTGCTGCCCGTTCGTTCGAGCGTACGGCTAGCAGTCTCCGTCCCGCCCGGCCCCGACGGAGGTTGGCGAGGGCGAGAAGGGTCACCAGGAGAACCGCCAGGACCGCGATCGCATAACGGCGTGGATGCTCGCCCGGGTCGAGATCGAGCCCGAACAGGGAGGGCGTCGTCACGGGTAGGCCGTCGGTGCTGCCGGCGAGCTGGGTGTTGGCCAGGAACAGGGCGTACAGGGAGATGGCGATACCCAAGGTGCTGACCGCCAGGTTGACGCCGCGGGTACGGAGCGCGGGTGCGCCCAGTACCGCGCCGATGATCATCGCGCTGACGACGCCACCCAGGAACGACAGCTCGAACGGAAGCCCGAGGGCGTCCATCAGCTTCACAGCGATGAAGGCGCCTATCGCGCCGATGAGGTACTGCGCCAGCGACAGCTGGCCGGCGTACCCGGTGACCAGCAGGACGGAGAGCCCGACCACGGCGTTGGCCAATGTCACCGACATCGCCGTGACCCAGCCGTCGGACAGGACCAGGATC
>NZ_ADGX01000198.1 GCF_000177675.1 Parafrankia sp. EUN1f
AACACGAGACCGCGAACCGGCAGGTCAAGACCTACCTGCGCGGCCCGGGGAAGGTCCTGCGGTCGCAGTCACCCGAGGGGGTCTACCAGGAGATCTGGGGCTACCTGCTCACCCACCACGCGATCGCCGCGCTGATCTGCGCGGCCGCGACCGCCGCCGGGATCGACCCCGACCGGGTCCGGTTCACCCGGACCGTGAGAGTTCTGCGCCGGCAGGTCGCTGACCCGCCGGCCTTTTCCCCCTGACCAGCAGGAACACGCCCTCACCCTGATCACCACGGACATCACCCGACCCGCGAAACTCACCCGGCACCGCGAACGCACCTACCCCCGCGCCGTGCGACGCGCCGGACCACACCGCTACCCCGTGAAGAAACCCCGCCAGCGCGGTAGGCGTCACTCCGCCCCGCCCACGATCAGGCTCGCCAACCCTGTAGAACCCCAGGCAGCAGCTTGATCAAAATAGGCTAAGTGGCATTACAGCAAGACCGATAAAGTGCGAAAAACTTCTGCGTTGACGGCCGGATCGAGGTTCTTCGAAACCGTCGGACATACGCCGCGTCCCGCCGGGAACATTCCGCGTGACTGGCGGCCCGAAATCTGTGAAGTTCTTCGAATCACGCGGCTCGGCTGGAACCTGCGGTGCGGGCGCGAGCTCGGCTGGAACCTGCGGTGCGGGCGTAGCCCAGTGCTCAGCCCCGGGCGCGGCCGGAGGTTGCCGGCCCCCGGGCGGCGAACCGGGCTCGCCAGGGCTTCCCGCCACGTCGGTCATCAGCAGCCTTCCGGTATGAGCGCACGCGGCGGCAGCGCGCGCTCCGCGGCAGTGTCAGCGCGTATCCGGCAGCGTCAGCGCGCGTCCGGCGACGTCTGGGCATCATCCGATGCCTTCTCCAACGACGGGCGCGGACCACCAGTGCCACTGGTACCACTCGCGCCGCCAGCGCCAGCGCCACCGCCACCGCCGATGCCGCCAGGCCGTCCGGATTCGACCGCGGGCGCCTCCGGGGCCCCCTGATCGCCGACTTGATGCGCCATGCCCGTGGAACCAGCCGACGGCGCGGCGGCGGGCGGCAGGGACGCCCTCAGCTCCGCCAGGCGCCCCATCGCCTGCGCGTCCATGGTGGCCCGCTGCACCTCGATCATCTGGGCTTCCAGGCCCTGCGACGCCAGCTCCTGGCGCCCCCGTGCCAGCGCGTAACGCTTCTCGATCTTGTCCCGGACGTCGGCGAGCGTCGGGACGTCTCCGGCCGGCGGGAGCGATGTCATCTGCTCCATCACCTTGCCCATCTGCTCGTGCATCGCCGCATGCTCGATCTGGGTGAGCAGGCGGGCCCGCTCGGCCTGCAGGCGCCGCACGCGCAGAGTGTTGTCCTCGACGGCGGCCCGGGCCTGGGCAGCCGACTCGGCCGCCTGCTGCTGGAGCAGCTTGAGATCCTCCAGCGCCGCCTCGGCGGAGATGAGCCGGCTCGCGAACGCCTGCGCGGCCTGCTCGTACCGAGCCGCCGCCGCGAGGTCACCGGCGGCGCGGCCGTTGTCCGCGAGCACCAGGGCTGACCGGGCCGACTCGGTGAGGTTCGTGACCTCCTCGATCTGGCGGCCCAGCTTCATTTCGATCTGGCGCTGGTTGCCCACGACGAGCGCCGCCTGAGAGACGAGCCGCTCGTGCTGGGCGCGTGCCTCGTCCATCGCCTGCTCGAGCTGGATCTCCGGTCTGGCCTTCTCCTCGAACGCGACCTCGGCCCGCTTGGACAGGTAGCGGAAGGCCTTGCGAACAACATTCGCCATTACTCGATCGTCCCACGCGCAGGGCGATCCGGAGAGTCGACGAGTGTCACTGATCTGACCGCCCTCGCCCGCGCCCGGTGGCCGGGCCGGGCTGCGGCGCCGGGCTGCCGGGCACGGCCGGGGCAGGCTCGGGGCGCGCCGTCAGACCATCGCCTGGAACATCCAGTGCTGCTCCTCGAGATCGCGGATCACCGCGATGAACAGATCCTGCGTCACCGGGTCGGGCTCGGCGGTGAGATCCATCCGGGTACGCATCCTGGTGATCATCCCGGCGAGCACGTCCGTGATGAGGCGGATGGCCTTCTCGTCAGCGATGTAGCCGCTCTCGACGCCGTGCAGATGGCTGCCACGGGCGACGGTGGTGGCCTGGCCATCGGGGTTGACCCCGATCGCGACCGCCCGCTCGGCGGCCATGTCCGTGTACCGGCGGCCGAGGTCGACGACGTCGTCCAGTTGGCGGTGAACCGTGCGGAAGTTCCGTCCGATGACGTTCCAGTGCAGCTGCTTGCCCAGCAGGGAAAGATCGATCAGGTCTACGACCGCGCCCTGAAGGGCCTCCCCGACGACGACGCGCGCCTCGTCGGACAGCGGACTGCGGATGGCGCTCATGGCTTTCCTCCCGGAAGGTTTTGGACACGTCCGCATCAGGACGTGCCCACCGGGAGGAGTCGTATGCAGGCCGGCCGCTCTAGGCGGCGCGATCCACCACCGCCGGCCGCGCCGGCACGACGACCGCCGTGGCGCCGACCGGTGCCGGGGCGCCCACAGCCAGCTCGGCAAGCTCCAGATCGTCGCTGACCTCACGCAGGAGATCGGCGAGACGTACCCCCAGCGCATCGCAGATCGAGGCGAGCAGTTCGGAGCTCGCCTCCTTCTGACCGCGCTCCACCTCGGAGAGGTAGCCGAGCGACACTCTGGCGGCCGACGACACCTCCCGCAACGTGCGGCGCTGATCCTGTCGGCGGCGGCGCAATGCCTCGCCGATCACGCGTCGGAGCAGGACCATCGAGCCTCCTCCTTCATCCACGGGCTGAGCTTCACCGTATACCCGCCGAGCCCGTTTCCGGGGCGTCGTTGATGCGACTGTAACGCTGTAAGCACACCCGGACCGGGTCAACCCGCGATCAGGGCACCCCTGGGCCGAGCCGAGGCCCGCCGATCAGCGCGGCCCGGTCGGCACCCACGGGCCGAAGTCGCCCGCGGCCGCCACTCCGGTGAGGACCCGCCGCAGCACATCCAGGGCCTGGACCACGGCGAACTCACGAACCCGGCGCCGGTCACCGGGCAGCCGCACCGTGCGTGTGGTCGCCCCGTCCGGGCCGGCGAGCCCGACGTGCAACGTGCCGACGGGCTTCCCCTCCTGCTCGTCGGGGCCGGCGACACCGGTGGTGGCAAGCCCATAGGTGGCGCCGAGCCGCTCCCGCACCCCGGCCGCCATGGCCACCGCCGTCTCCGCCGACACCGCGCCCACGGTCTCGAGGATCGCAGGGTCGACCCCCAGCGCGGAGCTCTTCACCTCGGTCGCGTAGGCGACCACCCCACCGCGCAGCACCGCGCTCGCACCGGGGACGTCGGTCAGCCGGCCGGCGAGCAGCCCCCCGGTCATCGACTCCGCGACGGCCAGCGTCGCTCCCCGGTCGCCCAACAGATCCAGGACGACCTTCTCGAGCGAGTCGTCGTCGACACCGTACAGCCCGGGGCCGAGCGCCACCCGCGCCGCCGCCTCGACCGGAGCGATCAGCTCCTGGGCAGCGAGGCGATCGGCGGCCCGCGCCGTGATCCGCACCCGGGTCTGGCCACCGCTGGCCAGGAAGGCGATCCGCGGGTTCCCGAGCGGCTCGAGCCTGGTGACCTCGTCCGCGAGCGCCTCCGCGACCATCGACTCCCACATGCCGGCCGTCCGCAGGACCCGGTGCACGACGACCGCCGGCTCACCGGCCCGGCGCAGGATGTCCGGCAGCACGCTGCGGGTGAACATGTCCTTCATCTCGAACGGGACCCCGGGCATGGCATAGACCACGCCGGAGCCGATCTCCATCCGGATGCCCGGCGCCGTGCCCGGAACGTTGGGCAGGGCCTGCGCGCCGACCGGAAGGTCCGCCTGGCGGAAGTTCATCTCGGGTACCCCGCGCCCGCCCGAGCCGGCCCTGCTGCGCCCCATCTCCTCGAACCGGCGGCGCAGCGTCGCCTCCTCGGCCGCGTCGCGGTGCAGGCCCACCCCGGCCGCCTGCGCGATGCCCTCACGGGTGAGGTCGTCCTGGGTCGGGCCGAGCCCGCCGGTGAGGACGACCGCGTCGGCCCGACCGAGCGCCGCGACGATCGCTGTGGCGATGTCCGCGATCATGTCCCCGACCACGATCGACGTCGACACCTGGACCCCGACGTCCGCCAGCTGGCCACCCAGCCAGGCCGCGTTGCCGTTCACGATGTCGCCGTAGAGGAGCTCGTCCCCCACCGCCAGCAGCTCAGCGCGCATCGGTCTCCTCTGTTCGGGCTCCAGCCGCGGCGCTGGACCCGGCCCCGTTCCCGGCCCGGCGACGCAGCGCGAGCGCACGATAGACATAGTCCGCACCGGTCACCACGGCCACGATGACGCCACAGCCGAGAATCACCGCCCGGCCCGTGGCCGCGAACCCGTCGAGCGGGAGCACGTAGAGGCCGAGCGAGATGTTGAGCAGAAGTGTCTTCGCCTTGCCCCCACGGCTCGCGGCGATCACTCCGAAGCGGATGACCCACAGCCGCAGCAGCGTCACCCCGATCTCGCGGACGGCGACCAGCACCGTGACCGCCCAGGGCAGCTCGTCCAGCAGCGACAGCGAGACCAGGGCGGCACCGGTGAGCGCCTTGTCCGCGATGGGATCGACCAGAATCCCGAAATCGGTGATCAGGCCACGCCGACGAGCGATCGTGCCGTCGATCTGGTCGGTGACGGCGGCGACGGCGTAGGCCGCGAAGGCCGCGTAACGCCA
Source organism: Parafrankia sp. EUN1f (assembly GCF_000177675.1). Taxonomy (GTDB): domain Bacteria; phylum Actinomycetota; class Actinomycetes; order Frankiales; family Frankiaceae; genus Parafrankia. The sequence continues at coordinate 4,754 of NZ_ADGX01000198.1, forward strand.
GCCGTCGGTGTCCGGACCGGCGAACAGAAAGCCCACGAAGACCGGAACCAACGCCAACCTGATGATGGTGAGGACGTTGGCGATGTTGAGCACCGGCGGCTTGGGCTCCGGCCGCTCGGGCACCGTCCGCTCCGTCTCCGACCGCTCCGGCCGCTGTCCAGCCGCTCGGGCCGGCGGGGTCCCGCCCGCCAGCACCGGCCCGCCCGCCAGCACCGCCGGATCCGTCCCTGCGGCCGCGCCGCCGGGTGAGGGGCCCGCAACGGGACCGGTCACGCCGAACCCGGCGACTGGCCGACCGCACCGCTGAGCGCGGCCTGATCCTCGGCCACGGCCGGCACGACACCGGCCGGCACGGAGGCGGCCCGCACCGGTGTGACGGTGGCACGGTCGAGCACGTCGGTGAACTCCACGACCAGGTCGACGCCTTCCGCCGCCACCACCCGGGCGGCGACCAGGTCACCGACGCGCACGCCGCCGTGGGCCGATCCATCACCGTGGCCCGACTCATCGGAGCGGCTGCGGCTGGTCTCGTCGGAGCGGCCGGTGGGGAGCCGGACGGTGCAGGCGCCGTCGGCGTCGGCCTGCTGGTGCCCGGCGCAGCCGAACGCCAGACCGCCGCTGACCTCCTCGACGAGGACCTCGACCGTCGTGCCCACCCGGCGCTCGGCCCGGGCCGCCGTCAGCTGCTCGACGAGGTTGGTGACATCGACGCGGCGCCGCTCGATCTCGTCGGGATCGACATGACCGTCCATTCCGGCAGCTTCGGTGCCCTCCTCGTCGGAGTAGCCGAAGACGCCGACGGCATCGAGATCGGCACGCTCCAGGAAGTCCATGAGGATGTCGACATCCTCCTCGGTCTCGCCCGGGAAGCCGACGATGACGTTCGACCGCGCGCCGAGGTCGCCGAGCAGCCCACGGGCCCGGCGCAGCAGGTCCAGGAAGTCGTCGGTCCCACCGAACCGGCGCATCCGTCGCAGCACCGCGGGGCTCGCGTGCTGGAAGGAGAGGTCCAGGTAGGGGGCCAGACCCGGCGTCGTCAGCATCGCCTCGAGCAGCGACGGACGCAGCTCGGCCGGCTGCAGCTACACCGTCCGGACACGGATGATCCCCGGGACCTCGGCCAGCCGCGGCAACAGCTTCTCCAGCGCCCGCAGGTCACCGAGATCCTTGCCGTAGGACGTGGAGTTCTCGCTGACGAGCACCAGCTCGCGCGCTCCCTGCGTGGCCAGCCACTCGGCCTCCGCCAGCACCTGCTCCGGCGGGCGGGAGACATGGGAGCCACGGAAAGACGGAATGGCGCAGAACGCACAGCGCCGGTCGCACCCGCTCGACAGCTTCAGCGGCACGACCGGACCCTCGGTCAGCCGACGCCGGCCGACCCCACCGGCGAGAACCCCTGCCGACGGCTCGCTCGGACGGCTGCCGGTGCCCGCCGCCAGGGTGCCCGCCGCCCTCTGGGTATCAGCCGCCCTCTGGGTGGTCGGCAGCTGGATGTGCCCGGGCAGATGCGGGGCGTGCGGGGCGCCGGAGACGCCCGCACGCTCGACCGGCGTGATCGGCAGCAGGGTGCGCCGGTCACGCGGGGTGTGCGAGGCCGGCGCCGCACCGGCGAGCACCGCTTCGAGATGAGCCGAGATCTGCGGGTACGCATCGAAACCGAGCACGGCGTCGGCTTCCGGCAGGCTCTCGGCGAGCTCCTGGCCGTAGCGCTCCGCCAGGCAGCCCACAGCCACCACCGCACGCGGCCCACCGGCGCCGGGGCCAGGGCCACCCGGACCGTGTCCGCCGCGTTCGCCGGACGTGGTCGCACCCGCCGGCTCGCGCAGTGCGTCCGCGGCGAGCAGCGCGTCGATCGAGTCCTTCTTGGCCACATCGACGAAACCGCAGGTGTTCACCAGGACCGCGTCGGCGAGCTCGGCGTCGTCGACCAGCTCCCAGCCATCGGTGGCGAGGCGGGCGGCGAGCTCCTCCGAATCCACCTCGTTACGGGAACAGCCGAGCGTGACGAGAGCTACCCGGCGTGTAGGGCGAGGGGACACGGACTCAGGCTACCGGGACGCAGCGCTGGTGACGCGGCTGGACCTGCTCCCAGTGCCGTTCAGCGCGTCCCGCCGGGCTGGGCCGCCGCCCCGGTCGTCCCGCTGACGGCGGGACGACCGGCGGCGGCCAGGCCGGTCGCCCTGCCGTCGCCGCCGCCGACGGCACAGCCGCCGCCACTTTCGGCGAGTGCCAGCCTGATCGTGACCACCTCGCCGGGACCGCCCGCCTTGCCCAGGTCCCGGCCGTTGCAGGTGAGGTCGACGGCGCCCGCGTTGCCCATCTTGATCTCCAGGGCCCCCTCGGAGGACACCTCCCGGCTGTCCCCCTGCTGGAGCAGCTGCGCCAGGAGCGGCTTCCCGCCCTCGTCCCGGACCTCCAGCCAGCTCTGCGCGTCGTGGGCCTCGACCCGCACGTTCACACCGGGTGGCTGGGACGGCGTCGCGGCGGCCGTCGGAGCCGCCGGGGCGGTCGCGGCCGCGGTGCTCGGCACGGTGCTCGGCCTGGCCGTGGCTTCGTCCTTGTCACCGCCGCCACCGGGCAGCACCAGCGCGACCAGGGCCAACACGCAGACCACCACCAGCGAAGCGATCATGGCCGGCGCCCAGCGGAAGCCGCCCATCCCCCTGCGCGCCCCGCCGCCGTTCAGCGGGTCGAACTCGGAGGAGGCGACGACGACCGGCGAGGGGACCCGCTCGTGCCCGGCGTCGTAGGCCGCCAGCAGCGGCGCGGGGTCGAGCTCCAAGGTCATCGCGATGCTCCGCAGGTGACCGCGTGCGTACACGGTGCCGCCGCAGCCGCTGAAGTCCTCACGCTCGATCTGCTCGATCAGCGACGCGCGGATTCTCGTCCGGTCGCTCACGTCGTCGACCGTGAGGCCCGCCGCCCGGCGGGCGGCTGTGAGCGTCGCCCCGATCGAGTCGGGGCCCACCTGCCTGGAGGCATCCGGCCCAGGGCTCGCCGGCTCGTCCGCGGACTGCATGAGCGAACCTCCGCACCCGTCATCGCGCTGGCGCCACTGCCAGCGCCAGCCGATATTACGGTCGCCCGCCGACGCCCGACCGAGCGCGGCGGATCTGTTGAGACTTTCTTATCCGTTGCGGAGCGTCGTGAGAAGTCCCTCCAACTCGTCGGGCATCACGAGGACGTCCCGTGCCTTGGAGCCTTCGCTCGGGCCGACAATCCCGCGGCTTTCCATCAGGTCCATCAGCCGACCGGCCTTGGCGAAGCCGACCCGCAGCTTGCGCTGCAACATCGACGTCGAGCCGAAGTGGGTGCTGACCACGAGCTCGACGGCCTGGAGGAACAGCGCCATGTCGTCGCCGATCTCCTCGTCGATCTCCTTGCGTGCCTCACCGCCACCGTCGAAGACGTCCGCCACGAAGGTGGGCTGGGCCTGTTCCTTGGTGTGGTCGACGATCGCGGCGATCTCTTCCTCGGAGACGAAGGCACCCTGGATTCGGGCCGGCTTGCTCGCCCCCATCGGCAGGAAGAGCGCATCCCCGAGGCCGACCAGCTTCTCGGCGCCCGCCTGGTCGAGGATCGTGCGGCTGTCGGCCAGCGAGGCCGTCGCGAAGGCCAGCCGAGACGGGACATTCGCCTTGATCAGACCGGTGACGACGTCCACGGACGGACGCTGGGTCGCCAGCACCAGGTGGATGCCGACCGCACGGGCCATCGCCGTGATCCGACAGATCGCGTCCTCGACGTCACGCGGCGCGACCATCATCAGGTCGGCGAGCTCGTCCACGATCGCGAGAATGTAGGGATATGGCGTGTAGACCCGCTCCGAGCCCGGCGGGGCCACGATCTCACCGGCGCGCACCTTGCGGTTGAAGTCGTCGACATGGCGCACCCCGCAGGCCGCCAGGTCCTCGTACCGGTTCTCCATCTCCTTCACCACCCACTGCAGCGCGTCCGCCGCCTTCTTGGGGTTGGTGATGATGGGTGTGATGAGGTGTGGAATTCCCTGGTAGTTCGTCAGTTCCACCCGTTTGGGGTCGACCAGCACCATACGAACCTGGTCCGGCGTGGCACGCGCCAGCACACTCGTGATGAGGGTGTTGATACAGGTCGACTTTCCGGCGCCCGTTGCGCCCGCGATGAGGATGTGCGGCATCTTCGCGAGATTCGCCAGCACATATCCGCCCTCGATGTCCTTGCCGAGGCCGACCACCAGCGGGTGCGGATTGCCGGTCGCGTCCGTGCTGCGCAGGACGTCACCGAGAGACACCAGCTCGCGGTCGGTGTTCGGGATCTCGATGCCGACCGCGCTCTTGCCCGGGATCGGGCTGATGATCCGCACGTCGGGGCTCTTGACGGCGTAGGCGATGTTCTTCGCGAGCTGGGTGATCCGCTCGACCTTCACCGCCGCGCCCAGCTCGACCTCGTAGCGGGTCACCGTCGGGCCCCGGGTGAAGCCGGTGACCTTCGCATCCACCTTGAACTGGGAGAACACGTCGGTCAACGAGGCGATGACACCGTCGGTGGCGGCCGAGCGCACCTTCGGCGGCGTACCGGAACGCAGCAGCGTCGGCGAGGGCAGTCGGTAGTCACCCTCCACCGGCGGGACGAGGTACTCGATCTCGTCCGGCCCGACCGGGCCCTGTGCGGCCGGGCCCGCATCGGAAGCCGCGCCTGGTGACCCCGCCCGGCCGCGCTGGCGCCGCGCACCCGCCACCGGCCCGCCGACCTCCCCGGCGACGAGGCCGACCACGTCGTCGACGTCGTCGACATCCACGCCGTCCCCCGCGCCCACCGCGGCCGGGATGTCGCCGAACAGGTCGGCCTGGTCGCGGGCGTCGGGTGAGCCGGAACGCCGCGCTCGGCCAGCCCGGGCACGGTCGCCGCCCGCCGCCGGGCCCCGTGGATCGCCGTCGACGTCGTACACGTCATCGGACCCCGCCGCCGCGCCCCGCCGGCGCCGCGAGCGGGCCGGCTCGCCGTCGAGCAGATCGTCGAGGGCGGCGTCCGCAGGCCCCCCAGCCGCCCCGTGGACGTCCTCGTCGAGGTCGTAGTCGTCGTAGTCCTCGTCGTCGCCCTCGTCATAGGCGCCGGGCTGGCGGATCGGGATGGTGAGCCGCTCGGCGAGCCCGCGCAGCCGCTCCGGCACCTGGCGTACCGGGGTCGCCGTCACCACCAGCGACCCGAAGAACGCCATCAGCACCAGCAGCGGCACCGCCACATAGGTGGTCACCGCGCCGACCAGCGGGGCGCTGCCCAACAGCCCGATCAGGCCGCCGGCGTCCCGCAGCGCGGCGACGCCGGTGGCGAAGTCGGGCAGCCCGCGGGCGATGTGAACCAACCCGAGAAGACCGAGCGTCACCGCCGCCCAACCGATCACCACCCGGCCGCGGCTCTCCGGGTCCGAGGGCGAACGCACCAGCCGCCAGGCCGCGCCGAGGCAGAACACCGGCACAACCAGCGCTCCCTCGCCGAGGAAGAGCTCGATGGTCGCCGCGACACCGGCGCCGACCGGCCCGCCGGCGCCGCCCCACATCGTGGCGCCCAGCAGGATCGCCGCGCCCAGGGCCGCCAGCCCGAGGCCGTCGCGCCAGTGCTCGGGCTCGATGTGCAGATCCCGCGTGTTGCGGCCGAACCGGCGCAGCCCGCTGCCGAGCAGGCCCGCAGCGGCCATCCACGCCTGGTAGACCGCCTTGATCGCCACCTGGGCGAGCCGCAGCTGGACGGGACGCGGCGGCGGTTCCCGGCGCCCGCGCCCACCCGGGCCGCGGGCGGAGGCACCCTTGGTGGACGCGCCGGACCGCGGACGCGCGGAAGCCCGCCCAGAGCCGCCGGAACCGCTCGGGCCGCCGGACCGTGCCGTGGCCGCTCGTGGCTTCGGCTGCGCCTGGGTTCGGGCGCTGGACGTGCGTGTGGCCACGCGGAGAAGGTACCCGGGAAGCGTCGCGAGTCGCTGCAACCCAGACTATCCGGGCGCGCCTTGGCCGTAGGCACGGCAATCCGCACCGCCCGACCGTGCCATCGGCCACGGGATCAGGGTTCGACGCCGGCCGTGGACCCCCTGACCGCCTGCCGCCTGGTGACCCGCCAGGCACGCATTCCGTCGATCAGGGCGGCGGACAGCAGCAGGACCAGCGTCAGGGCGATCTGCATCAGGTGGTCGGCGAAGCCCCAGCGCTGCACCCAGGCGTGCCACACCGGCAGCGCTGTGAGCACCAGACCGCAGCCGAAGACGGCGACCACCCAGCCCGGCCGCCGGATGCCGACGATCAGGCCCACCCCGGCCCCGAACAGCAACGCCTGCGGCAACGTGTCGGCGATCGCGTCCACGAAGGAGCCGTTCCAGTAGCCGTAGGGAAGCCGGAACCGCGCGACGGAACCCCGGTCGGGCGACACCCACCAGAACCGGTTCCCGAAGGCGGCCAGCAGGACCAGCCAGCCGAGCACGAGGCCCGTCGCCGGCAGCAGCCCGCCGGAGCCCCTGTCACGCCCGGGCCCGGGCCCGGGCCCGAGCCGCGGCGCCGCGGCCCCCGCGAACGCCGGTACGGCCAGCACGGCCAGCACTCCGAGGACAGCCAGCGGCGGCCGCATCAGCCCACCCCAGGCGCCGAGCGCGAGGACCGCCCAGGTGGCCGGATACGTGCTGAGCAGGAGCAGCCGCATCACACGCCGCCGACGTGCCAGCGCGGCCACGAAGGCCAACAGCCACGGGATGAACACCAGGGGCCCGGTGGTCAGCGATGGGCCCGGGGCCTGCCCGGGGAACGGCCGCGCGTTCGCGGGCCAGGCCGACATCCGCAGCACGTTCGCCGGCTCGCGCTCGGCGATGACCAGCAGGACCAGGGCGAACGCCGCACCGAGGGCGAGGGCGAGCGTGGCGATCCGCTGCCGCACCGGCGACGGGACCAGGTCGGTACCGATCCCGCACCTCGCCGCGAGCCCGTGGGCGACCAGATCGAGGACCTCGGGGAGATCCGGCCGGGTGCGGCCGGCGGCCTCGGCGCATTCCAGCAGCGTGGCCAGGAACTCCTCGCCACGCGCCTCGCGCCACCTGCGCGGATAGCACCGCAGCAGGCGACGGTAGGTGACCTCGAGACCGCACGGCGGCTTATGGCCGGCGCCTGCCGACGACTTACGGTCGGCGCCGGCCGGCAGGCCGCGGGTCTCCCCCGCGCGCCGCGGCCTCACGCCGCGGCCAGCGCTGCCGAGGCCAGGACTGTCGTGGCCAGGGCCAGCGCCAGGCCGGTCATCGGGCCCGCGGACCTTCGAGCCCGCAGGCCCAGCCGGCGCTCCGCCTCCGCGACGTTCGCGCGCAGCCGTTCGGCCTGTGCCGCGAGCACGGCGGCACCGTCGTCGGTAAGCGTGTAGTAGCGCCGCAGGCGCCCGTTGACGACCTCCTCGCTGTCGACCCGCACGAGGCCGTCACCGGTGAGCCGGTCCAGCGCGCCGTAGAGGGTGCCCGGCCGCAGGGTCACCTTCCCGTCGGAGATCTTGGCGATCTCCTGGATCGTCGCGTACCCGTGACGCGGCCCGTCCGCCAGAGCGGCCAGCACGAGGAACGTCGGTTCCCGCATCTCTTCCGTAGCCATGACACGAGGATATAACGGCTAGCTGTATATATCGCCCGGAGGACTTTGTGGAGCACAAAGGTGCCCTGGGCCTGCTGGCCCAGGGCACCTTTGTGACAGCGGTTCGCGGGCGACCCGCGGCGGGAGTCAGACCTCCAGGACCACCGGGAGGATCATCGGGCGGCGCCGGTACCGCTCGTTCACCCAGCGGCCCACCGTGCGGCGGACGAGCTGCTGCAGCGCGTTCGTGTCGGTCATCCCGGAACGCATCGCGTCGTTGAGGGCGTCGGCGAGCCGGCCCTGGACCTCGTCGAAGGCCCCGCGCGCATCGGAGAAGCCACGAGCGGAAAGATCGGGCCCGACGACCACCTTCCCGGCGGCGGCGTCCACCACGACCGTGATCGTGATGAAGCCCTCCTCCCCGAGGATTCGCCGGTCCTTGAGGCTGGACTCACCGACGTCGCCGACCGCGAGCCCGTCCACGAAGACCATCCCGCAGGGCACCGCCCCGGTGATGCTGGCCTGGCCGTCGATGAGATCGACGACCGTTCCGTCCTCGGCGAGGATGACGCGGTCCGGCGGGACACCGGTCGCCTCCGCGAGCGCCCCGTGGGCGCGCAGATGCCGCCATTCGCCGTGCACCGGCATCATGTTCGACGGCCTCGTCGCGTTCAGCACGTAGAGCAGCTCACCGGCGGGCGCGTGCCCGGACGTGTGGACCATCGCCACGCCCTTGTGGACGACCCGCGCACCCCACCTGGTCAGGCCGTTGATCACCCGGTAGACGGCCGTCTCGTTGCCCGGGATCAGGCTGGAGGCGAGCACGACCGTGTCACCCGCCTCGATGCGGATCGAGTGGTCCCGGTTGGCCATCCGGGACAGCGCGGACAGCGGCTCCCCCTGGGACCCGGTCGAGATCAGGCAGATGTTGCGGTCCGGCAGCGAGTCGACGTCGCGGGCGTCGATCACCAGGCCCGGCGGGACCTGAAGCAGGCCGAGCTCACGGGCGACGCCCATGTTGCGGACCATCGAACGGCCGATGAAGCAGACCGACCGGCCGTGTGCCTCGGCGGCGTCGAGAACCTGCTGGACCCGGTGGACGTGGCTGGCGAAGCACGCGACGACGATGCGCCGCTCCGCCTCGCGGAAGACCTTGTCGAGCACCGGCGCGATCGTGCGCTCCGAGGCGACGAAGCCCGGGACCTCGGCGTTCGTGGAGTCCGACAGCAGCAGGTCGACGCCTTCCCGGCCGAGCCGGGCGAAGCCGCCCAGGTCGGTCAGGCGCCCGTCGAGCGGGAGCTGGTCCATCTTGAAGTCACCGGTGTGCAGGACGAGGCCCGCGTCGGTGCGGATGGCGACCGCGACGGCATCCGGAATCGAGTGGTTGACGGCGAGGAACTCGCAGTCGAACGGCCCGAACGAATGGCGCTCCTCCTCGCGGATCTGCAGGGTCACCGGCTGGATGCGGTGCTCCTGCAGCTTGGCGACCATGAGCGCGAGGGTCAGCCGGGTGCCGATGAGTGGGATGTCCCGACGCTCGCGCAGGAGGTAGGGAACGGCCCCGATGTGATCCTCGTGCGCGTGGGTGAGGATCACCGCCTCGATGTCGTCGAGGCGATCCCGGATGGCGGTGAAGTCCGGCAGGATCAGGTCGACACCGGGCTGGTCGGTCTCGGGGAAGAGAACCCCGCAGTCGACGATGAGCAACCGGCCGGCATGCTCGAACACGGTCATGTTCCGGCCGATCTCGCCGAGCCCACCAAGCGCGATGATCCTCAGCCCGTCGGCGCGCAGCGGCGGGGGCGGACCCAGTACGGGGCGCGGAGGCGTCATGAAACCGCCGCCCCCGCGGCCGCCGCCGCGGTATCGGACCGTGGCGACGCCGAGGCGGCA
>NZ_ADGX01000197.1 GCF_000177675.1 Parafrankia sp. EUN1f
CCAGGCCGGCCTTGAGGGTCGGCTCCTCGATCAGCGCCCTTGCGATGAAGGCGTGGTGGGTCTGGCCGTAGACCTGCACGACCTCGTCGAACAGCTCGCGCTTACTACCGAAGGCGGCGTACAGGCTCGGGGCGCCGATGCCCATCGCCGCCGTGAGATCGGCGATGGAGGTCGCCTCATAGCCGCGCTCCCAGAACAGCACCAGGGCGTGATCAAGGGCCGCGGCTCGGTCGAACTCCCTGGGTCGTCCCCGTCGGACTGCTGCCACATCCTAATTTTATACCGAACGCTAGAGAATCTGCTACAGTCCCAATTCTGTAGCGACCGCTTCGGAAGGCTGTGGGCATGGGGACGCTGGTAGGCAAGACCGCGCTGGTCACCGGTGGTAGCAGGGGTATCGGCAAGGCCATCGCCGAACGGCTGGCCCGGGAGGGCGCGCTGGTCGCCGTCCACTACGGGAGCGACGAGGCAGCGGCCACGCAGACGGTAGCCACGATCAAGAGCGGCGGCGGCAGCGCGTTCCTGATCCGGGCAAAGTTCGGGGAGGCCGGCGACGCCGCGGCGCTCTGGGAGTCGTTCGACCGGGGCGTGGCCGAGTTCACCGACATGCCAGGCCTGGACATCATCGTCAACAACGCCGGGATCGTCGCCTACGCCGCCATCGGTGACACCGCCGAGAAGGACTTCGACGAGATGTTCGCGGTCAACGCCAAGGCACCGTTGTTCATCCTCAAACATGGCCTGCACCGGCTCCGCGACGGTGGCCGGATCATCAACATCACCTCTGCGGCGGCCCGGATCGCCGTCCCGATGACCATCGCCTACTCGATGACCAAGGCAGCCCTCAACGTCCTGACCCACACCCTCGCCCAGGAGCTCGGGCCGCGCGGCATCACCGTCAACGCGGTCGCGCCCGGCGTCGTCGACACCGACCTCGCGCCCTGGCTCGCCGACCCGCAGCTAAGGGAGCGCACGGCCGCCCTGTCGGCCTTCGACCGGATCGGTGACCCGGTCGACATCGCGGACGTCGTGGCCTTCCTCGCCTCCCCCGACGCACGGTGGGTCACCGGTCAGACCATCGACGCGACCGGCGGCACCCTGCTCGGCGTGACCATTTAGAAACCGAGACGATCATGACTTTGTCGGGTGCGTACGAGCCCAGCCCGTTCCGGCGGGGCCGTGACCAGATCGCGCTCTACGAGGCGACCGGCGCCGTGAAGACGGAACTGTGAAAGACGGCTGACACGGCCTGGCCGCATTTCCCCGAATACCGCGCCCGCACCGACCGGGAGCTGCCGATGTTGCTCCTGGGCTCCCCCTGAACCCGCGCCGCCCTCTCCCTTTCGCCCCATGCCGTCTTTCTCCCCGTGCGACCCAGGAGGTCTCCCATGCCGGTCTCCAGCCGTGCCTGGCATCTCGCCGCCCGCCCGATCGGCGAACCCAAACCGACCGACTTCGTGTCCGTCACCACCACGGTCGCCGACCCCGGACCGGGTCACATCCTCGTCCGCAACGACTGGCTGTCGGTCGACCCGTACATGCGCGGGCGCATGGACGAAGGGGAGTCCTACATCCCACAGTTCGAGCTCGGTGAGGCCATGACCGGCCACGCTGTCGGGACCGTTATCGCCTCCGGAGCCGACAACGTGCCGGTCGGGTCAATCGTGTCGCACTTCCTGGGCTGGCGCGAGTACGCGCTGCTCCCCGCCGCTGTCGAGGTGCTCGATACCCGGCTCGCCCCCGCCCAGGCCTACCTCGGCGTACTCGGTATGACCGGGCTTACCGCCTACGCCGGCCTCACCCACATCGCTCCGGTCCGACAAGGCGACGTCGTCTTCGTCTCCGCCGCCGCGGGCGCAGTCGGGTCAGTCGCGGGCCAGATCGCCAAGCGCCTGGGTGCCGCCAAGGTCATCGGCTCGGCCGGAGGCCCCGGCAAGGCCCGGCGCCTCGTCGAGGACTTCGGCTACGACATCGGGCTCGACTACCGGGCAGGCGACCTACCCGGCCAGCTCACCAAAGCCGCACCCGAAGGCATTGACGTCTACTTCGACAACGTCGGCGGCGACCACCTCCAAGCCGCGCTCGGCGCGATGAACCAGCACGGGCGTATCGCCCTGTGCGGTGCGATCTCCATCTACAACAACACCGAACCCCTACCCGGCCCGAGTAACCTGCCGCTCGCCATCGGCAAACGCATCACCCTGCGCGGCATGAACGTCGGCGACCACTACGACATCGCCACCGACTACATCCAACAGGCCACCGACTGGTTGCAGGACGGCTCGCTGCGCACCGCAGAGACCATCCTCGATGGCATCGACAAAACCGTCGAAGCCTTCCTGTCCATGATGCGCGGCGCTAATACCGGCAAGACACTCGTCCACCTTCCGTAGGGTTTTGTCGCCTGATAATTCAGGGCGTTGCTACACTCGTCGCTGCAGTGCACGCCCGTAGGGCGCGGACTCGCCTGTTGCGGAGCCAGCGCATCCATCTGACCTGGGTCGATGAGCGGCACCGCGGCGGGCGACCGCCCGCTGCGGCGGCGGACGGTCTAGGTTTCGCGTGCTGGCATGTGCAGATGACGAACCGTGGGATCTCGTGGACTCGGTTCCGCCCGCCAGCCGGTCGCCACGCACTCGCCTCGCCGCGTTTTGCCGCGTGCTGACCTGCACGGATGCGCCATCTTGGGCTTGGTGTGACCGTCCGCTGCTGCGGTAGTCAAGGTCAGGCACGGAGGTCGCGCCCGTGCGGTGAGGATTTCACCGGTCACCCCAGAGGGTGCTGCGGTGAGTAAATACTGCGCATCAAGTAAGAGACGACGGGTTGCTCCCGTCCGGTGAGTGCACACGAGCTCCGCATCGGCACAGCCGGCGGATCGATTCGCAAGGTACCGCGACCGGTCACGCGAGACCGGCCAGGCCAACCGGTGCGGGGCTCGCCCACATCCGCACCGCTGCTTGTCGTCCCGGCTCCCGTCTGACCCCCGGCCGGGCGGTCTGGACGAAGGGCTGGTCTGGTCTCGCGTGCCTGTCGACGTGCGCCAAAACCTTCGTGACGTAGTCCTGCCGTATCCGCGGGGCCAATGACACCGGCCTGGCCGACATGCCCCTGCACGACTTCACCCAGAACCAGATCTGGTGCGCCCTGGTCGCGCTCGCACTCGACCTGATCGCCTGGACCCAGCTCCTCGCCCTGCCCGACGAGCCAGTCCGACGCTGGGAGCCGAAACACCTACGCCACCGGCTGTTCCGGCTCGCCCGCCAGACCGTGCTGCATCTGGGCGCCCATCACCCCTGGGCATCACCGGCCGTCCAGGCGGTCAACTCGCTGCGCGCTCTGCCCGCCCTCGAATAGCCGGGACCACCGACCTCCCACCCCGCCGACCAGGAGAACACCGTTCCGGACATGGACCGGATGCCCACCCTTGCGACAACGGGGCACCCGGCCACGGTCGCACCCAGACCGATCAACAAAGCTCCACATCAACAAGGGTGGGAGGTGAACCCGCGATCACACTCGGCCGGGACACGAAGGATCTGGGCTGGCCTGCGCATATATCACCCCCAGGTGGTGAAAAGGTGGACGATGAACCAGGCAAAGAACCCGGCCAGCGCCAGCCGGCGGACCTGCCAACCCTTCGGCTTCCCCCGCAGGGCGAACCACGCACGGATATGTTCGGACAGGGTGTCGCCGTCGGTCTTGTTGAACACGGCTGGCAGCTCGATCGCGAGGAACATGACACCCCAGAGCAGCCAGGCTGCAGTCCAGCCGTCCATCAACCCTCCAAGGCAACAGAGTGGGCCAGAACTAGCACACTCCGGTGCGGAAAGTTATCATAATCGACCAGGTGGAGCCGGCTGATGGGATTCACCATGTGTGTGACAAGGTGAAGGTTTCTTCGGGCTACAGCCACTCACGGGGCGCGATCCGCGCACCGCGCCGTATGCTGGTTCCAGTTCGCAGCCAGCCGGAGACGCCAGCGAGGAGGCCTGGTCCATGAGCACTCCAGAGATCGGCCATCCGCTGTACCCCCCGCTGCGCCCCACGGTCACCGTCGAGGAACTCCTGGCCGTGAGAGGCACGCAACCCATCCGGTCCCTCGATGACCTGGCCGCCGACACCTTCGATTCCGACGAGGAGCTTGACGAGTTCCTCGCGTTCACCTGTGCCGAGCGTCGTCGCGACGTTGCCTGAGCCGCCGCCGTGCGGCCTGTCATCTTGACACCGACATCGCCTCCCTGACCCACAAGCGCAGGCTCAGCGGACACGTGGCAACCCGCCTGATCGGCCGCCGGCCATTGATCACGTTCGTGACCTTCGGTGAGCTCGCGAAGTGGACCGACCTGCGAGACTGGGGCAGTCGCCGACGTCAGGAACTCGCCGACTGGCTCTCAGGAATCCCTGTACTGCCCGGCGAGGAAGCGGTCGCCGCTACCTGGGGTATTACTCTCCGCGGCCGCCACCCGGGCCGGACAGCCCCGCCCGGTCAACGACATGTGGATCGCTGCCTGCTGCCTCACCCACAATCTGCCGCTCGCCACCTTGAACCTGAAGGACTACATGTACTTCAGGGATCATCACGGTCTACGGATTCTCGGCGAGGAGTAGCCGCCACTCGCCGCCTTCATGTACGAGCTCATGGCGGAGCGAGGCCTGTCTGCGGACCGTACGTCCGGGACTGACGGCCTACCAGCCTGACCAGTGCGGGGACGCTTGGGACGGCTGGGACGCGACGTCCGCGGGAATGTCCTTGGGTGGGCACTAGCGGGCCATGCGTCGGTGAACGCGGCGCGTTCGTAGCCCTTGGCCTGGGTGCCGTCGGGGAAGCGGATGTTGGCGGAGGATGCCGTAGTCGCGGAGCAGGACAGCCAGCCGGCGCCCGGTGAGACCGGCCGGGCCCTGCTCTGCCCAGGGTGCTTCCGGGTCGCTGTTGAGCCGTTGGAGCAGGCGTGCGGTGGGGAGTTCGGTGTCCGGGCCGAACGCCTGGCGGCAGTCGAGCAGGAGACGGACCCGTAGGGAGCTCTCGTCTCCCTCGTCGGCTTCGGCGGTGCGCGGCGGGCCCGGTCGGGCCCGGGTCCGCCGGCGTGCTCGGCGACGGCGAACAGCGGTTCCCATGTGTCAGCGGCCCGGTCCTCCACTGGCATGGCGGGTTCGGCGCGCTCCAGGGCGGCGAGGTCGGGGCGGAGCCAGGCGGAGAGGTCCTCGGCGATGGCGCGCAGGGTGGGCCGGTCGCGGCGGTGCCGGTAGGGGGAGACGGCCTCTCCGGGCATGCGACGGCGCATGCGGAGTCCTCCAGTACCCGCGCGTCCCCGGGGTCGCTTTTCGCCCGGGAGGTGACGTGCCGTTCGCGGTATCGGGCTGCGGAGCGCGGGTTGATCGTGTAGACCTGGTAGCCGGTCGCGACCAGGGCGCCGACCCATGGTCCCCGATCATCGTTCCCGGTGAGCGGTCGGCCGCGGTCGGACCGTCCCCGACCGTGAGTAGCACGGCTCCGGCCGATGCGCGGGCTGAAACGGCGAGGCTGGCCGCCGCGTTCACCGAACTCGCTGCCGCTATCTGACCGGCAGACGCCCCAGCCCGCTGGCATGCCCAGCTTCCCCGTAACGCAACAGTGCATGGCGAGCCCGTTGTGGAGGCCCCATGCGTCGGGCATGGAGCCGATATATCTCATTCCAGGGAGAGCGGAGAATCCGCAGCAGAGACAACCGGTGACCTTAAGCTCCCGGCGCCGCCATACGCCCGCGGGTCGGCCTCCTCAGCCGTGCGTCGGGAGGGCTTTCGCCGTCCACCCCGAGCATCGCTGTCGAGACGGGACCAGTCGCAAACGACGTGGCAGGCACTGGAAGCAGTCTCGCTGCATGCTCCTCGCCCCGTCATGCCATCGCCGGTAGCGGGTGTGGAAAGGTTCACCCGGCGGTTCGACGCATTTGCGCAAGGGCGTGAGTCAGGCTGTCTCGCCAGGTCCGGCCCCAGTTGCCAGCAGTGGTGGGACGCCAGGAATGTCGCTTGCCACCGATTCCGTCGCATCTCCGTTTCCTATGATCTTGACTCGATTATCTGTCGCACGGGTGTCGCAACCTGCCGGATTCAGCTCCACGGAAGCGATGTTGTCCTTTTCCTGCCCTTCGATGCGGAAGTGGCGGGAAAGTCCTGTGCACGACTTGCCTTGCACTGAGGTGCCTGTACTGTGTCCCCCGGGAAGTCCGGATCGGGATGCAAAGTGACACCCTCGGCGCTTTTGCCTTATGGGAGTTCGCTGGCCGTGGTTGATATCGAAAGCGGAACAGTGTCTGTCGCTTCGCGACACGACGGGGCCGCGGGGCCGCGGGGCGCCCTTGTTTGGGGTGCGCCTGAATCCAGTCCAGCTGTCAGGGCCTCGGTGACCCCGTCTTTTTTCGGGGATCGAGTCGGGAGCCGGATATTTACTTCCTCAGCGGCGGCCTGCCGGCCACCGCTGGTGGTGTTGATTTCTGTAGGGAGTGTGTTTTTGTTGTCGCGCGATGAGTCAGCCTTCAGGCGAGCGGTCCTCGTCGCCGTGGACGTGATGGGCTACGGCCAGGGAGACGACCGTCAGCAGATGGACGTCCAGCGAGATCTGCTGACGGTTCTGCAGTGGGCGTCCGACGGTGCCGGAGTGTCCCGTGAGCGTTGGGACCGGCACCCGGAAGGTGACGGGGAACTCGCCGTTCTGCCGCCGGATGTGCCGGAGCGGCGTGTGGTCGGCCAGTTCGTCCAGCAGCTGAGCGCGGCGCTGACGCGACGGAACGAGGATGACCGTTCCGGGCCTCGGTTGCGGCTCCGGCTCGCGATCCATCATGGCGTGGTCGCGCCGGCGGACAACGGTCTGGCCGGGCAGGGTGTGGTGGCGGTCAAGCGCCTTGTGGACTGCGCTCCGGTGCGTGCGGCGCTCCGTTCCTCGGGCGCGGACCTGGCCGTGGTCGTCTCGGCGCAGGTGTTCAACGAGATGATCGCCCAACGCCACACGACGCTGCGTCCGGCGGACTTCCGCCAGGTCCACGTCGAGGTGAAGGAGTACACCGCCCCGGCGTGGATCTGGGTGCCGGGCATCGACCCGGCCGTTCTGGACCTGCCCGCCGATCGGCGTGACCAGCCTCAGGAGGCCGCGGCCGCGGCCGCGACCCAGCCCAAGGACAGGCCCCGGCAGCCGGCCTCGGCCACCCCGACCATCCACAACGAGTTCCACGAGACGGTGACCGCCGAGAATGCCACTTTCGGAATCCGATACTGATCATCGCCCGCGGGCTGCCGACGGGTCCGCGGAGCCACGACTGGCCGCCGCCGACCGCGCCCCCTCGGACCGCGTCGCCGTCGGCGAACCTGACAGGCAGAGCCCGGAACGTGCCGACGAGGAGAACACCGGACATGACCGGCCTGCCGGTGACCGAACTCCGCCCGGGAGCGAGGGGACCCTGCTGGCGCAGTCCTACCTGACCTTCCACGCTCCGGTCTACGCCCAAGGCGGTGAGTTCGGCTCCGCCTTGACCGCGGCAGTCGGCCGCCGGCGGATCACCGGTCGACTCGACGACCGGGACGTGCGCGCGGCGCTGGACTTCTATGTGCCTTCCGCCGAGTACGCGACCGCGCTTGCGGCGCTTCTGAAGAACCATGTCGTAGTCCTGGAAGGCCGGGAGGGTGTCGGGCGGCGGGCTACCGCCATAGCACTGCTGCGGGAGGTCACCGACGGCCGGATCGTCGTGCTCCCCCCGGTGCTCACACTCGTGGATCATGCCGAACGGACCTACGAACGAGGCTTTGCCTATCTGACGATCGACCGCATCCCGGAACCCGCCGCCCACGGCGGGGACGTGGAATGGCGGGCCGTGAGGGACCGGATCCGTGACGCGGGCGCCTATCTGATCATCACGGCCGGTGAGCGCGCGGTGAGAACCACATCCGAGGTGGTCGGGCATGTGCGCCTGTCACGGCCCGCCCTGGAGACGGTTCTCCGGGCGCATCTGCCGGAACTGTCAGAACTCGATCTCGGCCAGCTGGCGGAGGTGATCCCGCACGACTGGACCATGGCCGGTGTCGCGGACGTGGGGCGCCGAGTCAGGGCGGGCGAGTCCATCGAATGTGTGCTCGATGTGTTCGACTCGGCCGCCGCGTCCCAGGTCGGCTCGTGGTTCGACCGCGGGCTCACCCACCGGGAGCTCGCGGAGGTCACCGTGCTCTGCTTCGCGGTGGGCCAGAGCCGGCGGTCGTTCGAGCGGCTGGTGGAACGCCTTGATTCCCACTTCGCCCGCGGGCGTCCGTCGCTCGACGACCCCAGCCCGCGTGACCGTCCGGTCGGCGGTGTCCCCGAGATCCGGGCGGCGTTCACCGACCCCGGTGGCCTGATCGCGGTGCGGGCCCGGGAGACCGGGGGGGACGCCCGATATGCGGTCGCGTTCGGATCCGCGGGCTACCGCCGGCGAGTGGTCGCGGAGCTGTCCCGCCGACACGATTCGCGTTTCTGGGACGCGGTGCGCTCCTGGCTGGAGGAGGTGCTCGACGAGTGCGACCCACGCGAGGTGGCTGTCGGACTCGCGGACCTCGCGCGAACCGACACCGACGAGGTCGAGCACGAGTACCTCGAGCGCTGGGCCGCGGGGGCGATCGGACCGCGCGGTCAGCTCACCGCCGCCTTCACCTTGTGGGCCATGTGTTTCGAGGACACGCTGGCCCGCTTCGCGCTACGGCGAGCGATCCTCTGGATCAACGAACCCGACAGCGAACGACGCCGCACCGCGCTCCGGGCTTTCAGCGGCGACCTCGGACTGTGCTACCCCGCCGAGGCGGTCCGTCGGATTTGGCAGCTGATCACTCAGGACCCCCGGTTGTCGGCGCAGGCCCAGAACGACATGGCGAACCTGTTCGCCGCGCTGACCCACACCGGCGAGGATGCGGCCGTCGTGCTCAGGAAGCTCGGACGGCACCTCGACCAGTTCGTCCGGCGCGGCGCGGACGTTCGGCTCAGGGAGCTGACGATGAGCACGACACTCGCGGTCCTCACGCACTGGGACCCGATCGACCGACGGCCGACGATCAGTTCCTATCTGTCCTCCCACCCTGACCAGTCGAGCCTGGCCGCTGCGCTGTGGCGCGGTGTCCTCCGCCACCGCGGCTATCGGAAGAGCGGGATGGAGACGCTCCTGGCCACCCTGGCCGCGCTCGAAAGGACCGGCACCGGCACCGGCATCGCGGCCGGTCTGGGCGCCGTGCTGCGGCGGGACCTCACCGCCGCGGAACTGCAGGCTTTCCGGTCCGACCTGATGGGCCTGCTCGGCGACCCACACGACGCGCGGACGAGGCTCGTACGGGTCCTCGCCGGAACGGAGACGATGTGATGAGCACCGGTTACCCCCTTGTCGAGGAACGAGCGCTCAGCCCCGCGCGGCGCAGCGGCCTGATCCAGCGTCATCGGACGAGAGCGGGCGAGGACCTACCCCGGCCGGCCGCTCATCAGGTTCTGGTCTACCGGGTGGACGGCGGGTACGTGCTCGACCCGGCGAAGCTGGGCCAGGACCACTCGACAGTGGTCGACGCCAGCCACGTCAGCGTCGTCGATATGCGGCACGACGCGCAGGTCGAGGTTCGGCTCGCGATCCCGTCCGTCGAGGCGAGCGAGTTCCCGGTGCTGGTCACGTTCGCGTGCACAGTCCACAACGCCGTCACCGTGGTCAGGGAGGGGATCCGCAGCGCCGCCGCGGCGCTCGAGACGTACCTGCGTGGCCACCGCCGCATCTTCGAGCTCGGCCTCAACGCCTCGACCACCCAGATCAACGGGGTACGCAGGGACGTCAACGCCCAGATCAGGGCCTTCACCACCGTGCGGCCGCCGCTGGTCCCGGGCCTCGCCGTGACGCTGGTCAGCGTCGAGGTGCACACACCGGCAGAACTGGCGGAGCTGGCGAAGCGACGGCGCGGCCTGCGCGACACCCACACCCTCGACGCGGAACGGCTGCAGTTCGACCAGATGCTCGACCTCGAACGTGCCAGCGGGGAGAGCAGACTTCGGGGCCTGCGCCAGGAACAGGAACACGTCTTCGTCGCCGCGGACACACGGTTCCAGAACCGTTCGGCGGTCGAACAGCTCCACCACGACCAGCAGATCGCGGCCGAACGCCTGTACGCCGAACTGCGCCTGGACGAGGCCAGGCGCGGCCACCTGCTCTCGGAGGTCAGCAAGACCGCGGCGGTCGTCGCGTCCGACTTCCGCAGCGCCTTGCTGCTCGCCCACATCAACGGAGAACTCGGCGCCGGCGAGTACGCGGAGCGGATCCGCGCGGACCAGGAACGCCGGGACGCCATGGCGGCCGACGACGCCGCCCGCGCCCGGGCGGAGCTGGAGACGCTACGCCAGGAGCAGCGTGCCGACGCCGAACGGGCGCGCCAGGGCGAGGAGCGGCGGCGGCTGGAGCGGCGCAAGGACGCCGAGATCGAGAGCCAGCTCGCACGGGAGGACCGTCGTCGCCTGGAGGAGGCCGCGCGAGCGGACACACGCAGGGCGATCGAGGTGAAGCTCGAGCTCCTGCGCGAGTTCGCCAAGCGAGGGCACTTCGATCTGGTGAACGTGAACCTCGATCGGCTGGTGGGCGAGCTCGTACCCACCACAGCCCCATGGCCCGCCGAGTCCCCCCGAGGCGCGACACGCGATCAGCTCGCTTTTGACGACCCCGCCACGCTCCGCGCGGGCGGCGCCCCCGACACGGAACATTCCGACCACTACGCCGACGTCCGGGAAGAGGACGGATGAGTCTCACCGATCAGCACACAATCGTCCCGGACGACCTGAGTAGCCTGGACTCCCCCCCGTTCCGGCCCGCCAGCCCGGACCACGGTCCCGGCCGGCGACTGCGCGCCATCGTCGGTGTCAGCGAGGACATCCTGGACTGGGTGCCGGAAGAACGCCCCCGTTATGCCCGGCTCGGCGCCATCGTCGTCAACACCGCGTCGCTGGCCGCGCTGTCCCTCGGGGTCGCCCTCGGCCGAACCCTCGGAGTCCCCTGGCCGATCCTGATCCCGGTAGGCATGTTCTGGGGCTACGTGATCCTCAGCTTCGACGGCTGGCTGGTGACGAGCACCCATGGGCTGGTCGGCAGGACCAGGCTCACGGTGTTCGCCGGTCGGATCCTCATCTCGGTGCTGATGGGCATGGTCATCGCCGAGCCCATGGTTCTCTGGGTCTTCAGCTCGGACATCCGCCAGGAGGTCCTGAACGGACGGAGTCGCGACCTCGAGGCCTACGGCAGCGCACTGGACCGCTGCAATCCCGCCTCCGGCGAGCTCGTGTGGACCCCGGAATGCGCCGACCTGCGGATCGCCGACCTACATGGATCACCCGCCTCTCTACGCACCGAGAAAGCCGCGAAGATCAGGGAGCGCGACAACCTCCGCCGGACGATCGAGGAACGACGTGGCATCCTCGCCGGCAAGGAGACATTCGCCCAACAGGAATGCAGCGGCGTCCCCAGCCCCACCGACCACACCCGCTCCGGGATTCCCGGAAACGGCAAACGGTGCCAACAGGCATGGAACCTCCGCGACCAGTACTTCACCTCCAGCCGAATCGGAGAGGACGAAAACACTCTCGGCCGACTCAACGAAGAGATCAACAAAGCCGACGGTAGCATCCAGGAAGCGGAATCCACCTACCGCACCGCGCTCGCCGACGCCATACACGCCAAGCTCGACAAGAAACAGAAACACTACGGGCGGATCGGCTTCCTCGAGGAGACCGCCGCGCTCGCTCGGCTCGCTGACCAGAGCCACGCAGTGCTCACCGGGGAATGGCTGCTACGGATCCTGCTCGTGCTCGTCGACTGCCTACCCGCGCTCACCAAACTGATGAGCGGCAGATCAAGATACGACGACCTCGTGTCCCGCCAGTCGGCAGAAGGTCAACGGCTCCACGAACGGTACCTCGCTCGCCGCAGCCGCCAAGCCCTCGCCGCCGACGACGTCGAACTCCAGCAGATTGAACACGACTTCCGCATCGCCTCCGAACGCATCAACGAGGCCGACCGGGCCGCCCGCGCGGACCGAGAGACCGAACTCGACCTGGAGATCGAAAATCTCGCCGCCCGCTTCCGTCACGCCGACAGCACGGCAGCCTAGCGAAAGACACAACGGTGATCCCACGGTCACGCAGGACTCGACGCGGGCCTTCGCTGTCGCTCCACGGCGCCGCGGGCCGGCCAAGCCGAGCGCCGACAACAACCAGCGCGTAAAAGCCACTCTAAAAGTGGGGAAACCTTGAGCGATAATTCTGTGTCGTTGACGATAGAGGTTATCCAGACGTGGGCCAGAATCGAGACTGCAGCACAGGGTTACGACACGCTGACGTGGCTTGCTCGTGAAACAAATGTACCCTTCGAGGCGCTCGACTTTGCGC
Organism: Parafrankia sp. EUN1f; assembly: GCF_000177675.1. Classification (GTDB taxonomy): domain Bacteria; phylum Actinomycetota; class Actinomycetes; order Frankiales; family Frankiaceae; genus Parafrankia. The sequence continues at coordinate 12,395 of NZ_ADGX01000197.1, forward strand.
GTCACGTACGAAATGAGGCGGCACACTCGGGTGCTTATGTTTCTTCTGAAAGGCTACGACGGGCAGCTGAAATCCTTCGCGAGGCGGAATCTTCGCTGAAGCTGCGGGTGGAGGGAGGGGAGGATTCGGGCACGGGAGTACGATTTCAAGTGCGATATCGCCGAGTGTATCTGATTCTCGTGGCCCTGTGTCTATTCTGGATTGGCAACGTGATCGAGTCTGGTTTTTCGGGGCTCTCTGTCGTCATCGGGCTGATTGGGATAGTCGTTTATAGAAGGATTTCAACCATGCGGACCTCGTCTACGACAATAGGGAGGGGTGGCATTGCGGTTGTGTGACGAAAAGAAGATTGGCTCATCCCCTGGGAAGATATTGCGGCTATCGAAATCGCCACCTACATGCGTAACCCAACAATCGCAGTTCGCCTGATGGATTCTAGAGGAATCCCTGCGCGCCTTCCGCTCGCAACGCTTCCACCGTACCGCGACGACGCCGGTGGTCGGGTTGTCGTTCTGTGCCTTCCGTTGATTCGTGGCTCCTGGAAATCTGTGGATCAGGCACTATCTCGATTTGCGGGTAGTCTTTGGATGAGAGGTGCACTTTCGTCTCGTTCCTCTTTCTTCTTCAGTGAACTGGTGAGGAGTCTGAGTGGTGAGGTGAAATCTTGGCGTCGCTGGATAAACTGACATTGAGTCGGCGAAATTCTTCGCATATTCTCGCCTCGGCCTCGTTCGCGGCCTTTCGTCAACGGTCGCGGCTCCGCGGGAGAACCTGCTGACCAGCGTTCCGACCGGTCCGTAACCCCGATGGCGCGGGTGGGCACCTTCAGCGCGAGCAGCATCGTCGCCGCGGTGTGGCGCGCGTCGTGTAGCCCCGCGGCGCGGACTTTGGCGTCGGTGAGCAGGCCGCGCCATTCTTCGTATCGCCCACCGCCCGCGCTCGCCGCCGGGGCGTGGCTACCGAACCGGTTGATCTGCGCCGCAGCGGATCGCGTTCAGCGCGGCAGCGTCTGGCGCGGGACCGACCACCGGGCGACTCTGCTCGCCGCCGGGCGCGTCCGCACTGAATCGGGCGGGCGTTTCGGCTCGCCGTCGGCGGCGGCCAAGGACGCCACCGACGCGAACGCGGGTGCCTGGAACTTCTGGAAGGTCGATGAGACGAACGCCCGCCTGGACGCGGTCCGCGCCCAGTACCCGCGGATCCACGGCGGCGCGGGCAGGCCTACCGCCGGCTGGCGGCGTCAGCGGGCGGCGGGTCGTCGCGGAGGAGAGGGTGGGCGGTGTAGGTCAGGGGGATGTCGGTGATGGGCTCGTCGGGGGTCGCGTCGGGGCGGCGGTGGGCGACGGCGCGGACGTAGCCGAGGTGGCGGCCCTGGTCGGCGGTGAGCGCGTCGATCTCCACCGTGTTGTCGGGGTTGACGGTGCGGTGCCAGTCGAGCCAGCGCAGCCAGCCGTCCGGCATGGTGTCGGCGACGGTGACGTCCGCGACGCCGCTGCGTTCCCAGTGGCGTCGCCACCAGGCCGCGGAGTGCAGGCAGGCCATGCTCGGCTCCCACCAGGGGCGCAGATGGTCCGGTACCGGACCATCGAACTCGTCGACGAGCCCGGCACCGGCGATACCGATCGCGCCACCCGGCCGGACGAACCGGGAAAGGTAGTTCAGGTACAGATCGTCCGTTCCGTAGTAGACGAACGAGTCGATGCTGACCACAGCGTCGAAGAAGTCCGTGGCGAACGGCAGTGAACGGGCGTCGGCGCGCAGTGGGAACACGGCGTCATCGACACCGGCGTCACGGAGGCGGGCCAGGCGTTCGTCCGGGCTGAACCACAGGTCGGTGGCCCAGACCTGCACCCCGAACTCCCGGG
>NZ_ADGX01000196.1 GCF_000177675.1 Parafrankia sp. EUN1f
TGCTGGTAGGCGCGGGTGCGGGGGTCACAGCGCAGCCGGGTGATGACAATGCGGTGCAGGGCTGCGTTGGCCTGGCGGTCGCCGCCACGATTGAGGCGGTGACGGTGGGTCTTGCCGGATGACGCTTCGATCGGGCTGACACCGCACAGGGCGGCGAAGGACGCGTCGCTGGCCAGCCGTTGCGGGTTGTCGCCCGCGGCGATGAGGAGGGCCGCGGCTGTATCTGGTCCCACGCCGACGCGGGTGAGCAGTACGGGTGCGTGACGGGTGAGCAGGGTGGTCAGCTGGCGGTTGAGGTCGTTGACCTCGTCGGTGAGCTGCAGGATCCGGGTGGCCAGCCGGCGTAGCGTGTAACGCGCGGTGGTGGGGGCGTCGAGCGGTGCGACGTCGTCCAGGGCGGCGCACCGTCGGACGAGGGTCATGGGGCCCAGTCCTGTGAGGGATTCACGCAGGGCCGGGTCGGCGCGAACCAGGACGGCTTTGAGCTGGTTGACGGCCTGGGTTCGGGCTTTGACCGCGGAGGTCTTGGCCAGCCGAAGCATGCGCGCCATCTCGGCTGGTCCGTCGCCGGTCTTCGCGATCGCGGTGGCCTGGCCGGCGAGGACGGCACGGGCGGCCGCTTCGGCGTCGAGGGTGTCGGTCTTGCCGCGGCGTCGGCGTGCGGCGCGGTCGGGCCGGTTGACCTCGGACACGGCGATACCGGCCGCGAGCAGGTGGCGGGTCAGGGCGGCGCCGTAGGAGCTGGTGCCCTCGACACCGGCCCTGCGGAGGGTTCCGTGTTCACGCGCCCAGGCGAGCAGGTGCGCATAGCCGTCCGCGGTGGTCGGGAAGGTCGCGCTGGCCAGCAGCGCGCCGACCGGGGTGAGGACCGCGGCGACGTGCAGGTCCTTGTGGGTGTCGACGCCGAGAACGACGTCATCGTCGCCGCCGGCGGCGCTCTGGTCTGATTCCTTGGGGTGAGGCATGCTGGCCACGGGCTGTTCGTCTCCTGCTCGGCTCGGGAACGGAAAGCCGTCGCCGGACCGGCAGGGCGGTCAGAACTGTGATGGTGCCTTGTAGCGGCAAGGCCCCTGTCGGGACACGCCCACCGGTCCGGTCGACACATCCCCGGACGGCGGCCGACAGGTCAGCGCGAAGGCATCACGCCAGTTGCATCGCGGGTCAGGCCACCGCCCGAGGCCGAACCATGAACTCACAGTTGCATCGGCGGAGTCCGCTGTCCCTCCGCCGTCGATCGGTCATGATCGACTGATGCGTCGACGTCGTGCCTGCCCACCGGTTCCGGCGTCGGAGTTCGCGGGGTTCCGGTTCCCGCCCGAGGTGATCGTCTTCGCGGTGCGCTGGTATCTGCGGTTCGCGCTGTCGTACCGGGATGTCGAGGAGTTGCTCGCCGAACGAGGCCTCGAGGTTGATCACGTCACGATCTACCGGTGTTGCGCCATGAGGCGCCTTGTCGTATCCCCAGCGTAGTTGGGGGGGAACTTGGAGGGATGTTCTCGGGCCCGACGGCTAACCCTGCGCCGAAAGGTCAAGGGGACAGCAGCATGCCAGGAAATCGGCGACCGTGTCCAGGCGTAAGGAGCGGGGCGTTCGAGGGACCCGCATGATATGGCGAAAACTGGATTGCCTGAAGCCCAATCTCCAGAAGATGCAAAGATCCGTCCACCGGAAAGACGTCTGTAACCGGTGCCGCGCTCTGCGCCGACATCCCACCGGGGTCGACGCAACCTCCAGAGCGTGGAGCGATACCCAGCGAGGGTATTCAAGGAGATGAGTGGGCCGCCTACGTCATGCTAGTACGTACGACAAGGACGAACATGGGATCGCCTACGGGGTGCGAACCCTACGGCGACGGAGGCCCCGTAGTAGTCGTGGGAGTAACGCCCCACCAAGGACGGCGGGAGAACCGTCGACAGGGCAAAGGGGGCCAGGTGGCCGGATACTCACAACCCGCGAGGTATGCGTAATGTAGAACGCCGAAACGGTACTGGGTGTCCTCCGTGAACGCGGCAGGCGCGGCCTGTCGTTGACTGAACTGTACCGACAGATGTACAATCCGGACCTGTATCTGCTGGCCTACGGCCGAGTGTACTCCAACAAGGGGGCCATGACGCCGGGGGCCGACGGGGAGACCGCGGACGGCATGTCAACGGGCAGAATCGACCGCATCATCGATGCGTTGCGCCACGAGCGCTACCGATTCAGCCCGGTACGACGGGTCCATATCCCGAAGAAAAACGGGATGAAGAGAGCCCTGGGCCTGCCGTCATGGTCGGACAAGATTGTCGGCGAAGTGGTGCGTCTACTACTCACCGTGTACTACGAGCCGAGGTTCTCCGACCGCTCGCACGGTTTTCGTTCCGGCCGGGGATGCCACACTGCGCTCAGCGATGTGGCGAAGACTTGGACCGGGACGACCTGGTTCATCGAGGGTGACATCGCGCCGTGTTTCGACACGCTTGACCACGAGGTCATGCTGGGGATACTAGGCGAGAGAATCCACGACAACAGGTTCCTACGGCTACTGCGTAACATGCTGAAAGCCGGATACCTGGAGGACTGGCGGTGGAACGCCACGCTCAGCGGCGCGCCGCAGGGCAGCGGCGTCTCACCCGTTACGGCCAATGCGCGGCCTGAAACGCCTCCGCTCCGCACAGATCATCGGCTCCGGGCACGCGTTCGTGCAGAACATCCGCCGAGGCCACTACGAACTGGGCGTCGATGCGAACCCCGGAACCGGCTGACGGCCGCCTTCACCGAGCTCACCCTGGCCATCTACCGCCCGCCCGAGACGGCTCCACCACGCCCCGCCTCCGCCCAATGCAACAGCGCCCGGCCACTTCCCCAGCGAGGAAGCCACGCTGAAGTGCCTCTATCTGGCGACCCGGGCCCTGGACCCCACCGGCCGCGGCCGGGCTCGCTGGATGATCAGATGGAAGCCCGCGCTCAACGCCCTCGCGATCACCTTCGAGGGCCGTCTCACCCCGACCATCACCAACTGACCCATCACCAACCGCCACGACCGATCCACCGATAGTCAGACACTCCCCGGCTTGCCGTGCTCCGCTGTGTCGGGTTCCTGCGGGTCTGGGGGCGGGAGCTCATCGTGGTCGTCATGGTCCAGGGTGGGGGTGCTTCTGAGGTCTGACTGCAGTCGGTCGAGATCGAGGTTGGGGGAGGTGTATTTGAGTTTGCGAGCGCTTTTCGTGTGTTTCGCTTTCGCTCGACCGCGTCCCATGGAACGACCCCTTCCCATCATTGCGCGTGCCTGAAGTTCGCCCGATCGTGTTCGCACCTGGGCCGCAGCTACTCAACCGATCACGCTTCGGGACCAGCAAGAGCCGTGTCGTCCGCCGGGACGCCGAACCCGGCTGGTGCTTTAAGCGTTCCTCCTCGTTCCGGGAGGGTGCCGGTGTGGTGGAGGTGGTCTCGGGCGGTTTGGATGGCCTCTGCGGCGGAGTCGAACAGGTGTCCTTGCTTTTCTAGCCGGTTGAGCAGGCCGATGGCGGACAGGGCTTTCGTGTGTTCGGGGCGTAGGCCGGAGAGGTAGACGGTCGTGCCGCGGTGTTCGAGGCGGTCGATGATGTCGCGTAGGACGATCGCGCCGGTGGCATCGATCGCGCTGACTTTGGAAAGCCGGAGGATGAGGACCTTGACGTCTGCGATGGCGGTGAGTTCGGGAAGGAAGCGGTGGGCGGCGGCGAAGAACATGGGTCCGTCGATGCGGTAGACGGCGATGTGCTCGGTGAGCAGCGCGTGGTCGGTGAGCAGGGCCTGGTCGGCGTCGTGGTGATCGGCCGTGTTCAGCGGTACCTCTTCCAGCCGCGCGCTGCGGGCGATCTGTCGTAGCGCGAGAGCTCCGGCGGCGACGAGGCCGAGCAGGACGGCGACGACGAGGTCGAGAGCGATGGTCGCTGCGGCGGTCAGCGTCATGACGGCCGCGTCGGAGCGTGACGCGCGGCCGAGGGCACGTAGTGAGGCGATCTCCACCATCCGTATGGCGGTGGCGAGGAGAACTCCGGCGAGCGCTGCCAGGGGGATGCGCGCGACGAGGGGCGCCGCCACGAGCATGATCCCGGCGAGAAGTAGGGCGTGGGTGAGGGCCGCGAGGCGTGAGGACGCTCCGGAGCGGACGTTGACGGCGGTGCGGGCGATCGCGCCGGTGGCGGGTACTCCGCCGAACAGGGGAACGATGAGGTTGGCCAGGCCTTGGCCAAACAGCTCACGGTCGGGGTCGTGCTGTTCTCGGGAGGTCATCGCGTCCGCGACGCTGGCGGAGAGCAGGCTTTCCAAAGCGGCCAGCGCGGCTACCGCCACCGCGGACGCCGCGAGGGTCGGGAGGGCGGAGATGTCGAGGAACCCGAGCGAGGGACTGGGCAGGGTCGCGGGCAGCGCGCCCAGAGTGGCGACGCCCCACCCGCTCGCCGCGACCAGGACGGAGGTGATGGCGACGGCGATCAGCGAGAACGGCACGGCAGGTCGCAGCCGGGCGCCGACGAGCATGAACGCCACGACGGCGGCGGCGAGCGCGACCTCGGTCCAGTGCGGCCGGTGGGCGAAGTCGGTGATGGCCCCCCAGGCGACAGCGGTCACCGTGTCCCTGTCCTGTGGATGTACTCCCAACGCGGCGGGAACCTGCTGAAGGAAGATCACCGCGGCGATACCTGCGGTGAACCCCTCGACCACAGGGGCCGGCACGTAACGCATCGCGCGGCCGACGCGCAGGACGGCGAGCGCGAGCAGGATCATTCCGGCGAGCAGACCGACGGTCAGGACGCCACCCGGACCGTGGTCGTGCACGATCGGTACGAGCACCACGGTCATGGCTCCGGTGGGGCCGGAGACCTGCAGGTTGGACCCGCCGAAAATGGCCGCGACGGCGCCCGCGACGACGGCGGTCGCGAGTCCCGCGGCTGCGCCCAGGCCGGAGGAGACACCGAATCCGAGCGCGAGGGGCAGGGCGACCACCGCGACGGTCATCCCCGCGATCAGATCGCGGGCCGGTTGGCGGCGCATAGCCAGCGCATCGGCCCGGCCGGGCAGCAACCGACCGAGCGACGCCGTCCACTGCAGGGAGGCGGTACTCATCGTGGCAGGGCGGCGGTGCTGCGGACGGGCCGGGTGGTCGGGTACATGAACAATCCGATCATCGTCGGGGAGTGGATCTCCGCATCCGTCCGGGTGGATACGACGAGCTGAAACTCTCTTCGGTTCGCGATGCTGGGGGGTGCGAGAGGGTGGGCGGGTCGGTGTGATGGTGGAGATCGCACCGAACTCGACCGTCGGGACGACGAAAGACACGGTGGAGGAGACGGAGAGGGCCGATAGCCTGGCTTTGGTGACCATCGGCGTGCGCCGCGCTCCAGGGGCCGCCGCGGATACTCCGGTGAACTCCTGGCTGTTGCTGTCGAAGCGCTGGCCCGCTGGTATGTGGTGCTTCCTCAGGCCTCAACAGTGTCCGCGGATTCCTCCTACCGGCGACGGTGGCTGGACGGACAGGCCCTGTGTTCCGGTCCCGCCTGGCGTTATGCCAGGTAGTCGCGTAAGCGTTGTGAACGTGCCGGGTGGCTGAGCTTCGCCAGGGTTCTTGATTCTATCTGCCGGATCCTTTCCTGGGGAATCCCGAATTCTCGACCTATCTGCTCCAGGGTCCTGGGCTGGCCGTCTGTCAGGCCGAACCGGAGTTGGATGACCTTCTTCTCCCGGGCGGGCAGCGTGTGCAGGACCGATTCGATGTGCTTCTGGAGGAGGACGGAACTTGCCGCCTCGAAGGGCGCTATCGCGTCGTCGTCCTCGATGAAGTCTCCGAGCTGGGAGTCCTGCTCCGCGCCGATCGGGGTCTCCAGGGCGACTGGTGTCTGTGCGATCTTGAGAATTTCCTCCACTTTGTGTGCGGTGAGGTCGATCTGTGTGCCGATCTCCTCCGGTGACGGCTCCCGGCCTAATTCCTGCAGGAGCTGTCGCTGGATCCGGGTCACTTTGTTGACTGTTTCGGCCATGTGTACCGGGATCCGGATGGTACGCCCCTGGTCCGCAAGGGCCCTCGTGACAGCCTGACGAATCCACCAGGTGGCGTAGGTGGAGAACTTGTAGCCTTTTGTGTAGTCGAACTTTTCCACGGCCCGGATCAGGCCCAGGTTGCCCTCCTGGATCAGGTCCAGCAGCAGCATGCCGCGGCCGACGTACCGCTTGGCGATGGACACCACGAGGCGCAGGTTCGCCTCCACCAGTTTGCGCTTGGCGATCTGGCCGTCCTGTTCGACTGCCTGCAGGTCCTGACGCAGTTGGGGGGAGATCTTTCGGGTGGCGGCGAGCTTCTCGGAGGCGAACAGGCCGGCCTCGATCCGCTTCGCGAGGTCGACTTCTTCCGCTGCGGTCAGCAGTCGCACCCGGCCGATGGTCTTGAGATACATCCGCACCGGATCCGAGGTTGGCATCGCGGACGCGTGTTCCTCTGGGCCGCGACGCCGGCCAGGTGGGTCTGGAACGTCGTCGTCGATCTCGTCGAGAACCTCGATGCCGTCGTCTGCGAGTAGCCGGAGGACGGCATCGCTGTTTTCGGGCGGCAGCTCTGCGTCGAGGAGCGCGGTGGCAACGTCCTCCGGGGTGACGAAACCGTTCTCCTTCCCCCGGGTGATAAATTCTGCAAGCTTTTCCACCGCGGTGGCATCGGAGACGGTCGGATCTGTGGGCGGCGCCTCGACCTGTCCGTGAACAGAACGACCCATGTCAGTGAGCATCCATGTTTGATACCGGGGACCGCGGATGTTTCCGGGAGGCCCCGCGGTGTCGTGTCTCGCAGCGGGGAACGGGTCCGAGCCACGGATGTGAATCGTGGCACCCGCGGACTCCGGAAAGACGCGAGGGGCTCAGAGTATCGACCACCGAGCAGGTCCTCTCTCCGCGTGGCGGACGTAACGATGTCCGTGAGGTGCCACCCGATCACGGATGCTTTTCCCCGCGACGGCTGTCGGCTGGGGCCATCAGCCCCTCGGTGTTTCGAGGGGCGATCACCGTTTCGGTGGTCGTGATCGGGTGTGGTCGTTGACTCCGTCGGGATGGTCAGTGCTCGGTGGCGAGGAGGTCCCGCAGGAGGTCGGCCTGCTCGTGGAGCACGCCGGTCAGGATGGAGCGGGCCACCGCCAGCAACGTCACGATCTCCGGCGACGCCACCGCGTAGAAAACGGTGTTGCCCTGCTTGCGGGTCGTCACCAGCCCGGCGCGGCGCAGGACCCCGAGCTGCTGGGACAGATGCGACGCCTCCAGCCCGACCTCGGGCACCAGCTCGCTCACCGACCACTCCCGTTCGCTGAGCAGCTCCAATGCCCGGATACGCGCCGGATGGCCCAGGGTCCGGAAGAACTCCGCCTTCAGCTTGTACAACGGCGTCGCCATATGACCTCTCCCTCCAGCCCCCAGTCGTCTGTCGGCCATGGTGCCCATCATGCGACTCGACAATCTTACGACTTCATCAGATTGGAGTGGTGCCGTTCAGAGATCGAACAGTCATCCATGGACGGCGACGGTGCCAGCACAGCCCTGCTGGCAGGACACAGCCAGCCGCACCGGGGGTAGGGGCATGGGCGGAGCGTCGATCCGCGGCCCTGATCGAGCGTGGTGGTGCCCGGGGGCTGAGCTGGAAGGTGGGGGACATGGTGTCAGCGCAGCCGGTCGGTGAGGGCGGCGAGTTCGACCCAGAGCGCGTCGGGCACGCGGGGGCCAAGGTCGACGAAGTATCGCCGGATCATGTCGGTTTCGTGTTCCCAGGTGGCACGGTCCACAGACAGGAGCAGGTCCAGGTCGTCTCCGGTCACGTCCAGGCCGGTGACGTCGAGCGCTTCGGGGGTGGGGACCACACCGAGCGGTGTCACCCGCCCCTCGGCGGTCCCGTCGAGCCGGCCGATGATCCAGGCGAGGACACGGCTGTTCTCGCCGTAACCAGGCCACAGGTACGCGCCCGTATCAGGGTGCTTGCGGAACCAGTTGACGTGGAAGATACGCGGCAGCCGCGCCCCGGCGCGGCTGCCGACCGCCAGCCAGTGCGTGAAGTAGTCGCCCATGTTGTAACCGCAGAACGGGAGCATGGCGAACGGGTCGCGGCGCAGCTCACCGACCATCCCGGCCGCCGCGGCGGTGGTCTCGGAGGAGACGGTCGCACCGAGGAAGACACCGTGCTGCCAGGAGGTGGACTCGACGACCAGCGGCACAGCGGTGGCCCGACGGCCACCGAAAAGGATCGCCGAGATCGGAACGCCAGCAGGGTCAGCCCATTCCGCGGCGATCGTCGGACATTGGCCGGCAGGGACGGTGAAACGGGCGTTGGGATGCGCCGCGGGCGTCACGGACCGCGGTGTCCAGTCACGGCCCTGCCAGTCGAGCAGATGCGCCGGGGGGTCCTCGGTCAGTCCTTCCCACCACACATCTCCGTCATCGGTTCGCGCGACGTTCGTGAAGATCGCATTGCTGTGGATCGTGTCGATGGCGTTGGGGTTGGTCGCCCGGCCGGTGCCCGGCGCGACGCCGAAGAAGCCGGCCTCGGGGTTGACCGCGTAGAGCCGTCCGTCGTCTCCGAAGCGCATCCAGGCGATGTCGTCCCCGACGGTCTCGACCTTCCAGCCGGGGACGGTCGGGACGAGCATGGCGAGGTTGGTCTTGCCGCAGGCGCTGGGGAAACCGGCCGCGATGTAATGGATGTTCCCATCGGGCCCGGTGAGTTTGAGGATCAGCATGTGCTCGGCGAGCCAGCCGTCGTCGCGGGCCATCACCGAGGCGATCCGTAGCGCATAGCACTTCTTGCCCAGCAGGGCGTTGCCGCCGTAGCCGGAGCCGTAGCTCCAGATCTCCCGGGTCTCGGGGAAGTGGACGATGTACTTGGTGGGGTTGCACGGCCAGGCGACGTCGGGTTGCCCGGGTTGGCGTGGCGCGCCGACGCTGTGCACGGCGGGGACGAAGAAGCCGTCCTGTCCGAGCTGGTCGAGGGCCGGCTGGCCCATGCGGGTCATGACACGCATCGAGACCGCGACGTAGGCCGAGTCGGTGATCTCGACGCCGAGCGCGGAGATCGGTGAGCCGAGCGGCCCCATGCAGAACGGGACGACGTACATGGTGCGGCCACGCATGCAGCCCGCGAACAGGCCCCGCAGGGTGCTGCGCATCTCCTCCGGGTCGGCCCAGTTGTTCGTCGGACCGGCGTCGTCGCGGCTCTTCGAGCAGATGAAGGTGCGGTCCTCGGCGCGAGCGACGTCACCGGGGTCACTCGCGGCGTAGTAGCTGCCGGGCCGCCTGTCCTCAGCGAGGCGCAGGAACGTGCCCGTGTCGACGAGCTCCGCGCAGAGCTGGTCGTACTCGGCGTCGCTGCCGTCGCACCAGTGAACCCGGTCGGGCTGGGTGAGATCAGCGATCGTGGCGACCCACTCCAGCAACGCCGGATGTGTCGTCGGTGTCGCTTGCAGGCCCGGGATCGTGGCGGGCATCTCCACTCCTTCGACAGACTGTCGGATGACCGAACTGTATCTCAACTATCTGACGAAGTTGTCATATAGAAGGGCGCGAGGTCGAACGTGGGTGCGTCTTCCCGCTCCGGTGGCGTGATCGGGTTGGCAGCATCCGGTCTGTGTCGGCCGGGTCCGTGTCGCTGCCCCCCGGAGGGCGGTGGCGGTCCAGGGGTGTTCCTGGCCCTGTGCTACGCCTCCGCGCCGCCTGCGGTCGCGGCGCGGATGCCGAGCTTCTGGCCCCACTGCTCGACAGGGCCGACGACGACAGCCAGCGCGCACGCGCCGGACGAGCGCGAAGACACTGGCCAGCCTGCTGGCGTGGAGCCGTATCGACGCCTTCGACCGCGCTCCAGTCCATCACGCCCTGCACACCGAGCCCGCCCTGAACCCTGCATGCCGCGAAGGTCGTGGGCTGGCTCGTCGTCACCCGCGACGCCGGCGCCGCCCGCGCGCTGGTCGAGGTCGGCGTGTTCGGATGGTCCGATCTCAGTCCGGCCAGCGCCGGGACGCGGGTCGCCGAGGCCCACCAGGTCCTCGTCGGCGTCCAGCAGCAGGTGCTCGTCGGCCAGGTCGACAGCGCCTGCGTCGACCAGGCCCGCTGCCCGGCCTGCGCCCGTGCCCACCGGTACAAGAACAGCCGCACGATCGTGCCGCGTACCCTGTTCGACATCCCGCATGCTGCTCGGCTCCCGCTGATGGCACGGCCCCCGCACCGGGCGGACGGGCCTGTCTACCGCCGCACCCCCGGTCAACGAGGTCATCAGGAAACGCGGAGTAGTAGGCCGGCAGCTGTGCGGGACATCCCGCGGCACCCGTGTCGTCCTGGTGGTCGGCACCCACGTCCGTAACGCTGACCTCGCCACTGGCTTCGTCCGCGGGTACCCCACCACGAACGCGAGCGAGGAAGTCGCTGAGCCGGTCACGAACACGGCGTGGCATCGCGCCGTGTGTTCCGGTCGTCGCCGCGACGGCACCGGCGACGATGGCGGTGACGAGCCCCGCCGAGGCTCCCGCGCCGGAGGCGAGACCGACCCGCCACGCCAGCGGGAGCGCGACCACCGCGGCGGTGACACCCGCGAGCAAATTCTGACTCGGCCAGCGACGCCACGCGGCCAGGCCGTCCGGGCCGGGGAGGAACGTGCCACGTGAGCCTGCCTGTGGGACAAGCCCCGTGGTCACCGCGTCGCCTCGGGGGCGGGGGAGACGGACCGGACCTGCGGACAGGCGGCGCTCCGCGCAGAGGTAGCCATGAGGTGTCAGTGACTCCCACAATGTCAAATGTTGAATTGCGCATGTCTGCAAGTGGTGGTCGTGGATGTGGGTGGTCGTGCGGGTCCGTCGCGGTCAGGGTGCGGACAGTACTGACAGGGCGGCGTCCGAAACGGCTGACAGGAGACGGGGGTCATCCGGTCGTGGGAGCAGGGAGCGGAAGGGAGCCTGCTCCGCCACAGCGTGGACCGCGGCGACGCGAGCAGCCATGGTGATCGAGCGGCGGGCGGTGACGGCGGCGCGCAGCAGGCCCGGTAATGCGTGCAAGGGCCGTGGCTGCGTGGTCGCCTGTGTGAGACGGGGCGGTACCTCGGGCCGGGCGCGCAACACCGCGGGGCCTGCGGGGGGTGCCGCCAGCCCGATCAGGTCAACGATGAGATCGAGGCGGTCCGCGAGCTGGTGCAGAAGCTGCACACCATAGATGACCGGGTCATACAACATCAGATCACCGATGCCGGCGGCCAGCAGGAGACCGGCGAGATCCCCACCACGGTGCGGGTCCACGACGGCCACCCGAGCCTGCCCCGGTCCGATGCCCCGGAGCCGCGAATGGTTCAAGGCGGCCGCCGCGGCCGCCACGGCGAAGCCATCGTTGATGGTGTCGAGGAGCACCGGGTACGGCGCGGGACCGGACCGCACGGCGGCGCGAACCGCCTCGACATGGCGGACATGCGTGTGAACCAGCACCGACGCACCGAATCCCGCATCCATCATGCGGACCAGGGAGGCGAGCTCGTCGGGACCGCCGACCGTGATCGGGATCGGAACAACATCGAAACCGGTCTCACGGTGCAGGTGGACCGCCTGGGACTCCACCGCCGGCAACGCGGCCTCGGCTGGTAACGGCTCGAAGTCCAGCACCGCGCTGGCATCGCTGAGCAGGGCCACTCTGCGGGCCCGGCCGCTGAACCTGTCGGTCTGCCCCGGATGCGTGGACAGATGACGGACCACGCGACGGTCCGCGTCCACATCCAACAACGCCAGGTCCCGCCCCGTCGCGGTCGACGCCCGCAGCGACTGACCGAGCTTCCCCGTGGACGCGACCGCGAACACCGGATCCTCGGTGTGGAGAAGCTCGGACCCCAATGCCTCCCGCAGAGCGTGTACCAGCCACAACAGGGTCGAACCGCTGTCCGCGTCCACGGTGATTCGTCGACAGCCGTCCGGACCGGGATCATCCGCCTGCACAACCACCACGCCCGGGGCCTGTGCGAGGACGGCCTCGACAGCCGGCCGGGCCTGCGCGGACACATACACCGCGAGACCGAACGCCGGATTCACCCGGGCCGATCCGCGGGTCGTCACGTGACCGTCCCCACGACTCCCGCTCGCCGAGCCGGCAGCGTCGGTCTTGGCGCTGTCATGACCGGCTGGCTTCCGCCTCGCGCAACTGCTCCAACAACCCGACCTGCCCCGCCGCCAACTCCGTCAGGATCCGCCGCGCCGCCCTCATCAGATCGGCCACATCCCCACCCGCGAGCGCGTACACCACGGTCGGCCCCTCTCGGGTCGCCGTCACGATGCCCGAGCGGCGCAACACCGCGAGGTGCTGGGACAGGTTCGGCGGCTCCACCTCGATCGCGGCGAGTAGGTCCCGTACCGGCTTCGGACCCTCCACCAGCAGCTCCAGCACCCGGATGCGTACCGGATGCCCCAGCATGCGAAAGAACTCCGCCTTCACCTGATGTAGCGGAACCCCCACCGGCGTACCCCCTCCCGGTCAGCACAGCCACGTTCGCGGTCCATGACGCCAGCCCGCCCAGCCGCCCCCCTCGCGCGGCCGTCCAGCAGCATCACAGCTGCATCATCTTAGAAGTTGCAGAATTCGGCAACTAGGCATCGTAGGGGATCTGGCGACGGGTGCCTGTTGTCCGCACCCGGCACCGGACCGGCGACAACCGCCAGCGGGTGGAGCGACTGAGACGGCCGTGGGGATCTCCGTGGGTCATCCCGGGGCGGATGGGTGGCGGCCGTCGCAGGTGCCTGCCGACGCTGTCGCCGCCCGGCGGGCGGTGCAGCGGCTCCCAATCGCCTCTGCTGATCCGCACGGCCGACGGCCAGAGCCGCCACGCGTCGAGTTTGCACGCCGATAGTGGCTCTCGAATTAGATAAATACTCCTATATGGCGGAGGTGAAAGTATCGTCAGGGAGGCGATCGGTCTTCCATCGTTGACCGCCACGACCGGTACACGGTTGTCGGTGCCGCCTCCGGCCCGGACGGTGATGCGCCGCAGCCGCAGAGGTGCGGCGCTCTCGCGTGGCGTGGTCGCCCTGCAGGCGGCACCACTGGGGCGAGCCGCGTGACGATCCGGACTGTCTGGGCCGGCGTGGCGCCCGCCTTGTCGGGGCCTGAGCAGGCCTCGTCGTCGAGGCGGCCGTCAGGGGTCGGGGTACGGCTGCAGGTCTCGAGTGGGATGCGGTGTGCGTGGCCGCGTGTGGTCTGCGGTGTCGTGGCAGTGGACGGTTGATGCACGTGCTGCATGGATGTGATTTGTGCATCTGAGGTGCCTGGATGATGGGCAGAAAGCCCAGATAGAAGGGCTGCCGGGGCTGTGGCGCGTCAGCCACGTGGCGCGTAGGGCGTGGGACCGCGTCAGGTTTTTGCGGGTGTTTCCGCCGGCCGCTGGTCGGCAGATGCCCCCGGTCGGGGACGTTCGGCGGGCCGAGCCAGCCCGCCGGCGTGAGGGGATCCGCTGTTGTGGGGAAGGGACCGTCTGTGACGTCTGGATCAAGGAGGGCTATGCGGCGCCAGGATTCGTGGCGGACCGGGGCGGGGCACGGTGAGGATACGGCCCGCTGTTGCGATGCCGAGGATCTGCTGGATTCTCTGAGCGAGGTGGTGTTCCGGACTGATGCCGAGGGCCGTTGGACCTATCTGAACCGGGCGTGGACGACCCTGACCGGTTTCGACATCGCCACCAGCCTGCGAGCCCGGTTCCTGGACTATGTCCACCCTGACGAGGTCGAATACACCGCCACGCTGTTCATGAGCGCAGTCGCGGGCGGTGCCGACCACTGTCACCACGAGACCCGTTATCGGACCCGGGACGGAAGCTACCGCCGGGTCCAGATCAGAGCCACCGTCGTGCGGGACACGGCCGGCGCGGTGGTCGGCAACATCGGGACGATCCTGGACGTCACTGCCGCCCGCCGCGACGAGAAGACCATCAGGGAGCACGCCGCGCTGCTGGAACTGGTGTCTGCCGGGGTACCCGCAGGCGAGCTGCCGGTAGGGGTGGCGGTCTATGACGCCGACCTGCGGCTGTGGCGTGGTTCACCGCTCATCGACGAGATCGCCGGTGTGCCCCAGCTCGTCGGAGACCGTCTCGCTCAGCTGACGGAGCGGCTGTCGCCGGCTGGCTCGCACCAGCGCTCGCTGGACGGCGAATGGGGGATGATCGCGGCCGCGTTGCGCACCCACCACACCCAGGTCGGCGATCTTGACCTGAGGGGAGAGCACGGTCTCGCCCGGTCGATGCGGATCACGGTGATCCCTTGGCTGCGGGGTGGTGAGGAGATGCTCGCGCTCGTCTTCACCGACATCAGCGACCTGCGCCGGGCCGAGAGAGAAGCACGCACGCTCTGCCAGCGGGCAGAGCGGGGCCGGGCCTGGCTGGCGGCCAGCGCCGAGATCACGACCAG
>NZ_ADGX01000195.1 GCF_000177675.1 Parafrankia sp. EUN1f
CCCGCGCGTGCTGCCCGCGGTCGTAGGCGGCGGCCGCCGCGGCGGTCGTCACCGCGGCGTGCAGCCACATCCAGTCGATGGCCGGACGTCCACGCAGGCGGTACTGCTGCGGAATCGTCCGGGTGGTCTCCTCCAGCGGCTCGAGCGTGGAGGCCGTGACAGCGAGGTCGACGGTCTCGTAGTTGGCCACCGCCGCACGCAGCGCCGCCAGGCAGGTGTCGTGCAGGCTGGCGGCGGTCTCGTGCCCCGCCGTTCCGGGGGACTCGGCTTTCATCGGGACCACGCCCGGGCGGTCTGCCCCGGGGAGGCCAGCAGGTCGGATGCCGGACGGCGCCGTCGGGCGGAATGACGTGCCTGACATTCGCAAACAGGTCGTCCGGGCCCGGCCGGGTATCCGGCGGGCATCGGTTGCCGGCTGTTGCGAGTACGCATATCCGCTGACCTCACGTCTGATGCTTTGCCGCTGCCATCAGCTGACGTCGCCGGCCAGGTCCGCCGCCGCGGGTGCTGGCCGCGGGCCGGAAGGGACGACATCAGACACCGGTGGTGGGCCCACCGGTCGATGCCTGCTCCAAAGCGTGCTTAGTCCGAATACAGGAGAACGTGTGGACGGCAGCACCTTCGATGCCGGGCCTGATCAGGCAGCAGCATTGCCGCCAGAGCTACGTCATTGCCACCGGGGCCGCGTCGCCCGCTTCTCGTACGACAACCCGATCAACCCGCACGGTGCCCGCGTCAGCGCGGATGCCTTTGCGAGGTGTGGGTCGCCTGCCGACATCGCGGCGCGGTGGCCTCGATCCCGGCCCCGCGGACCCCGTCGTCCGCTGGCACGCGAGCCACCATGCGGCACGCCGCCCCGCATCGGCCCGGAAGGCCGCCCGGAAGCATTCGGGCCACCCGCCGAGCGAATGGAGGACGCCGCGCCTCACCGCGCCGCGATGGAAACGACGATATCGCTTCCGTCCGCCTCGGGAGCGGCTCGGGTGCGGGGCGTGATGTGGAACGCACCTCTCCCGATGTCATCGCCGAAACATCTCGTGCCATTTCGCTTGCTGCAGGTGACCTGGCCGGGCCGATGTTAACCAAGTATTTCAGCGTGCCGTTGCATGTTTCTTTCTGGTGACTCGACCGTCCGCGTGGCGCAGGCCACGTGGGCGCGGTGAACCCGCGGGCGGTGCGAAGGTTGCGAAGGTGTCGACAACCGCGGTCATCGGTCCGCGGCGGGTGTGGGCCGGGCGGTCGATGCGGGCAGTGCGGTCGGCGTGCCCGGGCCGGGACACCCGCCCTGGGCCGGACGGCCCCGGAGCACCTGGCTGGACGGCTCCGGAGCACCTGGCCGGACGGCTCCGGAGCATCCGGCTGGACGGCACTGGAACGCCTGGCTGGACGGCTCCGGAACGCCGTGCGGATGGGCCAGGATCCGCGTCCGATCAACCGTCCGCCGGCGCACCCGCGCTCGCCGGTAGGCTGGCCATCATGGCCGTCGACCTCTCCGAGGAGATCAAGACTCTCGACGCGACGCTGGCTGGTATCGAGACCGTGCTCGACATCGAGGGTCTGCGCCGCCGCGCCCAGGAACTGGAGCAGGAGGCGGCGGATCCGGACCTGTGGAGCGACCAGGCTCGTGCCCAGGCAGTCACCAGGCGGCTGTCCGGTGTCAAGGGCGACATCGCCCGGGTCGACGGTCTGCGCCGTCGCCTCGACGACCTGATCGCCGCCCTCGATCTCGGCGACGAGGACCTGCTCGCCGAGATGGCGGTGGATCTTCCGTCGCTGACGCGCGACATCTCCGCCCTCGAGGTCCGCACCCTGCTGTCCGGGGAGTACGACGAGCGCGATGCGATCGTCCAGCTCTCGGCGGGGGCCGGTGGGGTCGACGCGGCGGACTGGACCGCGATGCTGCTGCGGATGTACCTGCGCTGGGCTGAGCGGCACGGCTACGCGACGGAGGTGTTCGACACCTCCGAGGCGGAGGAGGCGGGCCTGAAGTCCGCGACCTTCCAGGTCAGGTGCCCCTACGCCTACGGGACGCTGCGCAGTGAGCACGGTGTCCACCGGCTGGTGCGGATCTCGCCGTTCGACAACCAGAACCGCCGGCAGACGTCGTTCGCCGGTGTTGAGGTCACACCGGCTGTCGAGGTCTCCGATCACGTCGACATCGACGAGAAGGAGCTGCGGATCGACATCTTCCGCTCCTCCGGGCCCGGTGGTCAGGGCGTGAACACCACCGACTCCGCGGTGCGCATCACGCACCTGCCGACCGGCATCGTGGTGACCTGCCAGAACGAGCGCAGCCAGCTGCAGAACAAGGCCGCGGCGATGATGGTGCTGCAGGCGAAGCTGCTGGAGCGCCGCCGCGCCGAGGAGGCCGCCGAGAAGCAGCGGCTCACCGGGGGTCCGCAGGATGTGTCGTTCGGGTCGCAGATCCGGAACTACGTGCTTCATCCGTACCAGATGGTCAAGGACCTGCGTACCGAGGTCGAGACGTCCAACACGGGCGCGGTGCTCGACGGTGACATCGATGACTTCATCGACGGTGAGATCAGGTGGCGCAGGGCCACCGAAAAGGACGGATGAAGGGCCTTTCCGGCTGCTCTCAGTGCTGATTCGGCAATGGAATCCGTCGCGATCGGCCGGAAAAGACAGGATCTTTTGCCACTTTTCTGACGTCACGACTCGGTCGAATGGCGATCCTTTTCCGTCTCATGGTCCACGGTCACGGGATGTCGCGAGTCCGAGTCGACGACGGAAAAGGTTCAATGAGCCTTTTTCATCTCACAATTGTCGATCATCGTCGCTGCGGGTCCGCGTCGACGACGGAAAAGGCTCAATCACCGCAGTACCGGCCGGAGATCGTCTTTTGGTCCCCTCATCTTGCCGACTATTGGATCCCATCGACCGGGACAGACATCCAGGGATTGGCTCAACGTCTGCGCGCGTGTAGAGTGACGCTCCGTTTGACGCCGCCGTGCGACGTGGTTCCTGGGGCCCGTTGGCAGTGGCGCGGGATGGGGGCATCACGTGGATTCGTGGATCTGTCCTTCGAAGCGCACCAGATCGAAGTACTGTCGTTCCACGTACTGCCGACCGAGCTTCTTCGACGAGACGGCGGGTGGAATGTCCGAACTCACGGTGGTCGCCTCGAGGCGTGACGACCGATGACCGGAATGTCGACGGCCGCGACGGCTTCGCCGGACGGAACGTGGCCCCCCGGTACCTCTCAGGACGGCTCGTCGCCGGAGGCCGGATCGTCCCGGGTCGCGCTCCCCGTGCTCATGTACCACAGCATCGGTGACTCCTCCGCGACCGCGTTCCGCAGGTGGGAGGTGCCCGCCGGTGCGCTGGCCGAGCAGCTCGGCAGCCTGGCCGAGCACGGTTACACCGTCACCAGTCTGTCCGACGCCCTCGCGAACCCGCGGGAGCGCCAGGTCGCGATCACCTTCGACAACGGCTTCGAGGATTTCGTGACCAGGGCGCTGCCTGTGCTGGCCGAGTTCGGCGCGCGGGCGACCCTGTATGTCCCGACCGCGTACGTGGGGCAGCGGGCGCGCTGGCTGGAGCCTTATGCGGGGCGCGAGCTGGCCCTGCTGGACTGGCCGGCGCTGGCCGCCCTGGTCGATCGCGGGATCGAGATCGGTGCTCACGGGCACCGGCATGTGGAGCTCGATGTCGTCCCGCCCGCCATCGCCCGCTATGACGTGACCGCGAGCATGCGGACGATCTCCGAGGAGACCGGGCAGCGACCGGAGAGCTTCAGCTATCCCTTTGGCTACCATTCTCCGGGTGTGCGGCAGATCGTCGAGAATGCCGGATTTGCTTCGGCCTGCGAGGTGGGATATCGCATCCACCGGCGTAGCCGTTCCCGCTTCCAGGTAAGTCGGCTGATCGTCGGGCGCTCCGTGGGGGCGGGCGACATTCTGCGGCTGGTGACGGAGGGGCATCGCGACGCCGCCCTGGCCGCGCGGCGCAGGTTCCGGGCCGGCTGGCGGGCCTATCGGTCGATCCGCTGGCGCCTCGGCGTGGAGACCGCCTGAGTGCCTTCACGTGGAATGCCGGGGACCTCGCGCGGAATCCCGGGGACAACACCCGGAATCTCGCGGGAATGACGCGGAATCACGACTGACGGCGCCGCCTGGAATCACCCTGGCGGCGAGACCCGTCTCCTGGTACCGAGGAATCGCTCGGTCCGCACACGAAGGTGTCGCCGGCCGCCCGGAGGTGGAAGCGTCCACCCGGCGTGCCCGCCGGCGCGGATGATCCGTGGCCGGAATTCTCCGTGGTCACACGGTCACGCCCGCCCGCTGTGATGGGTGTCATGGTCACCCGATGCAGCCCGCGGTCGCGGCCGACCCCGGTCAGGACGCACACTGACCGGGCAGGCAGACGTCGTGCGGGAGGCGGGTGTCGGCGACAGGCGGGTTTGTCGGGCGGTGGCAGCGGATGCCGGGGGAGTGGTGTGCAGATGCGGGGCGGATGGGTCGCGTTGATCGGGGGTGGCCCGGGTCCGAGTGACCTGATCACTCTTCGGGGTTTGCGCCTGCTGCGCCGTGCGGATGTGGTCGTGGTCGACCGACTGGCCCCTCGCGACCTTCTCGACGAGCTGGCACCGACGGTGGAGATCGTCGATGCGGGCAAGGCGCCGCACGGGCACAACCTGACTCAGGAGCAGATCAACGACCTCATCGTCGACCGTGCCCGGCGTGGCCTTGGCGTGGTCCGCCTCAAGGGCGGTGACCCGTTCGTCTTCGGCCGGGGCGGGGAGGAGGCGCTGGCCTGTGCGGCGGCCGGGGTGCCCTGTGAGGTCGTCCCGGGGGTGACGAGCGCCGTCGCGGTGCCCGCGCTGGCGGGCATCCCGATCACCCACCGCGGGATCACCCAGGACGTGGCGATCGTCAGCGGGCACATCGATCCGTCCCATCCCGGCTCGACGGCGGACTGGGACGCCCTGGCGACCGGGCCGGGGACGCTCGTCGTTCTCATGGGCGTCGCGGCGCTGTCCAGGATCAGCGCGGAACTGATCAAGCGCGGGCGCTCGCCGCAGACCCCGACGGCGGTCATCCAGGATGGTGGCACGCCCGCGGAGCGCCTGGTCACCGGGACGTTGGCGGAGATCGCCGACCTGGCGCAGGCCGCGGACGTCTCGTCGCCGGCGGTGATCGTGATCGGCGACGTGGTCGGGCTGCGCGACAGCCTTCGGCTCGGGCGAATCTTCGGCTCTGACGAGCGGCCTCAGACCCGGTAGCCGGCGACGACCAGCACCGCGAGCAGCACCGCGACCAGGGCGATCAACAGCTGCGGTGAGATCGTGAACGACGAGTGGTGCAGAGACTCACGCGCGGCGCGGCACGAAGGGCAGCGGCCTTCCGCCACCGGAGCGGCGCACCTAGCGCAGACCAGGTCCTCGCAGCACATGTGCCGTCCTCCTTCAGCCCGGTCCCGCGACTGACGGACCTGCGGAGAGCGGACCCGTCACCGGCTGGACGCGATGCGACGCCTCCACGGTACGCCGGGCCGGTGCTGTTCGCTGCCGCACACGGTGCCGCCAACCCGACGATCGCGGACGCGCGCGGGCGACGATGCGGGACCTCACCCATCCAACTACGTATCGTGATGGGTCTGACGGGTGGGCAAGGGAGGTCCCGATGATCCGACTCGCCTCCGTGACCAAGCGCTACGGCGTCGGCGGTCGTCCGGCGCTGCATGGCGTCACCGCGCAGATCGACGCGGGCGAGTTCGTGTTCCTCGTCGGCCCCTCGGGCTCGGGAAAGTCGACGCTGCTGCGCCTGCTGATCCGGGAGGAGCGGGCGAGCGAGGGCCTGGTCGAGGTCGCCGGCCGTGATGTCGCCCGCATCGCCGACCGCAGGGTGCCGCTGCTGCGGCGAACCGTCGGCTGTGTGTTCCAGGACTTCCGGCTGCTGCCCGATCGCACGGTCGCGGGAAACGTCGCGTTCGCGCTCGACGTCGTCGGCCGGCCGCGTCACGTGGTCCGTTCGGTGGTCCCCGAGGTACTGGAGCTGGTCGGGCTCACCGGCAAGGAGAAGCGTTTCCCCGACGAGCTGTCCGGCGGGGAGCAGCAGCGGGTCGCCATCGCGCGGGCGTTCGTCGGGCGCCCGCTGATCCTGCTCGCGGACGAGCCGACCGGAAACCTCGATCCCGCGACCAGCGCCGAGATCATGGACCTGCTCGACGACATCAACCAGGCCGGGACGACCGTGCTCATGGCGACGCACAACGCCGGCCTCGTGGACGCCATGCGCCGCCGGGTCCTTGAGCTGGACGCGGGGATCCTCGTCCGTGACGAGCACCGCGGCGGGTACGACGCCCCCGCCACCGTTGCGGTCTCCGCCACCGTTGCGGTCTCCGCCACCGTGCCGGCCTCCGCCGCCCCCGCCACCGTTGCGGCCGCGCCCGGGCTGCCTGGCGTCCCCGGTGTCTCCGGTATCTCCGGTGTCCCCGCCCAGCGGGCGCCGTCCGCCGGTGGCTTCGTGGGACGTCCCGCGGAACCGGTGGGCCTGGTCGGGCCGGCGGAACCGGAGGGGCCGGTCGGGCTGCCCGGCGAGGGGGCCGCCTGATGCGAGCCGGGCCGTTGTTCGGGGCGCTCGCCACCAGCCTGCGCCGCAACCTGGGCATGACCTGCGCGGTGGTCGTCACCGTCGCGATCTGCCTCGCTTTGCTCGGCGCGGGGCTGCTCCTGCGCGCACAGGCCCGCACCGTCGACAGGTTCCTGCTCGACCAGATCGAGGTCGTCGTCGACCTGCAGGACGGTCTGCCCGAAGCCGACCGCGAGGCGCTGCGGGACGAGCTGGCGGCCGACCCGCTCGTCACGAAGGTCAGCTACGAGAGTAAACAGCAGGTCTACGAGCGGTTCCGCCGTGACTTCCGCGGCTCGCCGGACGTCGTGGCCGGGGTGAGCGCGGACGACCTACCGGCCTCGTTCCGCCTCGCCCTCGCCGATCCGCGGGACGCCGAGGAGATCGTCTACACCTACACCGGCCGGGACGGTGTCGAGGCCGTCCGGGACCAGCGGGCCCTGCTCGGCCCGCTGTACCGGTTCCTGGACGGCTTCACCCTCGGTGCGTTCGCGCTGGCCGCCATCCAGGCTGTGGCCTCGTTCGTGCTGATCTACACTATGATCCGGATTTCCGCGCATGCCCGCCGCAGGGAGACGGCGATCATGCGTCTCGTCGGGGCGACCAACGCCGCGATTCGGGCGCCGTTCGTGCTGGAGAGCGCGCTCGCCGGTCTGGTGGGCGGGCTGCTGGCAGTCGGCACACTGGTGCTCGCGAAGGTATATCTGGTGGACGGACGATTCGCCCATCAGACAATGTTCCCACTGTTCGGATGGGGCGCGGTGTGGGCGGCGGCCGTGGCGGTGCTTGCCGTCGGTGTCACCGCCGCGGCGGGCATGGCATCCGTCGCGCTGCGCAGGCACCTGCGGGTGTGACGGTGGCCGGCGGCGCGCCGGGCCGTGCGATGGATCGCGCGACGGACCGTGCGATGGATGGGAAGCAGGGCAGACGGCAGTGCCGAAGGAAACCGGGCGCAAACTGATCGCGCAGAACAAGCGCGCCCGCCACGACTACGACATCCTCGACACCTACGAGGCCGGGCTGGTCCTCATGGGAACAGAGGTCAAGGCGCTGCGCGCCGGCCGGGCGTCCCTGGTCGACGGCTTCGCCCAGATCGCCGACGGTGAGATCTGGTTGCACAACGTGCACATCCCCGAGTACACCGAGGGCACCTGGACGAATCACGCGCCGCGGCGGCGCCGCAAGCTGCTGCTGCACCGGGCCGAGATCGAGAAGCTGATCGGGAAGACCCAGGAGGGCGGGCTCACGCTCGTCCCGCTCTCGCTGTACTTCAAGGACGGCCGGGCGAAGGTCGAGGTCGCGCTGGCCCGTGGTCGCAAGACCTACGACAAGCGCCACGCCCTCGCCGAGCGGGACGCGGCCCGCGAGATGAGCCGGATCATGGGCCAGCAGGCCAAGCGTCGCGGCTGAACCCGTTGCGCCTCGATACCGCCGCCGGTGACAGCGCCGCCGGTGACGCCGCCGACGTCGCCGACGTCGCCGGCAGGCTGGCCATGTTCGACGCGCTGCTGACCCCGGTGGGGGAGGAACTGCTCGCGCGTGCCGAGGAGGCGCTCGCGAGCGGGGCGGAGCTCGCCGCCGGAACCCGGCTTCGCGCCGCCGGTCACCCACCGGCCCTCGTCGCCGCGGCGTTCAGCCAGGCCGAGCTGCGGGCACGGGCAAGGGCGAAGTTCAGCCATCCGGAGCAAATGTTCTTCACCCGGCCCGGACTCGAACAGGCCTCCTCGGAGCGGGCCGCGGCGCACCGAGCCGCCCGGTTCGCGGGCCTGGGCCGGCTGGCCGACCTGTGCACCGGCATCGGCGGCGATCTGCTGGCGCTGGCCGGCGAGCATCCGGTGCTCGCCGTCGACCGCGACCCGCTGCACCTGCGGATGGCCGTCCACAACGCGACCGCCGGCCGGGGACCGCACAGCGGATCACACGAGCCGCCTGAGGCGCACGAGCCGGATAGGTCCAATGAGGTGCACGGGCCGCACGAGGTGCACGAGGTGCGGCCATGGGAGGGCGACGTCCGGGACGCCGACCTGAGCGGGATCGACGGCGTGTTCGTGGACCCGGCCCGGCGGGAGGGCGATCAGCGCCGGTCCGCGGGCGCCGGCGAACCACCCCTGAGCTGGTGCTTCGGCCTGGTGGAGCGGGTCGCGGCCGTGGCGGTCAAGGCCGCTCCCGGCCTGCCGCTCGAGGTCGTCCCGCCCGGCTGGGAGGTCGAGTTCGTCGCGGATCGCCGCGGCCTCAAGGAAGCGGTGCTGTTCTCCCCGGCCCTGGCCTCGGCGCCCCGGCGCGCGACCGTCCTGCTCGGCTCCGACAGCGCCCCAGGCGGCGGCATGCCCGACGCCAGCATCCCCGGAACCAGCATCCCCGGCACCAGCATCCCCGGCGCCCCTGGCGAAAGGGCTGACCAGGGTCCCGGCAGCGGGCGGAACGGGGAGCAGTCCCGGCTCCGGGTCGCGACCCTGACCGGCGAGCCTGACCCGCCCGGGGGAGCATCGGATGCCGACGGCGGCGACGGCGCCAGCGGCGGCGGGGCGACGCGGCTCGCCCTGGGGCGGCCCGAGGGGTTCCTGTTCGACCCGAATCCGGCGGTGACCAGGGCCGGCCTCGTGGGCACGCTCGCGCGCCTGGTCGACGGCTGGCAGATCGACCCGATGATCGCCTTCCTGTGCGCGCAGAACCCGGTTGCGACCCCGTTCGCCCGGGTGCTCCGGGTCGAGGCCGAGATGGCCTTCGACGTCCGGCGGGTCGCCGCGGCGGTGCGCGCGGCGGGCATCAGCGCACTGGACGTCCGCCGGCGCGGCCTCGCCGGTGACGTGGAGAGCATCCGCCGCCGGCTGTTGCCGCCCAGGCGCCAGCTGGTTCCCGGCGGCCCCACCATGACACTGATCATGACCCGGGTGCGGGACGAGCCCTGGGCCATTCTGTGCACGGAGATCCCGGACCGGTAATTCCCATGAAGGGCGACAGAAGGGGTCCGGAGCCACCTGGCAATCCGCAAAAGTTGAGGATTTCGGTCGCGAGAACAACCACGATCCTCAACCCTTGCCAGGCAGCAGCCGCAGCCGTAGCGACAGCCCGGCGCGGCCACTCGAAGAGCCGAGGATCTTCGTCGTCCAGACGCCGTGATCCCAGGATCCTGCTCGGCAGCAGCAGACGTCGCGCCAGCAGGCGTCGCGCCTGCGCTCGGGTGTCCTAGTCCTCGGACGTCTCACCGTCGTCGGCCGGGCGTTTCAACGACGTCATCGGCGCCGGCCGGGCCCCGGAGCGGGCCAGCGGGGGCGGCGTGACGGCCAGCGCGAGGCTCGCCAGGGCGAGCGCCAGACCGCAGCACAGCGGCATCAGCGGGGAGACCCGGAAGAACCCCAGCGCCCCGGCGCCGGCGCTGGCGAACATGACCGCGGGCCCGGCCGCCTGCCGCAGGCCCTGGGAGCCCTGGCCGCCACCCGCCCGGGTCTGGATGGCGAACATCGTGATCGCCGTGGTGAGAACGTTCGTCGGGATCTCCGGCCTGGCCAGCCGCTGCGCCGTCGCATGCTGCAGGCCCATCGCGATCGCCAGGGTGGACACGAGGACGTAGTCCGCGAACGTGCTGGGCATCTCGCGTAGCTGGCCGCCCTTGTCGGCCGCGACGTCCAGCGAGGGGTGCAGCCAGACCACGACGACCGCCAGCGCCGCCGTGACGAGCGCGGTCTGGACGGCGGTGACCGTCCCGAGCCACGCCCGCGGATGGTGCGCCGACCAGGCACCGATCCGGCCACCGATCAACGCGCCGATGATGAAGCAGATCAGCGCGTTCAGGGAGAGCACACCGGAGATCCCGCGGGGGTCGGCGAGCGAGAAGCCCAGCACCACCACGTTGCCGGTCATGTTCGCCACGAAGACCTCACCGAGGCCCAGGAAGGTCACCGAGTCAACCAGACCGGTCAGGGCCGTCATGGTGAACAGGAGCGCGATGATCCGCCAGTTGCCTGCCTCACGCGGGCGGGCGCCAGGGCTCATCCTGATCAGGCCCGTCACGCGGCGGTGCCCGTTGCCGTGGACCGTGCCGCCGTGCCGTCGTGTGCGCCGATGAAGATGCTGTCCTCGGCAGTGGTCACGTCGTCGTGGCCCGGGGCGCGCGGGTGGTTGTGCTTCGGGTCGGTCGCGCGTCGCACCCGGTCAGTGTCCTGGAGCGGGAGTCGCCCGTCCTGCGGAGCGGAGCCACCCGGAGTGCCTGGTCAGGGTGGCTCCGGCCAGCGCCGCGGCGGTCTGGGTCAAAGGCGCAGCGGACGGATCGGAGCCGCGATCAGCGCGGGGTTGTTGCGCCAGTCGACACCCGGCACGTCGACGTACAGCTCGATCTCGTTTCCGTCCGGATCGTAGATGTACAGGCTGTGGGTCACCGTGTGGTCCGATGCGCCCGCGATCTGGACGCCGGCCTCCGCGATCTGGGCCAGCACGGCGCGCAGTTCGTCGTCGCTGTCGCCGACCTTGAGCCCGAAGTGGTAGAGCCCGACCCTCCGCCCGCGCGGCAGCGCGGCGGCGCCCTCGCCGACCTCGATCAGCAGCAGCTCATGGTGCGTCCGCCCGGAGGAGAACGCGGCGGCGGGGATGCCCAGCGTGTTCGCGCCGTCCGGCTCGGGGAACACCTGGCGCCAGCCGAGGACGTCCCGGTAGAAGGTCGCGGAGCGCTCGAGGTTACGCACATAGAGCACCAGGTGCCCAAGTTCCTTGATCTCCACTAGGCCCTCCGTGTCGCCGATCACAAGCTTGAATGTTCAACTATACGGACCGCCCGCCTGTTCCGCCGCCGATGTCCTGGATGCGACGTGACCTGCGAACTGCGACCGCGCGGGCCGGGTGGCCGGCCGCGGACATCCGCCCCGCCCCGGCGTCGGCACGCCCGGGCAAAACCCGCTGGCGGTGCTCCGGCGGGTATGGGAACATGCGTGCGGCGGTCGACGTTGGACCGTCTGTGCGGCCAGCGAGAGCTGGCGGTTCGGTACAGTTGGTTGGTCGTCACACACCAGGGGGTGACCGGCTTCGACTCCGGACGTCGAGGCAGGGGAAGCGGGCCGAGGATGAGCGGTTATCTCGTAAACGATCCGTTCGAACCAATAGCTGCCAACAAGACGCAGCCTGCTACCTCCGCTTACGCCCTCGCGGCCTGAGCAGAGACCAAGTAGCCGTCAGCCTGGGAGTTCCTCCGGCCCAGGATCTGGCGTCGCTAGGAGGATCACCGTCCCACCCGGTCGCGGGGTGAGTCGGGACATCTAACAGCGACTGAGCCTGCACCGGCTTGCCTGCGGGACCGGTGGGGCTGAGAAAAAACAAGCAGGCTGCGCCCGGAGAAGCCCTGTGTCGGGGCCGGAGGACGCGGGTTCGATTCCCGCCACCTCCACCACGATGAGTAGTAATGCCCTGACCTGGGCAAATAGGCAAGATCTATGGGATCCGATGGTTGACCGAGTAGAGGATGCCCAGGTCAGGGTCTGATCGTTTGGTTCGATTCCCCGAACGTGCCGCAGATCTTGATTGCGGAGCGTAGTTGCGGGGGATTGGTCGGTCAATGGCGGCCGGACTGGTTAACGGGGACTTACCGGGGCAACGCGCCAGCAGCGCTTCATGGCAACAGTGCGACCGGCTTCGCGAGGCGGACGACGGAGAAGTGCCGCCGGTCGAGGGTCGCGATGGCGTCGGCGCCGAGCCGTTCGGTGATCGCGAGAACGGAGGCGTCGACGGCGCCGAGTGGGAAGTCACTGTACTTTTCGACCAGTTCGACCATTCGGTCGAGATCCTGGCGAGCCAGCGGGATCAGGCTGATCTGTCCCGCGCTGATGGAGCGCAGGAACGCGGCTTCGGCGCGGGTGCCTTTCTCCCGTTCGAGCATGAAACAGACTTCGGTCAGGACGGGATAGGGAACGAGCAGCGGCCGGGGCGTGCGCCGCATGAGAGCGACGCTGCGGGCGTGGTGCTCGTCGTCGGTGTCAGCGGCGGCGATCAGCGGCCCGGTATCCCAGACAATCACTCGGGGTTGCGCCCCAGTTCCGCGCGAAGGATCTCAGCCGAACGGGCGGCGAGATCGCCCTTGCCACTGGCCAACGCACCAACGAAATCCGGCAGTGGCCAATCGTCGCCGCCGTTCTCGGCGGGCGCGCTCTCGCGCACGAGAGCCAGGATCGGCGCCACCTGCGACTCGGGCAGGCGGTCGATCAGACTGTGCAGCTCGTCCCGCAGAGTACTCACCCGTCGAGGATACGACCGGCGCGTGGCCAGCCACCGAGATCCGCCGGGACGCGAGCCAAACGGCCGATCGCAGCCCCGCACGGCCGACACGGTCGCGGTCGGAGTCACACCGACGACGTAGACCAGGTTCTGGTCGGTGAGGTCTTGGCGGAACTCGGCCGAGCCTTCGTAGCCGGCGTCCGTGAGGACCAGGCGGGCGGGCACACCATCCGGTGAGCTCGGGGCTGGGCTCGCCCTGGTGAGCTCGGCTGGGGCTTGCCGCCGGGGATGCGGCGCCAGGCCAGGACGAGGGCGACTCGCCCCTGACGGGACGACGGGGCCAGCTCGACGTCACCAACGGGACCGCAGCGTCCGGACCCGCCAGACCTGCGGAACGCATGTTCGATTCTGGCGATGATGTTGCGAGTCGGGTGCTCACTCGGCATCGCCCCTGGTCGGGAGCCTCGTGGAGACCGGGCGAACGGTGACTTAAGGACCCTGAACCAAGATCGGGCGGTTCTTATTGTGGTGCGTTAGGTCCACCGATGCCGAGAGGGGTCGTCCACCTTGGACGACCCCTCTACCTGTAGGAACGCCTGTCGGCTCCGCGTTCCTCGCCACCCTCACCAGCGCTGGTGCTCACAGGGTGCCCACGCCGGACCGCGCGGGGGATCGCCCGAGGCGATCGTCTCTGCCGCCTGCCCGGTTGAGACGTCATGCGCACGACCTATGTCGTCCGCGCGGACGGGCGGCCTGTGCAGTCCTCGACGTCGTGGGAGTCGTTCGCGCTCGTCGGCGGCACGCTAAAAAGCGCGGATCTGAGGCTCAAGGTCAGGAATTGCCGAAGCCGGCCTCGCGGGCTCGGATGGCTGCCTCGGTCCGGTCTGCGACCTGGAGCTTGGCAAAGATGTTCGACACGTGGTTGGCGACTGTTCTGGGGCTGAGAGCCAGGCTGCGGGCGATCGTGCTGTTGCTGCGTCCGGCCGCCAGGTGGTCGAGGATCTCGCGTTCACGGGCTGTGAGTTCCGGGAACGCGACGTTGACCCGCGCCGTCGGTGGACGACCGAGCAGGTCGAGCACCCGGGCGGCGATTCCAGGACCGAAGATGGCCTCGCCGTTCGCGACGGCGTTGATCGCCCGGCGGAGTTCGTCCTGGTCGGCGCCCTTGAGGAGGTACCCCCGAGCACCGGCCCGCATCGCGGCGAACACCGACGCGTCGTCCTCCATCATCGTCACGACCAGCACGGCGACGCCGGGATGTTCGGCGGTGATCCGCCGGGTGGCGGTTATTCCGTCGGTACCCGGCATGTGGAGATCCATGATGACCACGTCGGGCCGGGTACGCCGGACCACCTCGATCACCTCGTCGCCGTCGGCGGCCTGCCCGACGAGTTCCAGCGCGGCGATGGACTCGAGCAGTGCCCGCACGCCTTCACGAATGAGGAGGTGGTCGTCGGCGACGACCACGGTGACGGGTCGTCCGAGCTCCGCGACGTCGGTGCCCGGTTCACTCACCGCTTCGTTCCTTCCTCGGTTGCTCGGCTCTGGGTCCCGGTACCGGGACCACGGGATCAGGTCCGACGGGATCAGGTTGGACGGTTCGGGTCGTCGCATCGTTCAGCGGCAGTATG
>NZ_ADGX01000194.1 GCF_000177675.1 Parafrankia sp. EUN1f
CGTTACAGCACCCGCAAGGTCAAGTCCCCCCTCTCCCGCTACCACGCCCGGCCCGCCGGAGACGACCGGCCACTGGTCACCACCAGCATCGCGACCGTGACCACCGAGATCCACCCCCCAGCCACCCCCGCCACACCCGCG
Organism: Parafrankia sp. EUN1f; assembly: GCF_000177675.1. GTDB lineage: Bacteria > Actinomycetota > Actinomycetes > Frankiales > Frankiaceae > Parafrankia. Next base: position 142 of record NZ_ADGX01000194.1, read on the forward strand.
GCCAGCCACCGCAACCGGACACCACCCCGGCAAGCCACCCCGGCGCTCACCCGGCCCGCCGTGCCACCACCGGACACCGACCCGACAGCACCGGACCAGCCATCCCACCGCCCGGCACCCACCGCGACCGACGTCCTGGACCTCCTGCGCGGCGATCCTCACCGCGCCTGGCACAGCAGGGACATCGCCCGGATCCTCCACGTCACGAACATCAACAGCTTCCGCACCCGGATGTCGCAGTGGGCCCGCCAGGGGCTCCTCCACAAGACCGACCGAGCGACCTACACCCTGACCTCAAACACCCTTGACAGCAACCGAGATCACTTAACTACGCGGCCTTGTCGGAAGATCTGAGGATTTTGGTTGTTCTGGCGACCACGATCTTCAGGTCTCGCTCGGCAGCGGCGGCGGCCCGAAATCGCACCTCGGAAGATCCGAGGATCTTCGTCGTTGTGGCGACCGGGATCTTCAGGTCTTGCTCGGCGGCAACGAAGCGGCGCTCGCTCGCCCGAGTCGCGTTGCGGGACGCGGCAGGTCGCGTCCATCGTGGCCGCCGGGCTCAGTCATCTGCCGATCCGCTACGAGTTCGCCTGACCGCCCCGGCGCGCGCCCGGCCATGCGTGCCTTGGCCCATGCGTGCCTGGCCCGCGCGCGCCTGTCACGGTCGTGGGGGCATCCGCCAGGGGCTTGCCGGGCGCAGCTGGTCGGCCGCCCACAGCAGTGATCGGGCCAGGGCGCGGGCCTCGTCGGGGTCGAGATAGGCCGCGGCCAGGCTGTCGAGCATCGGGGCGTCGACCCGCAGCAGGACGACAGGTGCTGCGCCTGTGCTGGCAGGAGGCTCAGGCCGGACAGTGATCTCCGCCTGCCCGATCTTCGTGATCAGGATGCCGTCCCGCGGGTCATGGTGGACGAGCGCCATGGTCTCCTCTTCGATCGAGCCGGAAGCAACCAGTTCTCGTGAAGGGTTGGACTCCCGTTGACTCTTCATGGTTGCTCGCGGGCGGTTCTTGTCGTTTTGTCGACGCCCCGCCGTCAGCGGGCGCCCCAGGAGTAGGTCTGCTTGACCAGGCGCAGGTAGACGAACGTCTCCGTCTCCCTGACCTGCGGCAGCGCCCGGATCTGGTCGTTGATCAGGGAAAGTAGGTGCTCGTCGTCCTCGGCCACCAGCTCGACCAGGATGTCGAAGGTGCCCGCGGTGAGCACGACGTAGTCGACCTCGGGCAGCTGGGCGAGCGCGTCGGCGACCTCGCGGGTGTCGCCGGAGACCCGGACGCCGACCATGGCCTCACGGCGGAAGCCGACGCGCAGCGGATCGGTCACCGCGACGATCTGCATGACGCCGGCGTCGAGGAGGCGCTGGACGCGCTGGCGTACCGCCGCCTCCGACAGGCCGACGCTGGCGGCCATCGAGGCGTAGGAGCGCCGCCCGTCCTGCTGGAGCTGCTCGATGATCGCCTTGTTGATGTCATCCAGCAGCGGCTCGGCTGCCTGGCGCTGACCGGGCGACCGGCGTGGCTGCACGCGACATCCTCCTGGATGGTTCGTCCGACGGACGTCGATCGTGGGGTGGTTACTCGCTGTGCGTCATCGTATTGCGGTCGTGGCACCAATAGGGATGCGGTCTTCACAACCCTTGCTTTCCACCGATTCCATTGTAAACGCCATCCTCGGTCTACGATTTCAGTAGGCGACAACAGAGGAGGGCGCGGTGATGGTTCCGGACGCGACGACCTTGGCCTCTCGTCCCGACGTCTCCGCCGAGACGATCGCCGGCCTGATGGCGCGCGAGGAGCGTGCGCTGGAGAGCCGCACGCAGGGGTCGCGGGCCCTGCACGCCCGGGCGGCCCGGACGATGACCGGCGGGGTCCCGTCGTCCTACCAGGCCCGCGAGCCCTGGCCGATCTATCTCACCCGCGGCAGTGGCCCGCGGGTGTGGGACGTCGACGGCAACGAGTACTCCGACTTCCACAACGGGTACGGCTCGATGGTGCAGGGCCACGCGCACCCGGCGATCGTGCGGGCCGTGAGTGAACGGATCCCGCTCGGATCACACTTCGCCATGCCGACCGAGGACTCCGTGATCGTCAGCGAGGAGCTGGCCCGCCGCTTCGGCCTGCCGCAGTGGCGTTTCGTCAACTCCGGCTCCGAGGCGACCATGGACGCCATCCGGATCGCCCGCGGGGTGACCGGCCGGGACCCCATCGTGAAGATCTTCGGCTCTTACCACGGGCACCACGACTACGTGATGGTCTCCATCGGTACGCCGTACGACGACATCGGCCCGCCCGACCGGATGAACTCCCTCAGCTACGGCGCCGGGATCCCCCAGGCCGTCGTCGACCTCACCGTGGCGGTGCCGTTCAACGACGCCGCAGCGATGGAACGACGGATCGAGGCGCTCGAGGCCGAGGGCCGCAAACCCGCCTGCGTGATCATGGAAGCGGCCATGATGAACCTGGGGGTCGTGCTGCCCGAGCCCGGGTATCTGCAGGCCGTCCGTGAGATCACCCGCAGGCACGGCATCGTGCTCATCTTCGACGAGGTCAAGACCGGGCTGTGCGTCGCCGCCGGCGGCGCGGTCGAGCGGTTCGGCGTGCTCCCGGACATGGTGACCCTCGCCAAGGCGCTCGGCGGCGGGCTGCCGACCGGCGCCATCGGCGCCACCGAGGAGCTGATGGCGGTGGTCGCCTCGGACAAGGTGAAACAGGTCGGTACCTACAACGGAAACCCCCTGGCGATGGCGGCCGCGCGCGCGAACCTGCTCGAGGTGCTGACCCCCGAGGCGTACGCCCACCTGGACCGGCTCAACGACCGGCTGATGGCGGGCTGCCGCGACATCCTGGCCCGGCACGGCCTGGCGGGCTACCCGGTCGGGATCAGCTCCAAGGGCTGCGTCCACTTCACCGACGCCCCGATCCGCGACTACACCTCGTTCATGGCGCACCAGAACGCGGCCCTGCCGGAGCTCGCCTGGCTCTACAACGCGAACCGGGCGGTGCTGATGGCTCCCGGCCGCGAGGAGGAGTGGACGTTGTCCGTGCAGCACACCGACGCGGACGTCGACCGCTACCTGGACAGCCTGGACGCGATGGCGGGAGACCTCGCCCGCCGCTGACAGTGCCGCTGGCTGCGGGCTGCTGACAGCCGCTGGCGCTGGCGGCTGGTGCCGCTGGCAGCCGCTGCCGCTGGCGGCCGCTGTCGGCAGCGCGCCGCGTCACGTGCGGCGGCCCCGTTCGGCGTCCCGCGGTCAGCGGCCCCCGGTGAGCGCCGCCAGGACGGAACCGAGCCGGGACGGCCGACCGGTGCGGTTCTCCCTGGCGTCGACCGCGCGGGCCAGCCGGGTGCCGCCGGTGATGCCGAGCCACCGCAGCGGCTCCGGCTCCCAGCGCCGCCGTTCGCCGCGCACCCAGGGCAGGCCGGTCCGCTCCGAGCTGCGCCCCGTGATCAGCTCGGCCAGGGTCTGGCCGGCCAGCGCGCTCGCCGCCACCCCGTCCCCGACGTAGCCGCCGGCGTGCGCCAGCCCCGTCGCGCGGTCCAGGTGGACCGATGGTGTCCAGTCGCGGGGCACGCCCAGCGGCCCGCCCCATCGGTGCGTGATCCGAGCCGTCGCCGCGGCTGGGAACAACGTGGCGAGGGTCTGCCGCAGGTGGTCGAAGACGGCTGGCTCGACGTCGAAGGACGGGCGGATCCGGGAGCCGAAGTGGTACGGCGTGCCCTCGCCGCCGAGCACGATCCGTCCGTCGGCGGTGCGCTGCGCATAGATGATCATGTGTCGGTCGTCGGTCACCGCCACCCTGCGCTCCCAGCCGATATCGTCCCATGTCGCGGGGCTCAGCGGCTCGGTCGCCACGACCAGGGAGTAGATCGGCGCGACCTCGCGGCGCAGCCCCGGCAACGTGGCGGTGTAGCCCTCGGTGGCGCGCACGATGACGTCGGCGCGCACGACGCCGCCGTCGAGGACCACCCGCCCCGGAACGATGCGGCGGGCTGGGCTGCGTTCGAACACCGTGACCCCGCGGCGCTCGGCGGCGGCCGCGAGCCCGCGCACGAGGCGGCCCGGATGCAGTACCGCGCAGTCGGGGTCGAGCACCCCGCCCTCGGCCCCGGCGACCCGGACGATCCCGGCGACCTCGTTCGCGTCCAGCCACTCGGTGCCGGCGGTACGGCGCAGGCGGGTCGCCTGGGCCGGCGTGGTGGCCACGCGCAGCGTCCCGGCCTTGACGAAGTCGCAGTCGATGCCCTCCTCGCGGGCGATTGCCCCGATCTCGTCGATGGCCGCCGCCAGCGCGGGACGCATCTGCGCGGCGAGCGCGGCGGTCGGGAACAGCGCCGAGCACCAGCCCCCGTTGCGCCCGGACGCGCCGAAGCCGACGGTCTCCTTCTCGACGACGACCACCCGCAGCGCCGGATGGGTGCGGGCGAGGTGGTAGGCGGTCCAGAGGCCGGTATAGCCGGCACCCACCACGCAGACGTCGGCGGTGAGCGCGCCGCGGGCGCGGGGACCGAGCGGGCGGCCCGACTCGTCCGGGGCACCGGCCCACAGCGACCAGCCGGTCGGGCTCACCAACGCGCGGTCCGCGCCGCTGTCGCCTGGTCGGGCGTCGTCCGATCCGGTCTCGTCCGATGCGGTCTCGCCTGGCCCGATCTCGATCGGTCCGGTCTCGATCGGTCCGGTCTCGATCGGTCGGGTGTCGCTGTCGCTCACGGTGTCCGTGCCTCCGCTGGGACGTGCCGGTCGTCGTGGCTGCCGGTCCAGGCGCGCGACCGCAACCACCGCGGTCCCCGGTCCCCGGTCCCCGGGCCCCGCATCCGTCCCGGGACCCGCATCAGGGTCGCATCCTCGCGATGCCGGGGCCGACAGCGGGTTTCTGAGCGACTTCCAAAACGCCCATTAACGAAGGTTTCGATTGTCTAGGAGTCGGCCCGGCACGCTATCCGCGTCGAAAGGTTCGTGGAACCATCGGGTCCGATGGGTAGGGGCCCTGGACCCAAGGAAGCGCGCACTGAACGCCGGCAGAGGGAGAAGGCGGATGGACCGGACGCTGAACAACTTCGTCGGCGGGAAGTCGGTGCCGTCGCGGGATGGCCGGACAATGCCGGTACTGGATCCCTCCACCGGCGAGATCCTCGCCCACGCGCCGATCTCCGCGGGGGCGGACGTCGACGCGGCGGTACGCGCCGCGGCGGAGGCCTTCGAGGAATGGCGGTACACCACCCCGGGCGAGCGGTCCCGTGCGTTGCTGCGGCTGGCGGACGCCGTCGAGAGCCGGTCGGACCAGATCGCCGCGGTGGAGTGTGCGAACACCGGGAAACCGCTTCAGCTCACCCTGGACGAGGAGATCGCGCCGTCGGCCGACCAGATCCGGTTCTTCGCCGGCGCCGCCCGGCTGCTGGAGGGACGCGCCGCCGGGGAGTACCTGCCGGACCACACCAGTTACGTCCGGCGTGAGCCGGTGGGGGTCTGTGCTCAGGTCACGCCGTGGAACTACCCGTTGATGATGGCGGTCTGGAAGGTCGCGCCCGCACTGGCCGCCGGGAACACGGTCGTGCTCAAACCGGCGGAGACCACGCCGGCCAGCTCGTTGCTGCTGGCCGAGATCGCCGCGGAGTTCCTGCCACCGGGTGTGCTCAATGTGGTCTGTGGTGACCGTGACACCGGGCGTGCGATGGTCGCCCATCCCGGTCCCGCGATGGCTTCGGTGACCGGCAGCGTCCGGGCCGGGATGGAGGTCGCCCGGGCAGCCGCGGATTCGCTCAAGCGGGTGCATCTGGAGCTCGGCGGCAAGGCGCCGGTGATCGTCTTCGACGACGTCGACCCGGCGGAGGTGGCGCCCGCCATCGCCGGTGCCGCGTACTTCAACGCGGGGCAGGACTGCACGGCGGCCACCCGGGTGCTGGCCGGGCCAGGCATCGCCGACGAGCTGGCGAACGCGCTCGCCGAGGCCGCGCGCGTGACCGTCACCGGCCCGCCCCGCCAGCCGGGAGCGCCCGCCGCAGCCGGCCCCGGCCCCGGCTCAGGCGGCGACGCCGGCGCCGACGCCGACTTCGGGCCCCTCAACAGCGCCGGCCAGCTCGAGCGGGTCAGCGGGTTCGTCGAGCGCAGGCCGGAGCACGCCCGCCTGCTCGCCGGCGGGACGACCGATGACCGGCCCGGGTACTTCTACCCGGCCACCGTCATCGCGGGGTTGCGCCAGGAGGACGAGCTGGTCCAGCAGGAGGTGTTCGGCCCCGTGGTGACAGTCCAGACGTTCTCGTCCGAGGACGAGGCTGTGACCTGGGCGAACGGCGTGGAGTACGGACTTGCGTCCAGCGTCTGGACAGCTGATCACTCGCGCGCCATGCGCGTCACCCGACGGCTCGACTTCGGCTGCGTGTGGGTGAACACGCACATTCCGATCGTCGCGGAGATGCCGCATGGAGGGTTCAAGAAGAGCGGATATGGAAAGGATCTGTCCGTCTACGGGCTGGAGGAGTACACCCGTATCAAGCACGTCATGCACAACTTCGCATTCCAGGGCGGGCGGCGGTGACGGTCGGTGGCCGGAAGTCGGGAAGAGCGGCGTGTGGTCACGCGGAGCCCGGGAGCCGGGAAGGACCTGCGCAGCCGCTTCGTGACCGTGCACGGATATCGGCGCGCCTATCTGCGGGCGGGCCGGGGCCCGGCACTCCTGCTGATCCACGGTATCGGGGACAACTCGGGAACCTGGCGTGACCTGATCCCGGAGCTGGCACGGGGCCGCACGGTGATAGCCCCGGACCTGCTCGGGCATGGCCTTTCGGACAAGCCTCGGGGCGACTACTCGGTCGCGGGCTATGCGTGCGGGATGCGGGATCTGCTCACCGTCCTGGGCATCGAGCGCGTGACCGTCGTCGGCCATTCGCTGGGCGGGGGAGTGGCGATGCAGTTCGCCTACCAGTTCCCGGCCCGCTGCGAACGGCTCGTCCTGGTTTCGGCCGGAGGTGTCGGGCCGGACCTGCACCCGCTCCTGCGGGCCGCGACGGTCCCGGGCTCGGGTCATGTGCTGTCGCTGTTGGCCAGTGCGCCGGTCCGTAGTGTCAGCCCGATGGTCGTGGGCGCGCTGCGGCTGTTGCACACCGATGTCGGCCGGGACGCAGACGATCTGATGCGGGTCTTCGCCTCGTTGCAGATGTCGACGGCCCGGCAGGCGTTCCTGCGCACCCTGCGTTCCGCCGTGGACGGCAGAGGGCAGGCGATCACCATGCTCGACCGGTGCTATCTCGCCGCGGGTATGCCCTCACTGATCGTGTGGGGTGAGCACGACGGTGTCATCCCGGTGGAACATGCCAGGATCGCGCACGCGGCCATGCCGGGAAGCCGCCTGGAGATCTTTCCAGACGCCGGACATTATCCGCACCACTCGGATCCGGCCCGATTTCAGGCTGTTCTGGAGGATTTTCTGGCCACCACCCGGCCGGCCAGTCACTCGGATCGACAGTGGCGCGCGTTGCTGCGCTCCCACGGCGCGGGTGGCGAGCGCGGTGAGGGCAAGCGCGGTGAGGGCAAGCGCGATGAAGGCAAGCGCGATGAAGGTAAAAGCGCTGAAGACAGGCGTGGTGAGGGCGGGGGCCGTGGCGAGGGCGCCGGTCGCCGTGGTGAGGGCGGTCGGTCGCAGCCGTTGGCCCCCGCGCCAGGGGTACGACCGGCTCCCGCTGGCGGAGGTACCGCTGCCGGCGGCGGATGACCTTCGGTGCCGCCGGGCGCCGTTCGCCGCGGGGTACGGTGCGATGGGTGCTCATGCCGCGGCGGCGGATCGCGGCGGCAGCGGGATCTCGGCGGCAGCGGGATCTCGGCGCGAGATGCCACGGCGAAGCAACGTGCCGGGTGTACTTGTCCTCATCTGTCTCAGGCGAGCCGTGGACATTACCGGACAACAACTCGCCCGACAAGTACCGGCCGGGCAAGTTAAGTGGACATGTCCAACCGACATCCCGCCACGCCGACCTCGGCCGAAGTAACACGGCGCTGCTTCGATGCTGTCGGTGCCGACGGGTGGCTCCGTCCGGCGACCAGATGATGGTGTGGAGGTGGTGGGGGACACGGGGGTGTCCCCGTGACGGTTGCGCATTACTCTGGCGTGGCCGCTATCGCGAAGTTCATGGAGCGGGAAGGCGCGTTTCTGGCTTATCCTTGGCTGGTAACGCTATTGCCCGTCAAAACCTCGGAGGTCGACCGTTGGCACGCCGTGCGCGACTGAGCTGGCCGCAGGAACATCATCAGGCGAGTGAGGTGGTCGTCCGTCGGGTCGACCCCGGTCGGGGCTGGACCCTCGAACAGGCTCGTGACCTCGTCGAGCAGGGGTACTCCATCGAGAACGTCGCGGAACGGACAGGTTTTCCCGCGAAGATGCTCGACGTCGCCGTCAAAGACTGACTAGTCCTTCATCCCGGCGTTCGTGGAGTCGCGGGCCCGGTGCTGTGGGCATGCTTCCGGGTGTTCCTGACGTCGAGATCCTTCGAGTCGGGCAGGGGCCTGTGGTTCCGGTTGCCGACCGTGTCAACAATGCGTCCGAGCGTGTCTGCCGTCGGCGCCTCTTCGCGTACGTCTTGGCCACGATGTGTGGTCTTCCGCTCTGGCTGACTCTGAGAACTTCACTGAATTGGGGCGGTCAGGTCAATCGTCCTAGTAGTGGTACAGTCACATTCGGCCTGTGAGTCACCCCCAATCGGGTGACTCTTTGTTCTCGTGTGTGTCACTTATTGCGGGCGAGCGGTTCCGGATGATCGGATTCCCGTTAGGTTTCCGTGCCCGGTGGCTCTCTGGAACCGGGCAGCCGTCAAGGGCCGGCCGTCAGCCGTCCGAGGTAAGTGGTCAGCCGTCCGAGGTAAGTGGTCGCCGCGGCCTCGGCGTGGCGGTCACCTCGACCAGCCGGTGCAGATGGTCCGAGTAGAGGCCGTCGAGACCATAGCCGAGCAACCGCCGCAGCGTCGCCGTGGACTGTGCGTCCCACCCGAACGCAAGGATTCCGGCCGCGTGCAGGTCGGCCACGATGCCGGCCCGGGCCGGCGTCCACTCCCGCGCGCGCAGATTCATGGTGTCCACGCCGGCGTCCCGCAGGACGCGGGCATACGCGGCGGCGCCGCCGTTCGCGGCCACCTCCGCGGCCGAGGTTGAGTTCACCAACCTGACATCGCCGTCGAGCTGTCGCCACGCCCGTAGGTCGGACAGCGGGCCACACAGCCACAGCCGCCGCAGGGCGGCCTGGCCGCCGTCGGCCCGGACGACGCTGAGAACCGCTTCGGCGGCCACCGTCGTGGACATCCCCGCGGGGCGGCCCTTCAGGTCCAGGCTGAGCTCGAAGGGCCGGCCGGCGTCCTGGTAGAGCTCGGCGAGGGTGGGCATCCACCCCGGCAGGTCGGCCCGGCGCAGCTCCGCCACCCGCCGCCGCCACGGGAGCCAGGCCGGGCCCAGCGTCGCGTTGTGCCGCAGCACGGGGACGCCGTCGGCGGTCAGCCAGACGTCCGACTCCAGGCCGTTCGCACCCGCCGCCAGCGCGCGCCGGAAAGCGGGCAGGGCGTTCTCCCGCTGGCAGAGAGCCGGCGCGCCGCGGTGCGCGAAGCCGATCACCATGGCGGTGCCGGCCGCGCGCCGACCACCCGGAGCCCCACCGGGCGGGCCGAGGTCCGGGTAGGTCGCGTCAGGTGCGTCGGGCGCGTCACCGGCGGCTCAGCTGGTGAAGTGCTTCAGGGCAAGGTCGTGCAGGTGGCCGTTCGTGGTGAGGATCGTGCCGTGGGACGGCCCGCGCTGCCCGCGCAGGTCGGTGAAGCGCCCGCCGGCCTCCTCGACGATGATCTGGAGGGCGGCGAGGTCCCACAGCGAGACCTCCGGCTCGCAGGCGAGGTCGACGGCGCCCTCGGCGACCATCATGTGCGACCAGAAGTCGCCGTAGGCCCGGCTGCGCCAGACCTGCTCGGCGAGGCTGAGGAACTCCGGCAGCCGGTCGGCCGTCCGCCACCCCTCGATCGAGGCGAACGAGAGGAACGCGTCGGACAACCGGGCGACGGAGGAGACCCGCAGGGCGCGGGTGTCACCGGTGGCGTTCCGGGTGAAGGCGCCCATGCCCTGGGCGGCCCACCAGCGCCGGCTCATCGCCGGTGCGCTCGCGACACCGACGACCATCTCGCCGTCGACCTCGAGACCGAGCAGGGTTCCCCACACGGGCACCCCGCGGACGAAGTTCTTGGTGCCGTCGACGGGGTCGAGAATCCAGCGCCGGCGCGTGTTCTCACCGACGAGGCCCTCCTCCTCGCCGAGCACGCCGTCGCCTGGCCGCGCGACGGCGAGGCGCTCACGGATCATGGACTCGACGGCGGTGTCCGCGTCGGAGACCGGGGTGTTGTCGGGCTTCGACTCGACGTGGAGGTCCACCGCCTGGAAACGGGAGAGGGTGATCCGGTCGGCGGCGTCGGCGAGGCTCAGGGCGAGCGCGAGGTCGTCGGCCAGCCAGCCGGTGGGGTCGACCGCCTCGGCCGGGTTGGCGCTGACGGGGCTCGGGTTTGACGGAGTCACGAGGGAAGACTACGAGTTTCGACGTCGCGGGATCAGCCCTGCGCCCACGGGGCGTGCGGCCTCGATCCGGCCGTCTCGGGCCGCGGGCACATCGTCAGGAGCCGCTGGCCCGCTGTTATCTGGTGTCGCCGTGCGGGTCGGCGGCTCCGCCGGGTCGGCGGGTGTCCGCCCGTAGAGGGCCTGGGACCACACCAGCGTGAGCGTTCTCACTACGACGGCGGGATCCGCACGCGGATGGCGGCCGAGCGTTTCGCGCAGATATGTGTCGGTCATCGCCATCAGCGCCCGTGGGCTCTGCGGGTGCTGGTCGCCGGGAACCGCGCCCCGGGTGCGTTCCCGGTCGACCCGCTCGGCCACGGCGGCGGCGAATCCGTCCACCGTCGCCTGCTGGTAGCGGGCCGCGAGGTCGGGATCCGCCGCGGCGGCGTCCGCGATGGCGCTGAGGATGAGCCCGTGCCGCTGGTAGACGTCGACCAGGGTCTGCGCGGAACGCCGGCAGTCCTCGGCCGGGTCGCCGTTGCCGTCGAACCAGGCGGACGACGTCGCCGAGAGCTCGCCCTCTATCTCGTGGAGCAGCCGGCGCAGCAGATCGGGGAGGTCCCGGAAGTAGGCATAGAACGCCGACCGCCCCAGCCCCGTCCGTGCCATCAGCGCGGCCACGGTGATCGGCCCGTTGGTCTCGGCGGATCCGATCATTTCCGTCGCGGCCCTCAGGATCTCGCGTTCGGCCTCCACCGGCTGCCGGCGCCGGCGGCGGGCTACGCGGGCGAACTCGCTCGCGCGCGGCACCGTCCCTTGATCAATCACAGCCCGAGACTAGGTGCCGCGTTAGCATGATCACCCGATCGGGATCAGGGTTTGTTGATCACATGGTTGAAGCTAGCCCTGCGCGACCGCGCGCAGTTCTGGGACGCCAGTGGTTGTGCGGCACCGTTGCCTCGGTTGTCCGGGCCGGCTCGATGCGGTGGCGCGGTCCGGAGGAGTACGAATCCGCCGGATGAGTTCGCAAGATCCGAGGATTTTCGTCGTTCCCACGACCGAAATCCTCAGGCTTGGAGGCAGCCGGACAGCCCCGGGTTCGCTCGCCAGCGGCGATCGTGGCCACACCGGGTCAGCCAGGCGTGACGCGGGTGGCGAGCAGCCGCCGCAGGCTGGTCACCCGTACGGGGTCGACCCGGCCGGCCTGGACGGCCGCGTCGAGCCCGCAGTCCGGAGCAGTCAGGTGGTCGCACCCGGGCTCACAGTCGACCGTCGCGGCGGCCAGGTCGTCGAAGGCCAGCAGGACCCGTTCGGGCTTGACGGCACCCAGCCCGAACGAGCGGATCCCGGGGGTGTCGACCACCGTCCCCCCGGCGGGCAGGGCGAGCGCCACCGCGGCCGAAGAGGTGTGGCGGCCGCGGCCGGTGACCGCGTTGACCACGCCGATGGCCCGGTCGGCGTTCGGGACGAGTCGGTTCACCAGTGTCGACTTCCCGACCCCGCTGTGGCCGAAGAAGACGCTGGTGGCCTCGTGCAGGAGGGCGAGCAGCGGGTCCAGGTCACCGCCCGGACGGGTGGTGACCACCGGTAGCCCGAGCGGCTCATAGGACTCCCGCACCGGGCCGGGATCCGCGAGGTCCGTCTTGGTCAGGCACAGCACCGGTGTCAACCCGCCGTCGTACGCGGCCACCAGGCACCGGTCGATCAGACCGGTGCGGGGCGGCGGGTCGGTCAGGGCACAGACGATGACGAGCAGATCCGCGTTCGCGACGATGGGCCGCTCGACGGGGTCGGCGTCGTCCGCGGTCCGGCGCAGCAGGCTGCTCCGTTCCTCGCGGCGCACGATGCGGGCCAGGGAACCGGGCCGCCCCGACAGATCACCGACGAGCTCGACCTGGTCGCCGACGACGACCGAGGTCCGGCGCATCGACCCGCCGCGCACGGCGGCGACCAGCTCGGCACCCGCCCCGTCCGCCTCGCCCGCACCAGCCCGTCCGCCCGCCCGCCCGGCCTTGCCACGTGACGCCCCCGACGCACCTGACGCACCTGACGCACCTGACGCACCTGACGCGCCCGTGCCGCCCGGCCGGCAGGTGTAGCGCCCACGGTCGACCGCGACCACGACCGCCCGGGTCGCGTCGGCGTGCTCGGGCCGGATCCGGGTTCGGGGCCGGGAGCCCCGGCCAGGTCGGGTGCGGACGTCGTCCTCGTCCAGTTCGCGTGCCACGGTGTCAGCCGGCCAGCATCGAGGTCCACATCCGGGCGAAATCGGGGACTGTCTTGCCGGTCGTGGCGATGTCGTCGATGGTGACCCCGGGCACCGCGAGGCCGACGACGGCGAAGGTCATCGCCAGCCGGTGGTCGGCGTGCGGGTCGAGGCGCGCACCGCGCAGCGGCACCGGATCGATCCGCAGGCCGTCATCGGTGACGGTGATCCGTGCGCCGAGCTTGCCCAGCTCGCTGGCCAGCGCGGCGAGCCGGTCCGTCTCCTGCAGGCGCAGGTGAGCGATGCCACGCAGCCGGGACGGGGAATCCGCCAGCACCGCGAGGCCCGTCAGCACCGGCGCGGCCTCCCCGAAGTCGGAGAGGTCGGCGTCGATGCCGGCGATCCGCCCGCCGCCGGTGACCCGCAGCCCTTCCGGGCGCTGCTCCGCCTCGGCGCCCATGGCCACCAGCAGCTCGGGCAACAGACGCCCGGGCTGCTCGGTGTGGGCGGGCCAGCCCGGGATCGTGACCTGGCCGCCGGTGGCGACCGCGGCGGCGAGGAAGGCAGTCGCGCTGTTCAGATCGGGCTCGATGACCCGGTCCAGCGGCGCGGGGCCGCCGGGCTCCACCCGCCAACGCCTGATGGAGGCCGCATCGGCCATACCCGCCGGCCGGTCGCCCGGCCCGGGGACGTCGACGTGCACCGTCACCCCGGCCGCGCGCAGGTCGGCGACCGTCATGTCCAGGTAGGGGCCCGACGGCAGCCGGTGCCCCGCGTGCGTCACGGTCGCGCCGCGCTCGAACCGGGACGCCGCGAGCAGCAGCCCGGACACCAGTTGGCTTGACGTCGACGCGTCCACCGTCACCGCACCACCGGCGATGCCGCCGCCGCCGCGCACCGTGAACGGCATCCGATCACCGTCGATCCGCGCGCCGAGCTCCCGCAACGCGGCCAGCAGCGGGGTCAGCGGGCGCTCCCGCATGCGCGGGTCGCCGTCGAAGTGGACGTCGCCCTTGGCCAGGGTGGCCAGCGCCGGCGTGAAGCGCGCGACGGTGCCGGCGTTGCCGCAGTCGATCGAGGCCAGCCCACCGTGGATCGCCCCGACGGGGCCGGCGACGACGAGGTCGGCGCCGCCCGGACCGGGGTCGGTGGCGGTGCCGGGCGCGTCCGTCACCTGCGCGCCCAGATTGCGCAGTGCGGCCGCCATCAGCAGCGTGTCCCGTGAGCGGAGCGGACCACGCAGCCGGGAGACCCCGTCCGCGAGGGCGGCTAGGACCAGCGCGCGGTTGGTGCCGGATTTGGAGCCGGGTACCGCGACGGTTGCTCTGACCGGCCCGGTCGCTACCGGCGCCGGCCACGGGTCGTGTTGCTCGCGCTGCTCGCGGGTGGTGGTGGTCACGGTGCCAGCATGCCGGATTCCGGCCGTCAGTCAGGCCGGCGGGCCGAGGCGATCAGATGAATACCGATCGACTCCCCCTCGCGCTCGGCGGCCAGTTCGACCTCGGTACGGACCAGGGTGGGGAAGCATGAGACGTCCTCGGCGACGGCCCGGCGGACCGCCTCGGCCGAGAGCACGGTGCGCGGGCGGATCCAGTCGACCTCCAGCCCGGCACTGGTCAGCAGGGCACGCAGCTCCTCGGGCCAGAAGCA
>NZ_ADGX01000193.1 GCF_000177675.1 Parafrankia sp. EUN1f
GCAGGCGCCGGTGCACCAGGCCTCGGCACAGGCCGCGCCGCCCCGGCCCGGGCTGGCACACAGCGCGGGCCCGGTCGGTGGGGCTGGCACGCAGGACGCCGGCGGGCCCGCGATGGCTGCCCACCGTCCCGAGCCGGCCCGCCCCGGCCCGCGGCCGAACTACCCGCGCCGTCCGGTCCGGCCGGTGGCCGACGACGACGAGCTGGATGTTCCGGACTTCCTGAAGTAGGCGGCGATGCCCGTCCTGGTGACCACCCGCGACGGCGGGACGAGCGGGCCGCCCTACACCGGGCTGAACCTCGGCGATCATGTAGGTGATGATCCGGACGCCGTCGCGGTCAACCGGCGGCTGCTCGAGTCACGGGTCGGGCAGCCCGTCCGGTTCATGCGGCAGGTGCATGGTGCCCGCGTGAGCGTGGTGCGCGGCCCCGGGCCGCCACCGGAGGCGGACGCCATGGTCACGGATGTGCCCGGGGTGGCGCTCGCGGTACTGGTGGCCGACTGCGTGCCGGTGATGTTCGAATCTCCGGCCGCGGTCGGGGTCGCCCATGCCGGACGCCAGGGCATGGCTGCCGGGGTCGTGGCGGCCACGCTGGAGGCCTTTGACGACCTCGGCGTCAACCGCGCCGAGCTCCGGGTCACCCTCGGGCCGGCGATCTGCGGGCGGTGCTACGAGGTGCCCGCGGCGATGCGGTCGGAGGTCGGGCGGATCGCCCCCGGCAGCGCGGGGACCACCCGCGCCGGTACCCCGTCGCTCGACCTGCGGGCGGGTCTGCGGGGCCAGCTCGCCGCGGCGGGCGTCGGACCGGTGACCGTGTCGGAGACGTGCACCGCGGAGTCGAGCGAGCTCTACTCGTACCGCCGCGACGGCCGGACCGGGCGCTTCGCGGGCCTGGCCTGGCTGTCGGATATCCGACCGATGGGCATCCGACCGGTGAGCACGTGAGCGTCGTGGATCCGCGGCGGGCGGAGGGGCTGCGGTCCCGCCTGACCGTCGTGCGGGACAGGATCGTCATGGCGGCCCGTGCCGCCGGGCGTGATCCCGAGGACCTGACGCTGATCGCCGTCAGCAAGACCTGGCCGTTCGAGGATGTCGTGGCTCTGTGCTCTCTCGGTGTCCGGCACTTCGCCGAGAACCGTGAACAGGAGGCCGGGCCGAAGGTCGAGGCGGTGCGACGGGTCCTGGCCACGCTGCCGGCGCCTTCGGTGGCACCCGGGCCGGGGAATGCAGGCGCCGGGGGCACGCCACCGACCGGGCGAATCACTCTGGCGGGCCCGCCCGACGGGGCATGGTTTCCATCACGTGCCGACGGCCTCGCGACCCTCGGCTCGGCCGTCCGTGTCGATGTGCCGGTCTGGCATTACGTCGGTCAGCTGCAACGGAACAAGGCGCGGTCCGTCGCCGGATGGGCACACTGCGTACAGTCGGTGGACCGGGTGAGGCTCGCCGAAACCCTTTCCAGGGTGGCCACGGAAAGCGGCTCCACCATTGCCGTGTGTATCCAGGTGAGCCTCGATCGGGTGGGTGACGTGGCCGTCCCGTCGGGTGCGCCGGTCGATAAAGCCTTTCCCACCAGGGAGAATTCCGCTGCGTCGCCGCCGGTGACCGCCGAGCGCGGCGGCGCGCGGCCGGAGGACGTCCCGGCGCTCGCCGAGCTCGTCGCGCGTGCTCCAGGGCTCGTTCTGGCCGGCGTGATGGCTGTCGCGCCCCGCGGTGTGCCGCCACGCCCGGCGTTCGCGCGGCTGCGGGTAGTGTCCGAACGGCTGCGTGGCGACTTTCCCGAGGCGACGATGGTGAGCGCCGGGATGTCAAGTGATCTTGAGGACGCGATCGCCGAGGGCGCGACACACCTACGGATCGGCACCGCTTTGTTCGGTGAACGGCACGGTGTCCCTTAGAGTCGCGCCCATGGGGCTCGGTCGCAGGGCGATGGTCTACCTCGGGCTCGCCGAGGAGGACGACGACTATCTCGACGACGACTATGACGACGACGGGCATGATGATGCCGTTCGAGGCGCCGTACGAGAGGATCGGCGGACCACGGTCGACCCGGTTCCGCTAGACCGGTCGGTCCGCCGGATCGAAGCACGGGAGGAGTCAGTCGCCATGTCGCGACGTCCGCCAGTGGAGCACCTGCGACCGTCCGCGCCGACTCCGATGCGCCGTGTGGCGCCGGTCGAGGAGCCGCGGCCCTACCGGATCACGACGCTCCAGCCGCGCAGCTACAATGAGGCGCGTCAGATCGGTGAGGAGTTCCGCGACGGGACTCCCGTTATCATGAACCTCACCGAGATGGATGACGTCGACGCCAAGCGGCTGGTCGACTTCGCGGCGGGGCTGATCTTCGGCCTCCGCGGTGCGATCGAGAAGGTGACCAACAAGGTCTTCCTGCTCTCGCCGCACAACGTCGAGGTCACGGAGACGGACAAGCGACGCATCCGTGAGGGTGGTTTCTACAACCAGTCATAGCGAGGTCAAGACCGTCCGGTAAGGTCGTCAGAGGCTTCCCCACGTCACCTCAGGAGAGAGCACCATCAGCGCACTTGGATCGCTTCTCTTTTGGGTGCTGACGGCCTACCTGCTGCTCCTGATCGTGCGGTGGGTCCTGGACCTGGTACGTGCTCTCAGTCGTTCCTTCCGGCCGACCGGTCCCCTGGTCCTGGTCTTTGAGATCGTGTACACGGCGACGGACCCCCCGTTGCGTTTCATCCGGCGGTTCCTTCCGCCGTTGAGGGTGGGTAGCGTTGCACTTGACCTCGGCTTCCTGCTCCTCCTCATCGTGATCATGGTTTTGAGGAGCTATGCGCAGGAGCTGTGACGAGGTCATGTGCACACCGCGACCGCAGGCAGGGCAGACTGCCCGCAGACCGCCCTCTCTTCGGGGAGCGGCGATGCCGCACGAGGAGGCGACGTGGCGCTGACACCGCAGGACGTTCAGAACAAGGTCTTCAGCCCGACGAGGTTCCGTACGGGCTATAACGAGGACGAGGTCGACACCTTCCTCGACGAGGTGGAAGCCGAACTGACGCGGCTGCTTGACGAGAGCAGCGACCTGCGCCGCCAGCTCGATGAAGCCCGTCGGTCCGGTGGAGGTGGTCCCGGAGTGCCGGCGCACCTCATCGAGGAGAACCAGCAGCTGCGGCGTCAGCTCGAGGAGACCCGTCGGCATCTCGGTCAGGCCCAGGCGCAGGTGGCGCAGGCGAGCCGCGAGCGGCAGGCGCCGGTGGGGCCGCCCGGTGGCCCGGTCGGCCCCGGTGGCCAGGCCGGTCCCGTCGGTGGCCAGCAGGCCGGCCCACCCGTCCCCGGCGGCCCGACGGCCGTCATGCCGGCCCTGGTCGGCGGCGGTGGCCAGGCCCCGGTCCGCCCCGGCGCCCCGGGAGCTCCCGGGCAGACCGACGCCGACATCGAGCAGCGGGTCGCGCGGACGCTGGTTCTCGCGCAGCGCACCGCCGACGAGGCGTTGCGCGAGGCGCGGGCGGAGTCCGAGCGGGCCCGGCGTGAGGCGCGAGCCGACGCGGACCGCATCATCGGTGAGGCGCGGGCGCACGTGGCCGAGCAGCTCGGTGGGCTCGAGGACGACAAGCGCCGGCTGGAAAGCCAGGTCGAGCAGCTGCGGGCCTTCGAGCGCGAGTACCGCACCCGGCTGCGGGCCTACCTGGAGATGCAGCTTCGCGATCTTGACGGTATGCCGACCCAGCCCGCCGTCGGCCCGGGTGGCCCGTCGCGCCCCGGCCTCAACCCCGGTCAGTCGGCACCGACGCCCGTCCCGGCGAACGTTGGCATGCAGAACACCGGCCCGGGGCAGCCCGCCCAGCACCTGGCCGCTCCGGCCTTCCAGACCGGCCCTCCGATCGGCGCGGGAGCGCTCGCCCGGGAGGCCAACGGCCACAACGGCCGCCCGGATCTGGACCCTGGTCGCCGGGAGGCGGCCGGAATGCAGGAGTTCTGAGCCGCCCGTGCTCTTCCCCATCGGCGCCTGGTCCGCAGCGAGCTGACCGGGCGCCGATGCTTTTGTGTGGTCTCTTCCTCGATGCCCAGCTCAGGATCGGTGCGGCATGGTGATGGTCAGCGGTGCTCTGGTAGTGGTTGCCGCGGTGCTCGCGGTCGTCGGGCTGTTCGGTGCCACGGCCTGGACCTACACCTCGCTCGTCGTGCTCTGCGTCGGGGCGGCGTTGCTGCCCCTCGCGGTGGCCCGGCGGACCGCCGGGTGGCCCGGGGCTCGTTAGCCGCTGGGTCTGCCGCTGCTGCCGACCAGGAGTTGAGGCTCGTGGTCGTCGGGGAGCCTGTCGCGGATTGACGTCGATCAAGATCGCCAATCGGGGGTGGGAGGCTCGCATTCCATGAAGGCGGCCGGACCTCCGAGAGCCCGGTAACCCGGTTTGACGAGTCGCAAGAGTCAACGATTTTGGTCGTGCCAACGACCAAAATCCTCACTTCTTGCGGGTCGCCAGGTGAATCTGCCGGTGGCCGGCCCTCACCGGTAGCCCGGCCCCGACGGGGCCGGGCCCGGCGTCCCGGGTTGGTCAGCCGGTCGCGGGCACAGGCTGGGCGACCCGGCTCAGGGCGAAGGTCAGCCCGAGGTCAGCCGACGATCCCTGGTGCCAACCGGCCGCGGCCGGCGGCTCCTGATCCCGCGGTGTCTCCAGGAACACGGTGGCCAGGATCTCGTCCGCGACCGTCGTGCCGTGCTCGCGCAACGCCGTCTGGGTCTCCTCCCGGCCGGAGGTCCAGCGCAGCTCGATCCGGTCGGTGATCTCCAGCCCCGCGGCCCGGCGGGCGTCCTGCAGGACCCGCACCACGTCACGGGCCAGGCCAGCGCGGGCGAGCTCCGGGGTGACCGTCAGATCCAGTGCGACGGACAGACCCGACTCGCTGGTGACGGACCAGCCCTCACGCGGCGTCTCAGTGATGATCAGCTCGTCGCCGCCGAGATCGATGGCCTCACCGTCCACGGTCACCGTCAGCTGGCCGTCCACCGGTGCCCCGGCGGTGGCGACCGCCGCGGCCACCGCCTTGGTGCGGCTGCCGAAGCGCCGCCCCAGCGCGCGGAAGTTGGGCTTCACGCTGATGTCGACCAGGTCCGAGGTCGCGGCCTCGACCGTGACGACGTTGAGCTCCTCGGAGATCTGGCCCCGCAGCTCGTCGGACAGGTCCTCGAAGGCGGACGAGCCGACCACCGCGCGGGGCAGCGGCTGGCGGGTCCGCACCCCGCTCGCGGCGCGGGCCGAGCGGCCGAGCTCGACGATCCTGCGCACCAGGTCCATCTGGTCGGAAAGGCCCGGTTCGACCAGGTCGGCCGGCAGCTGCGGCCAGGCCGCGAGGTGGACCGAGTCCGGTGCCCCCGGCAGGATGCCCGAGAACAGGCGCGACCACAGCCAGTCCGTCAGGAAGGGGGTGAACGGTGACATCACCCGGGTGAGTCCGTCGAGGCAGGTGTAGAGGGTGGCGAGCGCGTTCGGGTCACCGGCCCAGAACCTCCGCCGCGAACGCCGGACGTACCAGTTGGACAGGTCGTCGACGAAGCGCGCGATGCGCCGCCCGGCCCGCAGCGAGTCGAAGTGCTCCAGGGCCTGGTCCACCTCGGCGACCGTGTCCGCGAGCTCGGACAGCGCCCACCGGTCGAGCACCGGGCGACGGGCCGGAAGGTCGGCCGCCGACGGGGCTGCCCCCGCCAGGTCGGCCACCTCGGCCGGGTCGGCTGCCGGCGCCGCGGTGCCGTCGCCGGCCCCGTCCGTCGCCGTCGGACGCCAGCCGGCCGCGCCCGCGTAGAGAGCGAAGAACGACGCGGTGTTCCAGTAGGTGAGCAGGATCTTGCGGACGATGTCCTCGATGGCCTCATGCCCGACCCGCCGGTCCGACCAGGGGGAGCCACCGGCCAGCATCAGCCACCGGACGGCGTCCGCCCCGTGCTGCTCGAACAGGTCGAACGGGTCAAGGACGTTGCCCAGATGCTTGCTCATCTTGCGGCCGTCGGCGTCCAGCAGCAGGCCCAGGCACAGCACCGTCTCGTAGGACGACCGGTCGAACACCAGGGTGCCGATCGCCATCAGCGTGTAGAACCAGCCGCGGGTCTGGTCGATGGCCTCGCAGATGTACTGGGCCGGGTAGTGCTGGGTGAACTCCTCGGCGTTGCGGTGCGGCGCGCCCCACTGGGCGAACGGCATGGCGCCGCTGTCGTACCAGACGTCGATGACCTCGGGGACCCGCCGCGCGGTGGCGTCACAGCTGGGGCACGGCACCGTGACGTCGTCGACG
This sequence comes from Parafrankia sp. EUN1f, assembly GCF_000177675.1. Taxonomy (GTDB): domain Bacteria; phylum Actinomycetota; class Actinomycetes; order Frankiales; family Frankiaceae; genus Parafrankia. Next base: position 6,257 of record NZ_ADGX01000193.1, read on the forward strand.
AACGGGCGGTGCGGGTCGAGCCCGGAGTGGTCCTCCCCGGCGAGCGCGGACAGCTCACCGAGCGAGCCCACACAGGTCAGATGGGACGGATCGGCCTCGCACCGCCAGATCGGCAGCGGGGTGCCCCAGTACCGGTTGCGTGACAGCGCCCAGTCGACGTTGCCCCGCAGCCACTCCCCGTAGCGCCCGTCGCGGATCCGCCCGGGATGCCAGTCGGTCCGTGCGTTCTCGGCGAGCAGCCTGTCCCGCACCGCCGTCGTGCGGATGTACCAGGACGGCAGCGGGTAGTAGATCAGCGGGGTGTGGCAGCGCCAGCAGTGCGGGTAGCTGTGCGTGTACGTCAGCGCCCGCCACATCAGGCCCCGGGCGGTCAGGTCGGCGGACAGCGGCGCGTCGGCGTCCTTGAAGAACAGGCCACCCACCAGCGGGACGTCGGGCAGGAACCGGCCGTCCGGCCCCACCGGGTTGACCACTCCCAGACCGTTGGCGCGGCAGACCGCGAGGTCCTCGGAGCCGAAGGCGGGCGACTGGTGGACCAGCCCGGTGCCGTCCGTCGTCGTCACGTAGTCGGCGAGGACCACCGAATGCGGACGGGCCGGCGGCGGTGAGCCGGCCGGCGCGGCGGCGACGACCTTCGCCGCCGCCTCCTCGAAGCGCGCCAGCTCGATCAGCTCGAACGGCCGCGCGTAGCGGGTGCCGGCGAGCTCGGTGCCGGAGAAACGGTCCAGGATCTCGGCGTCCTCACCGACCGCGGCGGCCAGCAGCGGCTCGGCGACCACCAGGAGATCGCCGCTCGCCGCCCGGGCGAGCACGTAGGCGACCTCCGGGTTGGCGGCCACCGCGGTGTTGGAGACCAGCGTCCACGGCGTCGTCGTCCACACCAGCAGGTGCGCGCCGCGCCCGGCCAGGTCCCGCGGGCCGTCCAGGATCGGGAAACGGACGTACACCGACGGGTCCGCGGTGTCGCTGTAGCCCTGGGAGACCTCGTGGTCGGACAGCGGCGTCTCGTCGCGGGGGCAGTACGGGGTGACCCGGTAGTCCTCGACCAGCAGTCCCTTGTCGAAGATCTGCTTCAGTGACCACCAGACGCTCTCGATGTACTCGGTGTCCATCGTGCGGTAGGCGGTGTCCAGGTCGACCCAGTAGCCCATCCGCTCGGTCATCGCGGAGAAGTCCGCGACGTGGCGCAGGACGGACTCGCGGCACTTCGCGTTGAACTCGGCGATGCCGTAGTCCTCGATGTCGCCCTTGCTGGTGAACCCGAGCTCCTTCTCCACCGCGAGCTCGACGGGCAGGCCGTGGCAGTCCCAGCCGGCGCGGCGGGGTACGTGGTAGCCCTTCATGGTCCGGTAGCGCGGGAACAGATCCTTGAACACCCGGGCTTCGACGTGATGGGCTCCGGGCCGGCCGTTGGCGGTCGGCGGGCCCTCGTAGAACATCCACAGCGGGCGGTCCGCGCTGGCCTGCAGCGACCGGTGGAAGACCTTGGTGTCCTTCCAGCGCTCCAGCGTCTCGCGTTCGAAGGCTGGGAGGTCGACCCGGGCGGGCAGGGCCCGGAACACGGGCGCGGGCGCCGTCGCGGGCACCGGCGGGTCGGACTCGGGCGTGTTGGCCGCGGGTACGTCGGGCGTAGCGGTCATGGTGGCGGTCTCCGTCGGCGGGTGGGGCTCTCCGGCGGAGGGACGACACCCCCCACGTCACCCCCCGTGGCGTCAGTCGCCCGCCGACAGGTGCGGTGGGGAGGTACCGCGGTACCACCCTCCTTGCGCGCCCGGGCCGGGCTGCCCTGACGGGCAGCGGCGGGCGGCCACTCTTTGTCTGCCGCGGTGGCCGGATCTACTGGGGGCTGCTGCCCTGTTCTCCCGGCGGCTCAGGGGTGATCTTCACGGCGCGCTGGCCACCGGGCTCGCACCGCCCCCGGCTCGCTGTGACTGCGCCCGCCGCTACTCGTCCCCGTCGACGCCTTTCCGCGCCCCCCAGCGTAGCCGACGGCGCACAGGTCTCGATGCGGGCATGGCGGGTCGTTCGCGGGCGCCGCTCGGCGAGCGGATCGTCCCGGCGTGACCGGAGGGTGCGGGCGCACCCGTAGAGTGGGGGCTGTGGTGGGCGAGCCGGGAGCAGAGCTGAGTGCCGGTGGTGCCGTGCCGTCGGGTGCCGCGCCGTCGGGTGCCGTGCCGTCGGGTCCTGCGTCGTCGGGTCCTGCGTCGTCGGGCGCCGGGCCCGCGCCGGGCCGGCGTTTCACCCCACGACCAGCAGTCATGATCGTCGCGGTGACCGCGGTCTGCCTGATCGTGCTGGATGTGGTGACCAAGATGCTCGCGGTCGCCAACCTCTCCGGCCGCGGGCCGGTCGAGATCATCCCCGGCGCGCTCGACCTGCGCCTCACCCGGAACTCGGGGGCGGCGTTCAGCCTGGCCGGCGGTGCCACCGTGTTCCTCAGCCTGGTGGCGTTGGCCGTGGTCGTGGTCGTCGGCCTCACCGCGCGGCGGCTGGCCTCGACCGGGTGGGCGTTCGTCTTCGGGGCGATGGTCGGCGGTGCGGTGGGCAACCTGATCGACCGGATCTTCCGCGCGCCCGGCCCGCTGCGTGGCCATGTGGTCGACTTCGTCCACATCCATCACTGGCCGATTTTCAACCTGGCGGATTCGGCGATCGTGTGCGGCGGAGTGCTCGCCGTGGTGCTCTCGCTGCTGGGGATCGGGCTGGACGGCACCCGGCTCACCGGCGACCAGCCGTCCGGGGCCAGGCCTGGCACCCCTGGTGCACCCGCCGGCTCGGGAGCTGCTGCGGTGTCTGCTGGTGCCGCTGCCGGGCCGCCGGCGGTGCCGGCGGTGTCCGGCGCCCCCGGCGTTGGTGGGGCGCCCCCGGAGACGGGCACCGTGGCCGGGCAACCTCGGCTCGATGATCCGCCCCAGCTTTCGGATCCGTCCGGGCCAGGTGGGCGATGAGCATTTTCCGTCCCACGGTCCACAATCAGGGATGCCGAGAGTCCGAGTCGACGATGGAAAAGGCTCGATGACGGCGTCCTACACGGATCGGCGTTCGGTGCCGGTTCCGGACGGTCTGGACGGCATGCGGCTCGACGCCGCCCTCGCCCGCATGTTCGGGCTTTCCCGCACCGCGGCCGTGAGCGTCGTGGACGACGGGCAGGTGAGCGTCGACGGACAGGTGCGGGGCCGCTCCGACCGGGTCGCCGGTGGCGCGTGGCTGGAAGTCGCGCTGCCCGCCCCACCGCGTCCGGTGACGGTCGACGCCACCCCGGTCGAGGGGCTGGGCATCCTGCACGACGACGACGACATCGTGGTGGTCGACAAGCCCGTGGGCGTGGCGGCGCATCCGGCGCCCGGCTTCACCGGGCCGACGGTGATCGGCGCGCTGGCCGCGGCCGGCTACCGAATCTCCACCTCGGGTGCCGCCGAGCGGCAGGGCGTCGTGCACCGGCTCGATGTCGGCACCACCGGGATCATGGTCGTGGCGAAGAGCGAGCGGGCCTACACGCTGCTCAAACGGGCCTTCCGCGACCGAGAGGTGGAGAAGGTCTACCGGGCGGTCGTGCAGGGGCATCCAGACCCGCTGCGGGGCACGGTGGACGCACCGATCGACCGGCACCCCCGGCGCCCCGGGCTTTTCGCGGTCGTGGCGGGCGGCAAGCCCAGCGTGACCCACTACGACACCGAGGAGGCGTTCCGCTCCGCCTCCCTGCTGTCGGTCCGGCTCGAGACCGGTCGCACGCACCAGATCCGGGTCCACCTGTCGGCGCTGCGCCATCCCTGCGTGGGGGATCTCGCCTATGGCGCGGATCCGACGCTGGCGCAGCGGCTCGGCCTGGAGCGGCAGTGGCTGCACGCCGCCAGCCTCGCCTTCGCCCATCCGTCCGACGGCTCCTGGGTGCGCTTCGTCAGCCCCGATCCCGACGACCTCGCCGAGGCCCTGAGACGGCTGAACGACCAGACTTGACCATGCCTGCCGAACCGGTGTCTCCCCATGTCCAGGGAGCTGCGCCACCGGGCCTCGACGCCTCGGCGGGAGGCGACGGTCCTGCGGGCGGTGAGGGTCCTGCGGATGCCCCGGCGGCGTCCTCCGGCCTGCTCGGTCTGCTCGACCGGGTGGACGACGCGGCGCTGCCGGCGATCGGGCGGGCGCTGAACTGGGCGCAGGCAGGTCTGGGCTCGGTCGGGGACCGCCCGTGGGCGGGGGCGAGGCGAGCGCGTGCCGCCGTGACCGCCAGGGTGGCCGTCGACGACGCGCCGGCGGCTGTGACCGGGGCCGAGCCGCGGGCAGCACGAGGCTGGGCGGCCGCGGGTGTGCTGGAGGCCGCGTTCCGGGTGCTCGTCCTCGGGCTGGTCGTGCTGATCGTGGTCGGGGCGGTCACCACCATGCTGCGCGGCTCCGATCCCGGCGGTGCCACGTCCGGCTCGGGTTCCGGTTCCGGAGCGGCGGGCTCCACCGTCAGCGGGTCCGGAACCGCCGATGCCGCCGCCGACGCTGACGGCGCCGGTGCCGCGGCCGGTCCGGTCGAACCCAGCATCGTGGTGGGCCCGGCTGCCGGTGACGCTGCCGGGGCCTACGCCGACAGCACACGGTCCGAGCTGGAGTCGCTGAGCGCGGCGGCGCCCGCCGCCGACCTCTACGCCGTCGTCAGCCTGACCGCCTACCAGACACCGGCCGAGCTGGTCCGGACGCTCGCGGACTACCGGGTGACCGAGGTGTTCTTCCGGGTACCCCCGGACGGCGCCGAGACGTCGGCGAACGTTCGTGACCCCGTCGCGGATGTCGAGTCGGCCTTCGACAGCGCCGCCGACGCCGCCGAAACCCTTGCGCGCGAGGACACGGACGCCGTCGCCGCCCAGCGGGCACATCTGGAGGCGATGGCGTTGCGCGCCCGGTGCGGATGTCTGTACGCGGCCGTGGTGCGGGCACCGGCGGCACGTCTGCTCGAGCTCACGCGTCGCGGGCCGGTGCGCACGGTTCATCCCGCGCCGCCGGGCAGCTCGCCGTCGGCCGTACGATTCGTCCCGCTGGACCCGGCCCGCTCCTGACCCGGCTGCCGACCCGGTCGAGATGCACCTCGTCCGGGCCTGCTCCGATCGTGTCGGTCGGGGCTTTCCGTCCTGATCGCTGTGAGGTTCCCACCCGCACGTCGCCATCGGCACGCCTGGGCGGGGCGGCTTGCCCGGTTGTCCCACGGGGGCGTCTTCCGGGTGCGGGGGGTGACAGGGCAGGATTGCTCGTGGTGCGCATCGGCGCGTGCCGGCGAGTCGCGGTCCAGCCGTCGACGACGGGGGTGGTGTGACATGAAGGGGGCGCTCGGGTGAGGCTGGCGAGGGGCACCCGGGAGGTCTTCGACGCGGAGAGCCTGCTGGAGGAATACGTAGGCCCGCGCCGACGAGGTCTTCGGTACGCCTATCCGTACTACGACGGCCTCGTCACCAACGGCGATCCGGACCTCCTGTGTACCGGAGATCTGCTGTCGCCCTGCCTGCTCGGTGTGAGTGTCGACGTCGACCGCATGCACACCCTGACCGCGCTCCTGCCGCTGCTGCAGCGCGCGCTGGACCGGCTTCCGCCGGGCATCGAGCTGATCGAGGCGGACGAGGTCACGCTCGACCTGGTGGCCGCCCTCTACGACCCGCTCGACGATCCCGACGTCGCCGACCGGGACGTCAAGGGCTCGCTGATCGCGAAGGTGCTGCACCGCAAGCGCCCGGCCCTGGTTCCGCTGTTCGACTCGAAGGTCAGGATCTTCTACCAGCACGAGGACTGCGTGCCCCCGTCGCCGCGGGACGGGCGGTCCTGGCGGCAGTACATGCAACTGCTCGTCCGTGCCATGCAGCACGACCTTCGGGAGAACGCCGACGAGTTCCGCCGGCTCGCGGGCCTCGTGCCGCCGGGTGGTCCGCCGGTGACGCCGCTGCGGATCCTCGACATCGTGGTCTGGATGAGCAGCGCCGTCTGACCGTGTCGTATTGCCCTGACTGTGTAGTTGTCTCTTCTATCGGTACCGGCGCGCGGGCCGGGTGCGTGACGGGGTGTTCAGGGGTGTCGGGGCGTTCGGGGGTGCCGGCTGGCCCGGGTGTGACGTCGGCGGCATCGGCCCGCGGCGCCGCCTCGGCGTGGCGGCTGCGAGAATGACAGCCGTGCTGAGCTACGCCGTGCGTGGCCTCACCCGGCGGCACGGTGCCGGGGAGTGCGCCGTTCTCGCCAACGACCGTATCGATCTCGACGTTCGACCGGCCGAGGTCTTCGGCGTGCTCGGTCCCAACGGGGCCGGCAAGACCACACTTGTCCGCCAGCTGATGGGCCTGCTGCGGCCCGACGCTGGCTCCATCACCATGTTCGGCCACGACATCGTCAACCGGCCCGCGGCCGCCGCCCGGATGGCGGCGTACCTCGGCCAGGACGATCTCGCCCTGGCCGACCTGCCGGTCGGGCTGGCGGTGGAGACGACCGCGCGGCTTCGCGGTCTGTCCCGCGCCGCCGCGCGCCGCGAGCGTGACGAGGTCATCGAGGAGCTCTCGCTGGGCGCGGTGGTGGGCCGGCCACTCGGGCGGCTTTCCGGTGGTCAGCGCCGGCTGGCCTGCGTGGCGGCCACGCTGGTCGGTGAGCGCCCCGTGCTGGTGCTCGACGAGCCGACCACGGGCCTGGATCCCTCCGCGCGCCGGTCGGTGTGGGCGGCGCTCGAGCGCCGGCGGGCCGAGCGTGGGACGACCGTCGTGCTGATCACGCACAACGTGCTGGAGGCCGAGACCGTCCTCGACCGGGTCGCCGTGTTGGAGGCCGGTCGCGTGATCGCCTGTGACTCACCCGGCCGGCTCAAGGCGTCGGTGTCGGACGACGTCCGGCTCGACCTCGTCTGGCGGCACGACCCACCGGTGGATGATCCGACGGTCGCCCGGCTCGCCGCCACGGCGCGGGTCACCGGCCGGCGCTGGACGACGCGGCTCGCGCAGGCCGACGCGCGGGACGCCCTGGGCCAGCTCACCTCCGGGCCGGCGTTCGCGGCCCTGGACGATTTCAGTCTCGCGACTCCGTCGTTGGAGGACGTGTATCTCACTCTCGGCGGTACCTGCCGTGATCTGGAGCGGACATGACCTTGACGACGCCTCACACCGCGGCCGGCCCGGGCACACCCGCTCCGGCCGGCTCGGCTGGCTCGCGCAAGCCCGCGGTGGCGGTTCCGGTGGGCTCGCTGAAGCTTCCGGTGGCCGAGGCGGCTGGTGCGACGAAGCTCCCGGTGGCCCCGGTGGCCCCGGCGGCCGAGGTCGCTGCGGTGGCTGACGCGGCGAAGGCCGCGGTGGCTGACGCGGCGGCGCGGCCCGTCGCAGACCTGGGCGACGGCGTGGCTGACGCGTCACCTGTGCCGCTCCCGCTGGGGACGGCCTTCCCGGCCGCCCTCACGGCCGTGTACCGGGGCCAGCTGGCCCGTGCGCGGGTGGCGCGGGTGCCGTTGCTGTTCGTCGCCGCGTTCCAGTCGCTGGGCATCATGATCCTGTTGCGGGGCATCGTCGACGTCGGCGACGACTCGGCGGCGGCCTCGGTCGTGGCCGGCTCGACGGTGCTCGTCGTGGCCTTCGTGGCGCTCAACCTGCTGGCGCAGCGGTTCGGCGCGCTTCGCGCCGCCGGGGCACTCGACTACTACCTGACACTGCCGATCTCCGGTGCCGCGGTCGTCCTCGGAACCGCCGCGTCCTACGCGACGTTCGCGGTACCGGGCACGATTGTGACGGTGTTCGTCGGCTCGGTACTGTATGGCCTGCCGATGACGGGTCTGTGGCTGTTGCTTCCGGTCACGGTTCTGGCGGGGGCGAGTCTGGCCGGTATCGGCGCGGCGATCGGGTTGCTCGCGCCGAAGCCGGAGCTCGCGACGGTCGCGGGTCAGCTCGGCATGAGCGTGGTGCTGTTCCTCGGCGTCATTCCCGCCGACAGGCTGCCGGGTATCGGGCGCCTGGCGCGTGACCTGCTGCCGAGCAGCTACGCGGTCGACGCGCTGGCCCAGGCGTTCGCGCCCTCGGTCGACTGGGCGGGAGTGTCGGCGGATCTCGGGGTCTGTGCCGCGGTCGCCGTGGCCGCGCTGCTGGTGGCCGCACACGCCCTGCGGCGCGTCACCCGCTCCTGACCTCGAGCCCGCCGCACGCTGGGCGTGGCTCCGGTCGCTGCGGGCCGGAGCGTCCGGGCCGGTGCTGCCGTTGGTCCGGGCCGAGCGGCGGGAGGCGGGGTCGTCGCGGCGGCGGGTACGGTCGATGCCTGAGTCCGG
>NZ_ADGX01000192.1 GCF_000177675.1 Parafrankia sp. EUN1f
GTGCCTGCTGACCCGCCGGATGGGCAAGACGCGGGTGATCGCCGAGACGGGCGCCGGTCAGCACGGTGTGGCGACCGCGACCGCCTGCGCCCTGCTGGGCCTGGAGTGCGTCGTCTACATGGGCGAGGAGGACACCCGCCGGCAGGCTCTCAACGTGGCGCGGATGCGCCTGCTCGGCGCGGAGGTCGTCGCGGTCGCGTCCGGCAGCCGCACCCTGAAGGACGCCATCAACGAGGCCATGCGTGACTGGGTGGCCACGGTCGACTCGACCCACTACTGCATCGGGTCGGTGATGGGGCCACATCCGTTCCCGATGATGGTGCGTGACTTCCAGCGCATCATCGGGGTGGAGGCGCGTCAGCAGACCCTCGACCTGCTCGGCCGCCTGCCGGACGCGGTGGTCGCCTGTGTCGGCGGCGGGTCGAACGCGATGGGCATCTTCCACCGTTTCATCCCGGACACAGAGGTCGCGTTGATCGGTTGCGAGGCCGGTGGTGACGGGGTCGCCACCGGGCGCCACGCGGCCGCCATCGCCGGTGGGGCACCCGGTGTCCTGCACGGCATGCGGACCTTCCTCCTGCAGGACGAGGACGGGCAGACCCAGGTCTCCCACTCGATCTCCGCCGGGCTCGACTACCCGGGCATCGGCCCCGAGCACGCGTTGCTGCACGAGACCGGGCGCGCCACGTACCGGGTGGTCGACGACACCGCGGCGATGGACGCGCTGGGCCTGGTGGCCCGCACGGAGGGCATCCTCGTGGCCATCGAGAGCGCGCACGCCTTCGCCGGCGCCTTCGAGGTCGCCCGTGAGCTCGGCCCCGACGCCGTAGTACTGGTCAACTGCTCCGGTCGCGGTGACAAGGACGTCGACACGGCTGCCCGCTGGTTCAACCTGTTGGATGAGGACGCCGAGTCCCCGGGCGCACGTGACGCCGCGGGCACCTCTCCATCCGCCTGATCACGACGACGAGGAACGGATCCACGGTGCGGAGTCAGTTGGCACAGAGCGCGTCAGCGCAGGTCCAGTCGGGCGAGGCGGAGCGGTTCAGCCCGCTGGACCGGGCCTTCGCCCGGGCCCGCGACGAGGGGCGTGCCGTCCTCGTCGGTTACCTTCCCGCGGGCTTTCCGACGGTGGAACGCGGGATCGCCGCGATGCGGGCCATGGTCGCGGCGGGGGTGGACGTGGTCGAGGTCGGTCTGCCCTACTCCGACCCGACGATGGACGGGCCGGTCATCCAGGACGCCGCCGATGCCGCCCTGCGCGGCGGAGTCACGACGCGGGATGTGCTGCGCACGGTCGAGGCGGTCGCCGAGACCGGAGCGCCGACGCTGGTGATGACCTACTGGAATCCGGTGGAGCGTTACGGCCTGGAGGCGTTCGCGGCCGATCTGGCCGCGGCCGGCGGGGCGGGAGCGATCACTCCCGACCTGCCGCCCGAGGAGGCCGACCGCTGGCTCGCGGCCTGTGCCGCCCACGGCCTGGACCCGGTCTTCCTGGTCGCGCCGAGCTCCACGCCCGAGCGGCTGCGCCTGGTCACCGGGCACAGCCGTGGCTTTGTCTACGCGGCGTCGACAATGGGTGTCACCGGGGCACGGGCCGAGGTCGGGGCCAAGGCCGGTGATCTCGTCGCCCGGGTGCGTGAGGTGACCAGCCTGCCGGTCGCCGTCGGGCTGGGAGTCAGCAACGGGGCCCAGGCCTCGGAGGTCGCGAGCTTCGCGGACGGGGTGATCGTGGGTTCGGCCCTCGTCCGTGCGCTCGCCACCGACACCGCGACCGACACCGGGGCCGGTCAGGGCGGCGACGCGGGTCTCGCCGCGGTCACCGGTCTGGCGGCCGAGCTTGCCGCGGGTGTGCGCTCGGCCTCTGTCTGACCTGTTCCCGTGAACGTCCCGCGGCCGCTCCGGGGGCGCTCCGTTGCTGTTCCGAGGTCCACCCGGGCCCGGTCTGTCTGATTGCGCCAGGTATATCCCCTGTGGTGTCGTGGATTGCGGGCGGTGTGCCCGGCGCGTTCCCGATTGCGGCTGCGTTGCTCGTGGGACTGGCCTCGCAGCGGCGGACGTCCGGGGGGATAGCCTGACCCCCGTGGTGCTCGCTGCTATACCCAGTCCATCCCGAGGAGTCGTGCATCTGGGGCCCGTCCCCCTGCGCGCCTACGCTCTGATGATCGTCATCGGGATCATCGTCGCTGTTGTCGTGACCGCTCGGCGGTTGCGGGCACGCGGCGTGGATCCCGTGGTCGCCAGCGAGGTCGCGTACTGGGCGGTCCCGTTCGGCATCGTCGGAGCGCGGATCTACCACGTGGTCAGCAGCCCCGAGGCCTACTTCGGCAAGGACGGCGACCTGGTCGCGGTCTTCGAGGTCTGGAACGGCGGCCTGGCGATCTGGGGCGCGGTCGCCGGTGGGGCGCTCGGCGCCTGGATCGCCTGCCGACGGATGGACGTGTCGTTCGGCCTGTTCGCGGACGCGCTCGCGCCCGGCCTGGCTCTCGCGCAGGCGATCGGGCGGTGGGGGAACTGGTTCAACCAGGAGCTGTACGGCCGGGCGACGGATCTGCCCTGGGCGGTCCGGATCGATCCGGCGCACCAGATGATCCCGGGAGTCTCGACCTACCACCCGACCTTCCTTTACGAGTCGCTGTGGAACCTGGTTGTCGCGGGGGTCCTGCTGCTCGTCGACAGGCGTAAGCGGCTTGGCCGCGGGCGGTTGTTCTTCCTCTACGTGGCGCTTTACACGATCGGCAGACTCTGGATCGAGGCGCTGCGGATCGACACCGCGGAGAAGGTCTTCGGCTTCCGGATCAACATCTGGGTCTCGATCGTGGTCTTCCTGCTCGCGGTGTTGGCGCTGGCGCTCGTTCGGCGCCCGATCGACGCCAACGTCGGCTGGCCCCCGGCGCCCGGCGCCGGGGACACTCCGGGCGCCGAGGCCGGTGCGGACGCGGACGGCAAGGCCGGCGCGGAGAGCAAGACAGACGCGGGTGGTAAGGCAGACGGGGCTGGCAAGGGGACCGGGTCCGGCGAGACTGACGCGGCTGGCAAGCCGGGCCCCGAGGGCAGGACGGCCGCGGCCGGCACGACGGAGGCGCCCGCGACCGGTGGGCCGGGCATCGACACCGGCACGGGCGCTGCCACGGTCACCGCCGACCACCCTGGCGACCGGGCGACCGAGCCGGCCGTCGCCGTCCCGGGTGCGGGCGGCTCGGCCGCCGCGGTCGCGGCGCAGACGGCTGGCGCTGGTGCCGGCGTCGGCACGGGTGCGACGGCTGGGGGCGCGCCCAGCGGTCCGGATGTCGCCGCCGGTTCCGCCGTCTCGGGTTCTGGTACCGCCGGTCCTGCCGGTCCTGCCGGTCCTGCCGGTCCTGCGGGGGCGGGCTCAGCCAGCCGGGACTGACCGAGGGCCGGCCGCCCTCGACGAACAGGGTGGCTCGCCGTGACGGGGCGGAATACCGAAGATGGCACGGGGGGTGGGCGGATCCACGACAAACTGGATCCGTACACTGCTTATAGGCAGGAGATCCTCACTCTGCTCGTCCGGTTCGCGGCGGCTGGCTGCCTGACGGTGCGCCCTGTGACGGGAATGTTGCCTTCCTGTCACATGTCCGCTTTCGGGGGCTCCTTACCGGAAGTTCTTTGATCACCTGCGAAATCTGCCGTCATCTCGCTGTGATCTGACGGACATGAGCGACCACGGCGGATGCGGCTTGCGCATGGCACACTCGGTACAGGCGCGGAGCTGATGAGCAGCCCGTCATTCGCCGCGCCACCCTCCGGACAACGTCGTCCGCTCCCATCGGCCCCTGAAGATGGACGGGACACCTCCGGATGTCGACTGCGCAAGGTCTCTATGACCCCTCGTTCGAACACGATGCCTGTGGCGTCGGCTTCGTTGTCGATGTGCATGGCCGGCGTAGCCACGAGCTGGTCGATCAGGGGCTGACAGTCCTGCGCAATCTTGATCATCGCGGTGCGTCCGGCAGCGACCCCGACACCGGCGACGGTGCGGGCATCCTGGTTCAGGTGCCGGACGGCTTCTTCCGTGACGTCGTGCAGTTCCCGCTGCCGGCGCCGGGCCGGTACGCCGTCGGCACGATCTTCCTCTCCCAGATCGCGGGTGAGCGCGACGACGCCATCCGAGCGATCAGCCGGATCGTGCGCCAGGAGGGCCTGCGGGTCCTCGGCTGGCGCGAGGTCCCGACGGTCGGCCACCTCGTCGGTCTCGCGGCGCGTGAGGTCGAGCCGTGGATGCGGCAGATCTTCCTCGCGCTGCCCGGCGAGCCGACCGGGGCCGCCGCGGCTGTTCCGGCGCAGGCCCAGGGCGGGTCCGGGGTGGCAGGTGCGGCGGGTGCGGCTGGCTCCGCGTCCGACGACGGGTTCGACGTGATGGATCTCGAGCGCCGCGCCTACTGCGTACGCAAGCGGGTCCGGCGCGAGACCGGCGCCTACATGCCTTCGCTGTCAGCCCGCACCATCGTCTACAAGGGCATGCTGACGACGCATCAGCTCTCCGCCTACTTCCCGGACCTCGACGACCCGCGGTTCGACAGCGCCATCGCGCTGGTCCACAGCCGGTTCTCGACGAACACCTTCCCGAGCTGGCCGCTGGCACACCCGTACCGGCTGATCGCCCACAACGGCGAGATCAACACCGTGCGCGGCAACCGTAACTGGATGCGTGCACGGGAGGCGCTGCTGGCCAGCAACCTCATCCCCGGCGACCTGGCGCGGCTGTTCCCGATCTGTGAGGACGGCGCCAGCGACTCGGCCAGCTTCGACGAGGTGCTCGAGCTGCTGCACCTGGGTGGGCGTTCGCTGCCGCACGCGGTGCTCATGATGATCCCGGAGGCGTGGGAGAACCACGAGGAGATGGACCCGGCCCGCCGGGCCTTCTACGAGTTCCACTCCGCGCTCATGGAGCCCTGGGACGGCCCGGCCTCCATCGCCTTCACCGACGGCACGATGATCGGCGCGGTGCTGGACCGCAACGGCCTGCGCCCGTCCCGCTACTGGGTGACCGACGACGGCCTGGTCGTGATGGCCTCCGAGGTCGGCGTGCTGGACATCCCGCCGCACAAGGTGGTGCGCAAGGGCCGCCTGCAGCCCGGGCGGATGTTCCTCGTCGACACCGCGAAGGGCCGGATCGTCAGCGACGACGAGGTCAAGTCGGCGCTGGCGAACGCCGCGCCGTACGAGGAGTGGCTGCACGCCGGCGTCATCTCCCTGGACGACCTGCCCGAGCGGGAGCACATCCTGTACGGGCACTCGTCCGTCCTGCGCCGCCAGCAGGTCTTCGGGTACACCGAGGAGGAGCTGCGGATCATCGTCGGCCCGATGGCGCGCGCGGGGGCCGAACCGATCGGGTCGATGGGCACCGACACCCCGGTCGCCGTGCTCTCCACCCGGCCGCGGCTGCTGTTCGACTACTTCACCCAGCTGTTCGCCCAGGTCACCAACCCGCCGCTGGACGCGATCCGGGAGGAGCTGGTCACCAGCCTCGCCCGCACGCTCGGCCCGGAGGGCAACCTGCTCGATCCGACCCCGGCGTCAGCCCGGATGGTGCACCTGCCGTTCCCGGTGATCAGCAACACCCAGCTGGCGCGGATCATCGGCATCAACGACGACGGTGACATGCCCGGCTTCGCGTCGGTGACGGTGCGTGGTCTCTACGACGTCGAGGGTGGCGGTGCCGCGCTGACCGCGCGCCTCGCGGAGATCTGCGCCGGTGTCAGCGAGGCCATCGCCGATGGTGCCCGCATTGTGGTCCTCTCCGACCGCGACTCCGACGAGCACAAGGCGCCGATCCCGTCCCTGCTGCTGACCGCGGCGGTGCACCACCACCTGATCCGCGAGAAGACCCGGACGAAGGTCGGCCTCATCGTCGAATGCGGTGACGCCCGCGAGGTCCACCACATCGCGCTGCTCACCGGCTACGGTGCGGCGGCGGTCAACCCGTATCTGGCCTTCGAGTCGATCGACGACCTGCTCGCCAGCGGCGAGCTCACCGGCGTCGACCGTGCGCAGGCCGAGAAGAACATGATCAAGGCGCTCGGCAAGGGCCTGCTCAAGGTGATGTCCAAGATGGGCATCTCCACGGTGGCGAGCTACACCGGGGCCCAGGTCTTCGAGGCGATCGGGCTGTCGCAGGAGCTGGTCGACCAGTTCTTCGTCGGCACACCCAGCCGGCTCGACGGCGTCGGCATCGACATCATCGCCGAGGAGGTCGCGGCCCGGCACCGGCGCGCGTACCCGACGATCCCCTCCGAGCTCGCGCACCGGACCCTGGAGGTCGGCGGCGAGTACCAGTGGCGGCGTGAGGGCGAGCTGCACCTGTTCAACCCGGAGACCGTCTTCCTGCTCCAGCACGCCACCCGCAGCCGCCAGTACGACCTGTTCCGCGAGTACACCGCGAAGGTCGACGACCTGGCCCGGCAGAACGCGACGCTGCGCGGTCTGTTCGCGCTGCGTGACACCGGGCGTGGCCCGATCCCGATCGACCAGGTCGAGCCGGCCTCCGAGATCGTGAAGCGGTTCGCGACCGGTGCCATGTCGTACGGCTCGATCAGCGCCGAGGCCCACGAGACACTCGCGATCGCGATGAACCGCCTCGGCGGCAAGTCGAACACCGGCGAGGGCGGCGAGGACGCGCGCCGTTTCACCCCGGACGAGAACGGTGACCTGCGCCGTTCGGCCGTGAAGCAGGTGGCCAGCGGCCGGTTCGGGGTGACCAGCGAGTACCTGGCGAACGCCGACGACATCCAGATCAAGATGGCGCAGGGCGCGAAGCCGGGCGAGGGCGGCCAGCTCCCCGGGCACAAGGTCTACCCGTGGATCGCGAAGACCCGGCACTCGACCCCGGGCGTCGGCCTGATCTCGCCGCCCCCGCACCACGACATCTACTCGATCGAGGACCTCGCCCAGCTCATCCACGACCTGAAGAACTCCAACCCCAAGGCACGGGTGCACGTCAAGCTCGTCGCCGAGGTCGGGGTCGGGACGGTGGCCGCCGGTGTCTCCAAGGCGCACGCCGACGTCGTGCTGATCTCCGGCCATGACGGCGGCACCGGGGCTTCCCCGCTGACGTCGCTCAAGCACGCCGGCGCGCCGTGGGAGCTCGGGCTCGCCGAGACCCAGCAGACCCTGCTGCTCAACGGCCTGCGGGACCGCATCGTCGTGCAGGTCGACGGCCAGATGAAGACCGGCCGGGACGTCGTCATCGGTGCCCTGCTGGGTGCCGAGGAGTTCGGCTTCGCCACGGCGCCGCTCGTCGTCGCGGGCTGCGTGATGATGCGCGTCTGTCACCTGGACACCTGTCCGGTCGGCGTGGCGACGCAGAACCCGGAGCTGCGCAAGCGGTTCACCGGCCGCCCCGAGTTCGTGGAGGCGTTCTTCACCTTCATCGCCGAGGAGGTGCGCGAGCACCTGGCCGCGCTGGGCCTGCGCAGCATCGCGGAGGCGGTGGGCCGGGTCGACCTGCTCGACGCCCGTGCGGCGATCAACCACTGGAAGGCCTCCGGGCTCGACATCACCCCGCTGCTGCACACCCCGGAGCGGCCGTTCGGTGGCTCGCTGCACTGCACCGCGAGCCAGGACCACGGCCTGGACAAGGCGCTCGACAACTCGCTGATCCAGCTCTGCGAGGGCGCGATCGAGGACGGCCGGCCGGTCTGGCTGGAGATGCCGATTCGCAACGTCAACCGGACGGTCGGCACCATGCTCGGCTACGAGGTGACGAAGAGGTACGGGGCGGCCGGGCTGCCCGACGACACGATCTCGCTGCGGTTCACCGGTTCCGCCGGGCAGAGCTTCGGCGCGTTCGTCCCCCGTGGGATGACCCTCACCCTGGAGGGCGACGCCAACGACTACGCCGGCAAGGGCCTCTCCGGCGGGCGGCTCATCGTCTTCCCGCCGAAGGAGGCGCCGCTGCGGGCGGAGGAGAACATCGTCGCCGGCAACGTGCTGCTCTACGGGGCCACCGCGGGTGAGGCGTACTTCCGCGGCATCGTCGGTGAGCGGTTCTGCGTGCGTAACTCGGGCGCCGTCGCGGTGGTCGAGGGCGTCGGGGACCACGGCTGCGAATACATGACCGGCGGTGTCGTCGTCGTCCTCGGCTCGATCGGCCGCAACTTCGCGGCCGGGATGAGCGGTGGCGTCGCGTATCTTCACAAGCCGGTGCTCCAGCGCATCAACACCGAGATGGTGGACGTCGACCCGCTCGACGACGATGACCGCGTCGCGCTGCGCGGCCACATCGAGAAGCACTACCGGGAGACGGGCTCCGCTGTCGCAGCCCGACTGATCTCCCGCTGGGCGGACGAGCAGGACCACTTCGTGAAGGTCATGCCGCGCGACTACAAGCGGGTTCTGGCTGCCATGCGCAGGGCGCAGGAGCAGGGCCTGCCCGTCGACGAGGAGATCATGGCGTCGTCCCGCGTCTGACCAGGTCATACGCGGGTACCGACCCATCGATCCAACGAAGAACCAGACCGCGACAGGAGTGTCATGGCTGACCCGACCGGGTTTCTCAAGCACCGCCGGGAGCTGCCCTCACGTCGGCCGGTGGACCTGCGTCTCACCGACTGGCGTGAGGTGTACGAGCCGTTCCCGGAGCCGGCGCTGCGCGACCAGGCCGGCCGGTGCATGGACTGCGGCATCCCGTTCTGCCACAACGGCTGCCCGCTGGGGAACATCATCCCCGAGTGGAACGACCTCGCCCGCCGCGGGGACTGGACCGCGGCGATCGAGCGGCTGCACGCGACCAACAACTTCCCGGAGTTCACCGGGCGGCTGTGCCCGGCGCCGTGCGAGGCGGCCTGCGTCCTCGGTATCGCCGACGATCCGGTGGCGATCAAGCAGATCGAGGTCACCATCATCGACCGCGCCATCGCGGACGGGGTGGTGACGCCGGTCCAGCCGTCGGTGCGGACCGGGCGGCGGGTCGCGGTGGTAGGTTCGGGCCCGGCCGGGCTGGCCGCCGCCCAGCAGCTCACCCGGGCCGGCCACGAGGTGGTGGTCTACGAGCGGGCGGACCGCGTGGGTGGCCTGCTTCGCTACGGCATCCCCGAGTTCAAGATGGAGAAGCGCGTCCTCGACAACCGTCTCGCGCAGATGGAGGCCGAGGGCACCTCGTTCATCACCTCGTGCAACGTCGGTGTCGACCTCACCGCGGACGAGCTGCGGTCGTCCTACGACGCGGTCGTCCTCGCCGGCGGGTCGACGGTGGGCCGTGACCTGCCGGTGCCGGGCCGGGAGCTCAAGGGCATCCACCTGGCCATGGATTTCCTGGTGCCCGCGAACAAGGTCCAGCTCGGTGACCTGGCCCAGACGACCATCTCCGCCGAGGGCAAGCGGGTGGTGATCATCGGCGGGGGTGACACCGGGGCCGACTGCCTGGGCACCTCGCACCGCCAGGGCGCGGTGTCCGTCCACCAGCTGGAGATCATGCCCCGGCCGCCGGCGTCGCGCGCCCCGGCGAACCCGTGGCCGACCTTCCCGCTGCTCTACCGGGTCACCAGCGCGCACGAGGAGGGCGGCGAGCGGGTCTTCGCCGTGTCCACCGAGCGGTTCCTCGGCGATGACGACGGCAACGTGCGGGCGCTGCTCATGCACGAGGTCGAGATGGTCGACGGCAGGCCCCGCAAGATCGAGGGGACCGACACCGAGCTGCCCTGCGACCTGGTGCTGCTGGCCATGGGCTTCGTCGGGCCCGAGCGCCCGGGCCTGCTGGAGCAGCTCGGGGTCGACCTCGACCCCCGTGGCAACGTCGCCCGCGACCTGGGCTGGTCGACGTCCGTCCCCGGTGTGTTCGTGGCCGGTGACATGGGCCGCGGCCAGTCGCTGATCGTCTGGGCGATCGCGGAGGGGCGCTCGGCCGCCGCGGCCGTCGACCGGTATCTGATGGGCACGACCGACCTGCCCGCTCCGATCCTGCCGACTCGCCGGCCCTGACAGCCGGCCTGACCGCTGCCGGCCCTGACGGCTGGTCAGGAACGGCCCGGACCGACGGAGGTGAGCTGCCTTCCATCGAGTCCGGGCTGGGCCCTTTTGTCCTTTTGGCGCGGCTGTCGAAGGCGCAACTGCCTGTAGCGTGCAGGGCATGAGGCTCGTGCTGCTCGGTCCACCCGGTGCAGGCAAGGGAACCCAGGCCGCACGTATCAGCGCGCGCCACGGCGTTCCCGCGATCTCGACGGGTCAGCTTTTCGACCAGCAGATCTCCGCCGGCACCAGCCTGGGCCGGCGGGCGGAGCGCTACGTCCGTGCCGGTGAGCTGGTCCCCGACGAGATCGTGCTGGACATCGTCGCGGACCGTCTCACCACCGGTGCCGACTGCGGGGCCGGCTTCCTGCTCGACGGCTTCCCTCGGACGCTGCCACAGGCCGAGGCCCTCGACCGCATGCTGGACGCCTCCTGCGGCCCGCTGGACGTCGTGATGGATCTCAAGGTCGACCAGGCCGAGGTGCTGGCGCGGATCAGCCGGCGCGCGCTGTCCGAGGGCCGCGTCGACGACACCGCCGAGACGGCCCGCCGCCGCATGGAGGTCTTCACAGCGGAGACGGCACCGCTGCGCAGCCACTACGGGGAGCAGGGCCTGCTGCGGACCATCGACGGTTCCGGCACGCCGGACGACGTCGCGGCGCGGATCGAGGAGGCCCTGACGGCCGTGCTGCACCCGCAGCTGCGTGCGAGCCGGCCCTGAGGTGACCTCCGGGTGTTCCCCGGCCGGCCAAACCGATCTCTGATCGGCCCGGCCGGGATAGGTTGGAAGCCGTCCATGACGGTGCGTGGTGACAGGTCGGAGATGGGCCGAATGGCTTCTGGGCTCCGTGGGCGCCTGGGCAGGCGGGCCCCCGCACCCGGGTCCGCCGCGGCATCCGGGCCCGCTCCAACGCCCGGGTCCACGACGGCGCCCGAGTTCGCGTCGGGGGATCGCTCCGACGCGGCCCCGTCCACGAGCTCGTCCGGCGACACCAGGGCGGCGGTCCCCGAGCCGCGTGCCGCCGACAGCGATCCGCCGGGCCCGGGCGGCGAACCACCCGCCGCGGGTGACCGAGCTGCCAAAGCCGGTCGGGCCACCAAAGCCGGTCGGGCCACCAAAGCCGGTCGGGCCGCCGGGCCGGTGCCGTCCGGCCGTGGGGGCGATGTGCGGCTGCGGGCGGCCCAGGCGGGCCTGGCCGTGCTGCTGGCGCTGGTCTGGGTGCCCATCGTCGTGCTCACCACCGCGCGTTCCACGGTGCTCAGCGCCGACTTCTACTCCCAGTCGCTCGCCGAGGCCAACGCCTACGACCGCCTCTACACCGAGGTCCTGCCCGACCCGGCGGTGGACTCGCTGCTCTCCGGCCTGCCGATCGACTCGTCGCTGGTCACGGCGAACCTGCGCACGGTCCTCCCGCCGTCGACGGTCGAGGAGATGACCGACGAGCAGATCCGGCGCATCGTGGGCTACCTGAGTGCGAAACAGGACGACCTCGCGTTCACGGTCGACCTGACGCCGATCTTCGGCAACATCTCCGGCCTGGCCAACCGTTACATCGCCGGGGAGCTCGGGTCGGGGAGCAGCTACCGGGTCGAGTCCGTGACGGACTTCACCCGCGCCATCCTGACCGCGGTCGACGAGATCATGGCAGGCCGCCCGCCGGCCGATCTGCCCACCATGCAGCTGTCCGCGCAGGACACCGACCGTGTCGTCGACGCCGTGCTCGGTCGGCTGCCCGCGGCCGACCGCGATGAGATGGCCGGCCCGCTGCGCGCGGACCTGCGCTCCGGGGACGTGGCCGGCGCGCTGGCCCTGGTCGGCCCGCTGTTGTTCCAGGGCGACGAGCAGGCGATCGGTGAGATGCGGTCGCACCTCACCGACGGTGCAGTGCTCGACCTGGGCGTTCGCCTCTCCGACCTGCGCGACGAGCCGGCCATCAGCGCCGTCTCCCGGCTGCACGACGTCTCCGCGGCGCTGGACGGCCTGACCGTGGCCCTGCTCGCTCTCGTCGGCCTGATCGGTGTGGCGATCATCGGGCTGGCGGCCAGGCGGGGCCGGTCCCGGGTGCGCGCGCTGGCGGTCGCCCTGATCACCGCGGGTGTCGCCGCGGGCGTGTTCGGGGTCGCGCTGCGCATTCTGCTGCCGAACCCGTTGCTGGCGCTGGACAGGCCCGGCGGGCCGCTGCCGCCGGGCGCCGGGGCCGTCCTCGCGGACTTCTCCCGGCACGCCTACGGTGACATCGAGGCCGACTACCTGCGCATCGTCGGCTGGACGCTGGTCGTGGGCATGGTGGTCGTCGGCGCAGCCGTGTTCCGGCGGGTGTCCGGGCGGTGGAGCCGGGTCGGCCGGCGGCGCCGGCTTGCCGGTGGCCTCGTGGTGACCATTCCGGTGATGATCGCGGTGACCTGGGTCGCGTTCCCGGGCGCCGCGGCCACCGGGCGCGAACTGTGCAACGGCCAGGCCCAGCTCTGCGCGAAGCGCTACGACGAGGTCACCTACCTCGCGACCCACAACGCGATGGCGAACAGCGAGGACCGTTTTCTCGGCCCGACGCAGGATCCGTCGCTGGTGCACCAGCTCGACCTCGGTGTTCGCGCGCTGCTGCTCGACGTCCACCACTGGACGACGCCCGAGCAGGTCGACGCCGTGCTCGCGACGCTCCCGCCGACGACCCGCACGGCCATCGAGCCGCTGACCCGCAACGCCAGGTCGGCCCGGCCCGGGCTGTGGCTGTGCCACGACATGTGCCAGCTCGGTGCGCTCGACCTGATCGCAGAGCTCGGCAAGGTGGGGGACTGGATGGCCCGCAACCCGAGCGAGGTCGTCACCTTCATCATCCAGGACGGGGCGCCGGCCTCCGAGATCGCCGGCGCGGTCGCGCAGGCGGGGCTTTCCCGGCTCGTGGTCACCCCGCCCGCCGACGACGGCTCATGGCCCACGCTGCGCGAGATGATCGACAGCGGTCGGCGGCTGGCCGTCTTCACCGAGAGCCAGGACCTGCCCGGAACATTTCTCCGAAGCTTCTACCGCTATGCATCGGACACACCCTTCTCCGTCGACTCGGCGGACAAACTTGTCGGCTGTGCGCGCAATCGCGGCGAGGCCGGGTCGGGGCTGCTCCTGCTCAACAACTGGGTGACCGATGCGGCGCCGAGCCGGCAGGCGGCCCTGGTCGCCAACAATGCCGACCGGATCCTCGACCGTGCGCACAGCTGTGAGTCCGAACAGGGGCGGCGCCCGACCTTCGTCGCGGTGGACTTCGTCAATATCGGTGATGCCCAGCTGGCCGTCGACCGGCTCAACGGCGCATCCTGACATGCGAGGAGCGTTGCCCAGCAGTCGCACGTTCTCCTCGTGGGAGGCTGGCCAGGTCAGGCAGGGCTCGGCCCGTCCTGACAGGTCTGACCAACCGACCTGACCTCAGAACGCCAGAACGCCAGGATCCTCGAACACCGGAAACGCCACCGGCAAAGGAGCACAGGTGCCGATCTGGAACCAGCTACGCCAGTCCGCGCAGACCATGCAGGGCCAGCTCAACGCGAAGAAGAACGACCTCAAGAGCGGCGCGTTCCGTGACGCGAGCATGGCGATGTGTGCTCTCGTGGCCGCCGCGGACGGCAACATCGACCCGGCGGAGCGTCAGCGGGTCGCCTCACTGATCGTCAGCAACGACGTGCTGTCCAACTTCCCGGCCGACGACCTGCAGCGCAGGTTCAACGACTACCTCGGCAAGCTGCAGGCCGACTTCGACTTCGGCAAGGTCTCCATCCTGCAGGAGATCGGCAAGGTCAAGAAGAAGGCGACCGAGGCCCGCGCGGTGATTCAGATCGGGATCGTCATCGGCGGCGCCGACGGCAACTTCGACAAGACCGAGCAGGCGATCGTCCGGGAGGCGTGCTTCGCGGTCGGGATCAACCCCGAGGAGTTCGACCTCTGACTCAGCGTCGGTGGGTCGGCCGGCTCCGTCGCGGCTCGGGCCGATCGGCCCGAAAAGCGCCGTGACCTGGGCCGCAATCCCTGGAAAGGTCGCATTCATCCGGACAGGGTGAGGCCGGCGGCCTCCCGACGGGCGCCGTGTCGCCGTCGGTCGTGACCGAGTTGTCGGCGGTTCGTCACGACCGGACGGAGGGACCTGTGGGACCAGCCGACGCTGCTCTCGTCGCGGGCGGCGGCCTGCTCGCGGGCGCGGTCAACGCCATCGCGGGCGGCGGTACCCTGATCGCGTTCCCCGCGCTGCTGGCCACCGGGATGCCGGCCCTGACCGCCAACATCACCTCTTCGGTCGGTCTCGTCACCGGCTATGCGGGCGGAGCGCTCGGGTACCGGCGGGAGCTGCGTGGCCAGACCGACCGGCTGAAGGCGCTGGCGCCCCCCGCGATGCTCGGTGGCCTGATCGGCGCGATCGTGCTCCTGCTGACGCCCTCCGACGGGTTCAAGTCGGCTGTTCCGTTCCTGGTCCTCGCTGCCTGCCTGCTGCTCGCGGTGCAGTCCCGGCTCGCGGCCGTGGTCGCCCGGCGGCGGGCCGCCACGGTGGCGGCCGCGGTGGCCACCGCGGCCCGGCCGAC
>NZ_ADGX01000191.1 GCF_000177675.1 Parafrankia sp. EUN1f
GTGCACGCACCCCGCCCGGCGGCCGGGCGGCGGCGGCGAGCCGGCCGGCGTTGGCCAGCATGCCGCTGTCCCGGGCCGCCGCGGCCAGTGCCGGCAGCGAGCTCTCGGCCCCGACCACGCCGTTCTGGCATTCCTGGGTGAGCAGGACAGTGTGCGCCGGGCGCAGCAGCTCGGCGAGGTTGACGGGCACCGCGGTCAGAAACGCATGCCGGGGGCGCGGGTCTCGAACAGGTCCTGGTTGATGACCTCGCCGAGCTTCGTCGCGTCCCACCGCTTCTGGCCGGAGGCGATGACCTTGCGCTCCTTCCAGCCCTGCATCCAGATGATCCGGTCGTCGATCGCGCGGATGACCTGGCCGGTCACATGGTCCGCCTCGTCGCTGGCCAGCCAGGCGACGAGCGGCGAGCTGTTGGACGGGTCCATCGCGTGCCACTCGTCGTCGGGAACCTCGTCCGGCTCGAACGAGGCGCCCATGCCGGGGATGCTCGCGGTGATGCGGGTGAGGCCGGCCGGGCCGACCGCGTTCACCGTGACACCCGAGCGGTACAGCTCCATCGCGAGCGTCTGGGTGATGGCGACGATCGCGGCCTTCGCGGCGGCGTAGCTGGTCTGGCCGAAGTTGCCGCCGAGCCCCGCGCCGGAGGTGGTGTTGATGATCCGTCCGCGCACGGTCTCGCCGCTCTTGGCCGCCGCCCGCCAGTAGCGCGCCGCGTGGTGGCACGTCGACCAGGTGCCGCGGACGTGGACGCGGATGACCGCGTCGAAGTCCTCCGGGGGCATGTTCCAGATCGCCGCGTCGCGCACGATGCCGGCGTTGTTCACGAGGATGTCGAGCCGGCCGAAGGCGTCGATGGCCCGCCGGATCAGCGCGCCGCACTGGTCGTGGTCGCCCACGTCGGAGTAGTCGGCGATCGCGGTGCCGCCGCGCTTCTCGATCAGCGCTACGGTCTCGTCGGCCGCGCGCCCCTGCCCCTCGCCGCGCACCGATCCGCCGAGATCGTTGACGACGACCTTCGCCCCGTGCCGGGCCAGTTCGAGCGCGTGCCCGCGCCCGATGCCGTGGCCGGCGCCGGTGATGATCGCGACCTTGCCGTCGAGCAGCCCCATGGCGTGCCCTCCCATCCGCGCCGACCGGGGTGGGAACGCCACCCGGTCGGCTGTTCGCCTACAGGATCAGATGATCAGATGTCTGGTGTTTCGATCGGCCCGAACGCGCCGGCGGCGCGCACGGCGGCGATCCGCTCGTCGTCGTAGCCGAGTTCGCCGAGGATCTCGGCGGTCTGCTGCCCGGGGGTCGGGGCCCGCCGTGCCGGCACCGGATTGCGACCGTCGAGGCGCACCGGGAACGGCAGCTCGTCCACGCCGAGGTCGGCGGCCGGCAGCCAGGGCAGCCGGTCGGCGAACTGCGGGTCGGTGTCGATCGCCTCGGGTGAGTTCACCGGCGACAGAGTGGTGTCCACCTCGCCGCCGAAGCGCACCCACTCGGCGGTCGTGCGGGTGGCGAAGATCTTGCGCAGCTCGTCGCGCAGCACCACGTCACCGCGGGCGTGGTCGGCGTACTCCGCGCCGGGCCGGGCCTCGTAAAGGTCCATCCGGCCGACCCCGGCGCAGAAGTTGCGCCAGAACCGCCGCTCCGAGGCCATGAACAGCACATGGCCGTCGGACGTCGCATACACCTGATAGCGCACCGCGTCGCGCATCCCGCCGGTGCCCGGGGGGCGGCGCTCGTAGTTGTCGGACGGGTTGCCGGTGACCTCGTCCTCGGGGCGCTGGTAGGCCCGGTACGTCTCGATCCGCAGCCAGTCCATCGCGGCCGCGGCGTCGGACTGGCCGACCTCGACGTGCCGGCCCTGCCCGGTCTCGCGGGCGGCGAGCACGGCGGCGACCAGCGTCAGCGCCCCGTACAGCGGGCCGGCGTGGATGCCGATCGAGGCGTGGTCGGGCAGGTAGGTGAAGCCGTCCTCGTCGACGGCGGGAGCGACCACCCCGGCCCAGGTGTCGTAGGCGATACCGTGGCTGGGCAGGTCCCGGTACGGACCGCTCGCCCCGTAGCCGGAGATCGACGCCAGCACGATCCGCGGGTTCAGCTCGCGCAGGGCGGCGAAGCCGAGGCCACGTCGCTCCAGCGCGCCGGGGCGCATCGCCTCGACCACCGCGTCCGCGCCGCGGACCAGGTCGTGGAACACCGCGACCCCCTCGGGCGTGCGCAGGTCGAGGACGATGCTGCGCTTGCCCCGGGAGATGTGCAGGTGCAGCAGGGACACGCCGTCGACGAACGGCCAGACCATGCGCCGTACGTAGTCGCCGCCGGGCGGTTCCACCTTGATGACGTCCGCGCCGAGGTCGGCGAGGTGTGTCGTGAGCGCGCCGGGCCCGAGCATCGACACGTCGACAACCCGGACGCCGGTGAGGGGCGCTGTCGCGTCGGGCATCCCAGCACTCCGTTCTTCCGGACCTTCGATTGAATAACTTATATAATCTGCGACTGTCGCGTGTCGCGTTGTGGGTGATACCGCCCGTCCCGGCGGCCGCGGCAGCGGGCCGTCCATCGGTATCGGTGCTCGAAGCCGGGCCGGCCCTCCCGACGGCGAAGGGTGCCACATGAGCACGCGACCACAGGCTGCGGTGACGACGGCAGACACCACGGCGACGACAACGGTGACCACGCCGGCGGACACGGCGTCGGGAGACACGGCGTCGGGGGACACGGCGCCGGGGGACACGGCGTCGGCGAACCTGGCCTCGGCGGAAGTGGCGTCGCCGGAGACCGCGGACGGTCCTGAGCAGGTGCCCGCGACGATCCCGGCGGCGTTGGCCCGGGCAGCGGCGCGGTGGCCACACGACGAGGCGATCGTCGACGGCGACCAGCGGCTCACCTTCGCCGACCTCGACGCCCGCACGGCCGAGGTGGCCCGCGCCCTGGTGGCCTCGGGTGTCCGCGCCGGTGACCGGGTCTCGGTGTGGGCGCCGAACACCTGTGAGTGGGCGCTCGTCGCCCTGGGCGTCTACCGGGCCGGGGCGGTCCTCGCGCCGATCAACTCCCGTTTCAAGGGCGTCGAGGCAGCCCGTATCCTGCGCACCGCCGGCTCCCGGCTGCTGTTCGTCGTCGACGGCTTCCTGGACACCGACTACCTGACGATGCTCGCCGAGCAGCCCGCCCCGCCCGCGCTGGCGGATATCGTGCTCATGGGTTCAGCCACAGGCAGGGCGGGGGCGACCGGCTGGCCGGACTTCCTCGCCCGTGCCGAGGGGCAGCCTGACGCCGAGGTGGCCGCGCGGTCGGCGGCGCTGACCGGCGACGACCTGTCCGACATCGTGTTCACCTCCGGGACGACCGGTGCGCCGAAGGGCGCCATGCTCACCCACGGCGCGTCGACCGGCGTCTACACCTCCTGGTCGCAGCTCGTCGGGCTGCGCCACGGCGACCGCTACCTGCTCGTCTACCCCTTCTTCCACACCGCGGGGCTCAAGTCGGGGCTGCTCGCCTGCCTGCTCGTCGGCGCGACGCTGGTGCCGCACCCGGTGTTCGACGTCCCGAGCGTGCTGCGGCGCGTCGCGCAGGAGCGGATCACGATGCTGCCCGGCCCGCCGGCGATCTACCAGAGCATCCTCAACACCGACCTGGCCGGCTACGACCTGTCCAGCCTGCGACTGGCGGTCACCGGCGCGGCCGCGGTACCCGTCGAGCTGGTCCGCCGTCTGCGCTCGGAGCTCGGCCTGCAGACGGTGCTCACCGCCTACGGCCTCACCGAGACCACCGGCACCGCCACCGCGTGCCGCCGGGACGACGACCCGGAGACGATCGCGATGACGTCCGGCCGGGCCATTCCGGGGGTGGAGGTCCGGATCGTCGACGACACCGGCGCCCCGCTGCCGCCGGGGGAGCCCGGGGAGATCGTCATCCGCGGCTACAACGTGATGCGCGGCTACTTCGACAACCCCGACGCGACCGCCGAGGCGATCGATGCCGACGGGTGGCTGCACTCCGGCGACATCGGGGTCCAGGACGAGGCCGGCAACATCCGGATCACCGACCGCAAGAAGGACATGTTCATCGTCGGTGGCTTCAACGCCTACCCGGCGGAGATCGAGGCGATGCTGCTGGAACACGGTGGTATCGCGCAGGTAGCCGTGATCGGGGTGCCCGACGAACGGCTGGGCGAGGTCGGCATGGCCTTCGTGATCCCCCGGGCGGGAGTGACCGTCGACCCGGCCCAGGTGATCGCGTGGAGCCGGGAGCGGATGGCGAACTACAAGGTGCCCCGCCGGGTCGAGGTCGTGGACGCCCTCCCGCTGAACGCCACCGGCAAGATCGTCAAATACGAGCTGCGTGACCGGGTCCGCGCGGCCGAGCAAGGGGCCGGGGCCGGGGCCGGGGCCGATCAGGTCGTCTAGGTCGGCTGGGTCGGCGCCGCGTGGGTCAACGCCGGTCCTGGCGGCCCTGCCGGTCCTGGCGGCCCTGCCGGGCCTCGCGGGCCTCCCGCGCCAGCCACCGGCGCACCTGGCGTGGGCTGCGCAGCCGGACGACGCGTGACCAGGCGTCAGCCTCGGTGATCGCGGTGACGAGGCGGACCCGCCCGCTTCGGGGGTAGGTCCACAGCCAGGCCAGGAACTCCCCGGTGACGTGCTCGGGGCAGCCGGGCCGCACGTCCGGGCGAGTCCGGCCGTGCCATCTGATCCGCCGCCACAGCACCCGCGGGACGGTGACGCGACGTGGCAGGTCGAGGAAGAGAATCAGGTCCGCGGCGGGGAGCCGGAGGTCCAACGTGCCGGCGTAGTTGCCGTCCATGATCCACTGTGGTGCGCCGAGGAGCCGCGTGACGACCTCGCGCCAGGCGTCGTCGGGCATCTCGACCCATCCCGGGCTCCAGAAATGCTGGTCGAGATGGACCACCGGAAGCTCCCAGAGCACGCCGAGTCGGCGGCTCAGCGTGCTCTTTCCCGCTCCGCCGCAACCGACAACCAGAACCCGTTTGGCGTCCATCCAGTAATGGTCCCGCCAAAAGCCGGCCCCCGGGTGCGGAACCCTCCGGCGGCCGGCAGGGGGAGCGGCGAGATCTACGTCCGGTTCCGCCGGTCCCACTCCCGCATGCGTCGGGGATAGCCGACAACCGACGCGTCGTACACGGGGAGCGCGAGATCGCGGGCGAGATGGCGGGCGACGGCAGGTCCGCCCACCCGGCGCCGGATCCAGGCGCCGTCACTGTCGACGGCCACGACGGTCGCGTCGGTGGCGGTCGTCTCCGGTTCCGCGTAGAACTCGACTCCAAGCCGCTCACATGCGAAGCGGCGCAGGTCCGCGAGGTCATCGATGGTCGCCTCGCGATCCAGGACGGTTCGCCGTTCGGTGTGCCGCCACAGCAGCCAACGGTCCCTGATTCCCACACCGGCTCCCGTCTCCGCATGAGCGCCGAGCGACCGTCGCTCCGTCGTCTCAAGCAAAGGCCCGCACCCCTAACGGGAGCTTAAGGAACAAGGAGAAGAACCTGGGAAACGCGGATCGGCTCGCTGCCTACCGCGGTTCGGCCCGCGCAGCCGATGCTCCGGATCGCCGAGGCGACGTTCCCTACCATCCGTCCAGAAATCGGGGCACGGATGTCTGCCGGCAATCGGGTCTGGCCGGGACATGGTTCGGAGCAGGCAAAGAACACTCGCCGTCACGGTAGGATCACCCGATCCCGTCGCGGCCTTGTGTCGGCCGCGGGATGCGGAATCTGGATTCGCGCCATGACCTGGGCTGGAGGCGATGTGCGGTCGGAATCTGGGGGTCCGGGTGGGCTGGCCGATCCGGTTCCGGGTGGCCGCCCCGGCGACGTCGAACTCGCCGAGAAACTGTCCGCCCGGCTGGCCGGTGCCGGCGTGAAAGGGATCGCCTTCTGCTATGTCGACACCGCGGGAATAACCCGGGTGAAAGGGGTCGCCACGGCCGCGCTGGCAGCGGCGGCGAGGTGGGGTGTCGGCATGTCCCCGATCTTCGACATCATGCTGGCGGACGGGTCGATCCCGCCGGCGGACCGCCTCGGTGGGCCGGTCGGGGATCTCCGGCTCTATCCTGACCTCGGCCAGCTCACCGCGCTGGCAGGCCAGCCGGGATGGGCGTGGGCCCCCCTCGACCGGATCGAGCAGGGCGGCTCCGTTCATCCCGGGTGCAGCCGAACGCTGCTGCGGCACCTCCAGTCCCGCCTTCAGGGCGAAGGCCTGGAATTCCAGGCCGCCATCGAGATCGAGTTCGTGCTTGCCCGCGGCGACACGCCGGCCGACGAATTCATCCCCGCCTGTGGCGGACCCGCGTACGGAATGACGCGGATGGTCGAGATGGCCGCGTTCACCGAGGACCTGCTGGCCGCCCTCGCCACGCAGGGAGTCGAGGTCCACCAGCTGCATCCGGAATATGCACCGGGGCAGTTCGAACTGTCGGTGGGAGCACTCGACCCGGTGCGCGCCGCGGATCGCAGCGTCCTGGTCAGGCAGACGGTCCGGGCCATCGCCGGCCGGCATGCGCTGCGCGTTTCCTTCGCTCCGTCGGTGGTGGCCGGTGAGGTCGGCAACGGCGGGCATGTCCACCTCTCGGCGTGGCGCGACGGTGTCAACCTGTTCGCCGGCGGAAGCGGCAGGTACGGCCTGACCGGCGCGGGGGAAGGAATGGCCGCGGGTGTTCTCGAGGCATTGCCGGCGCTGGCCGTTCTCGCCACGCCGAGCCCGTCCAGCTTTCTGCGCCTGGGCCCCACCCGCTGGTCGGGCGCCTACGGCTGTTGGGGCTATGAGAACCGGGAGGCCGCGCTCCGCCTGGTCCGCGGGAGCGTCGGGCAGCAGGCCGACGCGGCGAACATCGAGGTGAAGTGCGCCGATCTCGCGGCCAATCCGTATCTGCTGCTGGCGGGGCTGCTGTTCGCCGCCCGCGACGGCCTGACCCGAGGACTGAAGCTGCCGGCGGAGGTCACCGTCGACCCTGCCTGCCTGAGTCACGAAGAGCTGGCCCGCAACGAGATCCGCCGCCTTCCGACCACGATGACGCAGGCGCTGGACGAGTTCGCCCGCCGCCCCGACCTACAGGCCTGCCTCGGCCCGACCCTGACCGAGGCGATCATCGCGGTCCGCCGCGGCGAGGCGGCTCGGATGGCGGACGCCGAACCTGCCGCGGTGGCGGCGGCCTATCGCTGGGTCTACTGAGGTGCGGCGGGTTCTCCGAGCGGTGGGAGACGGCCCGCCGGAGGCTCAGCGGAGCTGGTAGTCCTTGAGCAGCGCGCGGCCGATGATCATCTTCTGGATGTCGCTGGTGCCCTCGCCGATGAGCATGAACTTGACCTCGCGCATGAGGCGCTCGATCTCGTACTCCTTGGAGTAGCCGTAGCCGCCGTGGATCCGGAAGGAGTCCTCGACGACCTCGTTGGCGTACTCCGAGGCCACCATCTTCGCCATCCCGGCCTCGACGTCCATGCGCCGGCCGGTCTCCTTCAGCCGCGCGGCGCGCACCATCATCGTGTGCGCGGTCTCGACCTTGGTCGCCATGTCCGCGATCCGGAACAGCACCGCCTGATGGTCGGCGATGACCTTGCCGAAGGTCCTGCGCTGCTGGGCGTAGGCCACGGCCAGCTCGAAACCCCGCCAGGCCAGGCCGCAGGCCCGGGCGGCCACGTTGACCCGGCCGACCTCGACCCCGTCCATCACGTGGAAGAAGCCCTTGCCAGGCTGCCCGCCCAGGATCTGCTCGGCCGCGATCTGGTGGCCGTCCAGGAGGAGCTCGGTCGTCTCGACGCCCTTGTAGCCCATCTTGTCGATCTTGCCGGGCACGGTGACGCCCTGCGCGGTCTCGCCGAACCCGGCCTCCTTCTCCAGCAGGAACGTCGTCATGTTCCGGTAGACCGAGTCCGCGCCCTCGTCGGTCTTGCACAGCAACGCCACCAGCGTCGAGGTGGCACCGTTGGTCAGCCACATCTTCTGGCCCGTGATCGAGTACGACCCGTCGGCCTGCTTCGTCGCCTTGGTCGAGACCGCCGACACGTCGGAGCCCAGACCCGGCTCGGACATCGAGAACGCACCCCGGACCTCGCCGGTCGCCATCCGCGGGAGGTACTTCTGCTTCTGCTCGGGGGTGCCGTGCTGCATGAGCATGTAGGCCATGATGAAGTGGGTGTTGATCACGCCCGACACGCTCATCCAGCCGCGCGCGATCTCCTCCACGCACAGCGCGTAGGTCAGCAGTGACTCACCCAGGCCGCCGTACTCCTCGGGGATCATCAGCCCGAACACGCCGAGCTCCTTGAGCCCGTCGACGATCTCCTGCGGGTACTCGTCCGCGTGCTCCAGCTCCTGGGCGACCGGGATGATCTGCTCGTCCACGAAGGTCCGCACGGTCTTGAGGATCTCGATCTGATCCTCGGTGAGTCCCTCGGTCTGGCACAGTCGCGACATCGCTTCCCTCTCTGGTGGCGCCGAAGCCTAATAATGCTGGAGAACGGCTGGCACAGGTGGTCGTCAGCCGGTGCGGGCCCATTCGTCGACCGCGGTGACCAGGGCTTGCGGGGGGAAGACCTTCTCGGTCAGGAGGCTGTGCACCTGCGGGTCGGGGTCCGCGCAGGCGTCGGCGAGGACGACCAGCCGGTAGTCGAGGTCGGCGGCCTGGCGCACGGTGGAGAGGACCACGCCGCTGGTGGAGATGCCGGCGAGGACCAGCGTGTCGGCGGCGGTGGCGCGCAGCAGCACGTCGAGGTCGCTGCCGCTGAACGCACTCACCCGGCGCTTGGTGATGACCGGCTCGTCGGGCGCGGGTGCGAGCGCGGTGTGGATCTGGGCGGCGGGCTGGTCCTCGACCGGCGCGCCGCCGGCCTGGCGCAGCGCGTTGAACCTCGCGTTGGTTGCGGTGATCTCGGGAAAACCGGCGCGGAAGGCCACCCGGACGAACAGGACCGGAATCCCCCGGCCCCGGGCGGCGCCGACCGCGCGCCCGGCGGCCTCGAGCACGGGCGGTGCGCCCGACGCACCCAGGCGCTCGACGATGCCGTGCTGGAAGTCCATGACGAGCAGAACGGGCCGGGACCCGGACATGTTGCCTCCCGAACAGGCTGAGCTGACGTCAGCGGACGTAGGCCGTGGCGGCGGGGTCAGCGTAGGCCGTGGCGGCGGGCGACGGCCTTCTCGACCACGGCGCGGGGCAGCAGGCGACGCAGCGCGAAGACCAGCGGGGCGTTGCTGCCGACGGCGTAGAGCGGCCTGGGATGGCGCGCCTCGATCGCCCGGACCACGGTGCGGGCGACCTCGGCGGCCGAGATCCCGCCCGCCTCGTTCGCGTCGAGGGCGGCGAGCATCGTGTGGTATTCCGCCGTGAAGGGGGAGTCCGTGGCCAGGTACTGGGTGCGCCGCTGGCTGATCCCGGTGTTGATCGAGCCCGGTTCGACCGTGCTGATCCTGACCCCGTAGGGGGCGACCTCGCGGCGGGCGGCGTTCGCGAATCCCTTGATGGCCGCCTTGGACGCCACATAGGACGAGCGGTACGCCAGCGGAAAGCTCGCGAGCATCGAACCGATCATGATCACACAGCCGGAGCCGCGTTCGCGCATGCCGGGAAGCACGAGCTGGGTCAGCCGGATGGCGCCGAAGACGTTGAGCTCGAAAAGGCGCCTGACCGCCTCGATCGGAAGCTCCTCCAACGGACCGCTCTGGCTTTCGCCCGCATTGTTCACCAGGACGTCGACCCGCCCCACGGCGGCGGCGCAGCGCTCGATGGACGCCTCGTCGGTGAGGTCGAGCGCGACGAGCTCCACCCCCGCGGGCGGGCTGCCGACCGCCGCCGGGTCACGGCTGGTGCCGACAACGCGGAATCCCCGCCTGACCAGAGCTTCGGCGACGGCCGCGCCGATGCCGGACGACGCCCCCGTGACCAGGGCGACCGTAACGTTCTGGCTATTGCGCGGAGGACTGGCCATGTGCGTCCCTCATCAGGTATGTCCTCGGATGAGCTCGTTGGCGGGCGGGCAGGTAGCGCGCCACCGGTGGGATCGCGCAGGCGACGACGATGCCGGCGGTGAGGGCGGCGGCGTGCAGGCCGCTCAGCGAAGTGGTGCTCGCCACGGTCGTCACCGATTCGCCGCTTGTCGGGTGGCTGCTGAGAATCGTACCGAGCACCGCGACGCCCAGCGCGCCGCCGACCTGTCGGGTGGTGTCGTTCATCGCCGAACCGACGCCGGCCCGCTCGCGGGGCACCGACGACATGATCGACGAGGTCGCCGGGCCGAGGGTCAGTCCCATTCCCACCCCCACCCCACACGTGATCGCGACCACGGCGCCGAGTGACGTCCCGCTGTCGCAGAGCGCGAGCACGGCGAAGAAGACGGAGAGTGTGCCGAGACCGGCGGTGATGACCGCGCGGGCGCCGGCCCGCTCGGTGAGCGGTGTCGAGACCCGGGTGGCGACCAGGAAGAAGACGACGGCCTGGGGTGCCACCAGCGCGCCGGCACCGAGCGGTGTGAGGCCGAGAACATCCTGGAGGCACTGCGTCAGGACGAACGACGTTCCGTACATCCCGAAGAAGGTCATCGCGATCGCGAGGCTCGCGACGCTGAACCGCGGGTCGCGGAAGAATCCCAGGTCGAGCATGGGTGCGCCGGTGCGCGACTCCCAGCCTGTGAACGCGGCGAGCAGTACGGCGCTCACGGCGAAGGCGGCGAGGACAGCGGGGGAGAGCCAGCCGCGGGTCGGCGCCTCGATGATCGCGAAGAGCAGGGCGACCAGGGTGAGTATCGAGAGCGCGGCTCCGAAGGGATCCAGCCGCCGGGCCGCTGGGTCCCGCGATTCGGGGACGTACAGAAACACCAGCACCAGGACAACGGCGACGATCGGCAGGTTGACCAGGAAGACCGACCCCCACCAGAAGCGGGACAGCAGGAGCCCGCCGATGAGCGGCCCGCTCACCGAGCCGATCGCCGAGACCCCCGACCAGATTCCGACCGCCACCCGGCGTTCCCGGTCGTCGGTGAAGACGTTCGACAGGATCGACAGCGTGGCGGGCATGATGAGCGCGGCGCCGAGACCCATCACGCACCGGCCCGCGACCAGCTGGTCAGGCGACGAGGCCAGCGCAGACAGCAGCGAGCCCGCGGCGAAGGCGGCGAGGCCGCAGGTGAGAAGGCGTGCCCTTCCGAAGCGGTCGCCAAGGCTGCCCATGGTCAGCAGGAGGCCGGCGAAGACGATGATGTAGCCCTCGTTGATCCATTGAAGCTGGCGCACCGAAGCGGAAAGACCGCCATCGGCGGTGGGGGCGCGCAGGGTCGGTAACGCCACGTTCAGGATCGTGGCGTCCAGCGCGATCAGCGCGAGGTTCGCGCACAGCACCACGAGCACCATCCAGCGCACCCGCTGGATGTGTTCCGGCCGGCCGAGAACCGCGCGGTGGCCCGTCGCCCGTTGAACGAACGACAGTGCCGGACGAACGAACGGCAGAGCTGGACGCATGTGTGCCTCACTACTCCGAGGGTTGACGCGGGCGCCGCTCGCCCGCCTCGCATCAACCCTCAGGTGGCGCCGCCCGGAAACGAGTCCGTCATCTGCCACTGCGCCGTTGGAACGGGAGCGGCCGTTGGACCAGGACCAGCGTCACCGGATGGATAAAATATTCACTTCGCACAATCTAACGCTTCTCC
This sequence comes from Parafrankia sp. EUN1f, assembly GCF_000177675.1. GTDB lineage: Bacteria > Actinomycetota > Actinomycetes > Frankiales > Frankiaceae > Parafrankia. The sequence continues at coordinate 11,637 of NZ_ADGX01000191.1, forward strand.
GGCCGGGACATGTCCGGTGACCACAGCGCCGGCCTGCGGATCCGCGCGGTCGCCGGCGGCTGGGTGATCACGCCGGTGGGGCGTCCGTGAGGCCGAGGGCGGCGGCGAGCACGGCCACCAGGGGCTCGCGCAGCTCGTCGGCGGAGGCGGTGGCCAGCCGGGGGAGTGTGCCGGCGTCCCGGGCGACGCCGACGCCGAACAGCAGTGCCACGGCGATCTCGGCCGCGAGCTGTGGGTCGGGGCCGGTGATCGTTTCGCGTAGCGGCAGGAGCACGGTGTCGAGCCGTTCGCGGGTCGCCTGGCGCGCGGCGGCGTCCACCTCGCGGCGGAACACGTTCTGGGCGGCGGCGCTCACGCCGGTGGACGTCCACCTGGTGATCGCCCGGTCCACCAGGGCGCTCACCGCGGCCAGGGGCTCCGCCGGCTCCGCGCCGTGCGACTCCGCGGAACCGGCCACGCCAGCGGTTTCGCCTGTGCTGGCGGCTCCGGCCGCGCTCGCTGTGCCGCCTGCGCCAGCGGTCCCGGTCACGCCGGTCCCGGTGTCGCCAGCCTGGGCGGCGGATGCCGGGGCGGATCCGCTGGTGGCGTCCCCCGACTGCGCCGGGGGTGGGGAGGCCGGCGGGCCCGGGTGATCCCCGGTGCTCTGGCCAAGGAGCGGATCGGCCGCGAGGACGGCCTGGTACAGCCCCTCCTTGCCGCCGAAGTAGCGGGCGATCAGGGCCGGGTCGACGCCGGCCCGGTCCCCGACCGACCGGATGGCGGTGCCCGCGTAGCCGCGCTCGGCGAACAGGTCGGCCGCCGCGGCGAGCAGGGCCTGACGGCTACGCGCCGCGTCGCGCCGTCGGGTGGTGTTCATGGTTCGACATCTTGGGCCATCACGAGTCCAGAGGCGGCGGAGTCCGCCGCCTCCTCCTGCAGGGTCGCCAGCTCCGCCGGCCGAGCCGCGGGTACCTGGGGCTCGCCGGCGCGCGGTGAGCTGGGCAGGGCCAGCGCGGTGAGCATCGCGAGCACGCAGACGCCGCCGGCGATGCCGAACGCCGCCGTGTAGCCGCCGTTGCTCGGTTCGGTGGCACCGGCCGGGGTGTGGGCGGCGAGCATCGCCGCTCCCAGCGCGCTGCCGACCGAGCCGCCGGCGGTGCGCAGCACCTGGTTGAAGCTGGTGGCGCTGCCCGTCTCATGGGGCGGGACGGAGCCGATGATGAGGCCGGGCATCGCCGCGAAGGCGAGCCCGATACCCACCCCGAACAGGAAGGTGGCCCCGCCCAGCTCGACGAGATGGTCGTGCCGGACGGCCAGGCCGAACTCGGCGAGGGCCACCGCGGCCAGCCCGACCAGCAGCAGGCCGCGGCCGCCGCCGGTGCGCGGGCCCAGCCAACGTGACCACCGGCTGGCCAGCACCGTGCCGACGGCGAGGGGCAGGATCACCAGCCCGAGCACGGCCGGTGACGCGCCGAACCCGTAGCCGGTGGACGTCGGCGCCTGCGCGAGCCGGTTGATCAACGTCATGGCGTTGAACATGCCGAACCCGGCGAGAACCGCGCAGACGTCGGCGATGAGGACCGGCCGGGCGGCAAGGTACTTCAGCTCGACCAGCGGATGGGTGCTGTGCAGCTCCAGCATGACCCAGCCGGCGAGGCAGACGATTCCGGCGCCGAACAGCGCGAGGACCCGCGGTGACGTCCAGCCCCACGACTCGCCCTCGCTCAGCGCGACCAGCAGCGGGCTGAGCCCGGCGGCGAACAGCAGCGCGCCCACCAGGTCGACCGGTCCGCGGGCGGCCCGGGTGCTCGCCCTGCCCGGCACGACGGCGAGCACCGCGGCCATCGCGGCCGCGGTGAGCACCGCCGCCACCCAGAACCCGGCGTGGTAGTCGAACGATTCCGCGATCAGGCCGCTGAGCGGGTAGCCGAGGCCCGCTCCGGTCGCGACCGTGATCGACAGTGCGCCGATGCCCGCGGCCAGCTGGCGCGGTGGCAGCAGATCGCGCGCGATCGCCAGCGCCAGCGGCATCAGGCCCACGCCGACGCCCATGAGGCCACGCCCGACCAGAAGCTGGGTGAATCCGTTCGCGGTGGCGGAGAGGAGGGAACCGACCGCCACCGTGCCGAGCCCGGCGAGCAGCACGGTGCGCCGGTGCGGCCCGTCGCCGAGGCGGCCGATCAGGGGCGTGGAGGCCGCGCCGGTCAGCAGGGTCAGGGTGAGCAGCCACTGGGCGTCGGAGAGCGAGACGTGCTGGGCGTCCGCGATCAGCGGGATCAGTGGTGTGCCCAGGGTGCCGATGACCGCGATCACGAGCCCGCAGTAGATGAGGACCCCGAGCAACAGGCCGGGGCGGGGATGGGCGGGTGCGGCGACCGCACCCGGCTGTTGGTGGGCCCCGGACCGCTCGTCGGGGCGTGTGCGGTCGGTTCGCGCTGGTCGGGCGGGGTTCGGCTTCGCGTGCACGTAGCGTCCCAACGTCTGGAGCAGGCTTTGTCATCGCATGATGTCATCACTTGAAGACATGTGTGAAGGGGTTGCGCCGGCAACCCTCTCGCCGAGGCTTGCCGCAGAGGTGGGACAATCGTTCTACTCTGTTTCACCATGGGACGTGTGGAGTGAATTGGTGTGAGTCGATCTTCGCGTCAGGGCGTCCCTCCCGACGGGTCGTCGCTCCCGCCGCGCGGTGCGTGGGTACGGGATCGACGGGCGCGGCGAATTTCGCTGGGGTTGGCCACCGTGCTCGTCCTCGCCGGCGCGGTGGGATGTTCGGGGTCCGGATCAGGCGGCGTCGAGGCGAACGCCTGCACCAGTCCCGGTGTGACCAGCACCCAGGTGCGGCTCGGGCTCGTCCTGTCCGATTCCGGCCCGTCGGGCGACGTCTTCTCGCCGGCCCGGTCCGGGGTGGAGGCGAGGCTGGGCCTGGCCAACGCCGAGGGCGGCGTGCACGGCCGTCAGGTCGTCTACGAGT
>NZ_ADGX01000190.1 GCF_000177675.1 Parafrankia sp. EUN1f
GCGGCGGCCTGGGCGGCCGCACGGAACATGCGCTCCGCCTCGACCGGTGCGCGCCCGGCGACCGCGGCCTCGGCCGCCGCCCGGGTGAGGCGGTACAGCCGGGGCGCGGGCAGTCCGCCGCTGACCGCGTGCCGGGCGAGGGCGAACAGGTCAGGGCCGTGCACGGCGCCGGACGCCTCCATCGCGTCCGCGATCGCCGCGTGCCGCTCACGAAGGCCGTCGGCGCTGATGGTCGACAGCAGCGCCTCGCGCACACAGTCGTGCACGAACGACCAGCGATCGGGTGCGCAGCCGTCCGGCACCGGCGTGACGAGCTGGTGAAACTCCGCCTCGGCGAGGGCCAGCCGCGCGTGTTCCGGCGTCACACCGGCCGCCACGGCGAGCAGCGTACGGTCGAACTGGTGACCTATCGCGGCCGCCGTGCACAGCACCGGCAGCGACGAGTGGTCCAGCGCACCGACCCGGCGCCGGATCAGGCCCAGCACCTCGTCGGGCAGGGCGAGCGAGTCGAGCCCGTCCCGATCGACGTCGAAACCGTCCCAGGACGGCCGGATCAGACCGGCATCGATCACGGCCCGGACCAGTTCGAAGACGGCCAGCGGGCAGCCACCCGACCGGATCGCCACATCCCGGACGAAGCGCTCGTCGGCGACGTCGCCGAGACAGCCGCGGATCAGTTCGGCGACCTCGGGCGCACCCAGCGGCCCCAGCCGGAGGTCGACCCGCCGTGATCTGCCCGCCGGCAGCAGCCGGTCGGCCCGGCGGGACGTCGCGATGACGAGCAGCGGCGCCGGCTCCGGATCGTTCGCGACCTCCTCCAGCAGCTGACGGTCCGCGGCCCCGAGCCACTGGGTGTCGTCCACCCACAGCACCAGACCGCCGCTGCGCCGGGCCAGCTCCCGGACGAACCGCACGACAGCCAGCCGGAGCTGGACGCCCAGGCCCCCCGCCGTGACCGACGCCGACTGGTGGAGACCGGCCGCCGGGCCGGGCTGATTCTCCCGGGGAGGCCCAGGAGCGCCCAGGGCCGGATGCAGGCCGGCGAGGACGGGAGAGTCAGCACCGGCGGCCGCCCGCAGCTGGGAGCGCCGGCCCGCGCCGGCGGCCGCGGACGGGGTCTCGCCCGCGGCGGGCGGGGCGGCCGGGACGTGCAGCCAGCTCTCCACCAGGGCGTGGAAGGTGACGAAGGGTGCGTCGACCCGTTCGGCGCATTTCGCCTCCATCAGGACCGCGCCCGGCACCGAGCGTGCCTGGCGGACGAACGTCCGCACCAGATGGGTCTTGCCCACGCCCATGTCGCCGGCGATGCCCACGACCGTCCGCTCGCCAGCCCCACGGCGGGTGAGGTCCCAGGCCTCCAGCAGGCGCGCGAGCGGCGCCTCGCGCCCCACCGGCTGGTCGGACGGCCGCCAGGGACCGGCCCGCGCGGCCACCGCCGGCGCACCCGGCCCGGCCACCGCGGCCAACGCCGCGGCCAGGTCGTCCGCGGACTGGAAGCGGTCGTCCGGATCCTTCGCCAGGAGGGTGGCGACAACCTCCGCGAGGGCTGGCGGGATGTCGGCGCGGACCCGGCGCGGATCCGGGGGCGGCGCGACCGCGTGCAGCCGCATCAGCTCGGCGACGTCGTCCGCCTCGAACGGCGGCCGCCCGGTGAGACATGTGTGGAGCACGACGCCGAGGGAGTACAGATCCGAGCGTGCGTCCACCGGACGGTTCAGCATGCCGAGCTGTTCGGGCGCGCTGTAGAGGACGGTGCCGACCGTCTCATCGCGCACGACGCCACCGGCACGGCCCAGCAGCCCGAAGTCCACCAGGATCACCCGGCCACCCGACCCGATCATGATGTTGGCCGGTTTGACGTCCTGGTGCACCAGGCCGAGCCGGTGGGCGGCCGCGAGAGCCCCCGCGACGTCCTGGCCGATGCGCAGGGTGGTGGGCACCGTGAGCGGGCTGAGGCCGGACCCGGCCAGCCCACGGCCCGAGCTGGAGCCGGCGGGGCCGGCGGCGAGCCGGTCGGCCAGCGACGGCCCCTCGACGAGCTCCAGCACCAGGTACGGCCGGCCGTCAGCGTCCCCGGCGGCGAACACCCGGGCGATGTTGGGATGCCGCAGGCACGCCAGAACGGTCGCCTCCCGCTGAAAAGAACGAATCACCTCGGGCGGCGGGACACCCCGGGACACCTTCACCGCGTAGCACCGGCCCTGCCGCTCGGCTCGGTACACCACGGCGGAGGCTCCCAGGCCCAGTTCCGTCCCCAGGCTGACTCCCGGGATGTCGACAGGCACCACGCGCACGGGTTCCCTCCGGGACCCGCACTGGTTCGTCGCGGTCCGGCTGGGGCGGGCCTTCCATCCACTATCACCCGCCCGCCCCCGGTCCGCACGCCGGCAGCAGAGGGTGCAGGGGCCGTCCGCCGGCCGGGGGCCGCGGCGGGTGTAACAGTTGAGGTATGGCACTGTTGCCCATCCGTACCCTTGGCGATCCGGTCCTGCGCACCCCGGCCGAGGCGGTCACCGTCTTCGACGCAGCTCTGCGGCGCCTGGTCGACAACATGATCGAGACGATGTACGCCGCGCCCGGGGTGGGTCTGGCCGCGCCCCAGGTGGGCGTCAGCCTGCAGGTGTTCGTCTTCGACACCGAGTACGACCCCCGGGACGTCGCCGTGCCCCGCCGGCCGCTGGTCGTCGTGAACCCGGTCCTGGAGACCGGCCCGGGCGAGCAGCACGACGACGAGGGCTGCCTGTCCGTGCCCGGGCACGCCTACCCGACGACCCGGGCGGCCACCGCGACCGTGCGCGGTGTCGATGCGACCGGCGCCGCGGTCCGGTACGAGGCAGACGGGCTGCTCGCCCGGTGCTTCCAGCACGAGACCGACCACCTGCACGGCAGGCTGTACATCGACCGGCTCACCGGCGAGGACCGCCGCGCCGCCCACGCGGCCCTGCGTGACGGCGTGCGGCCGTCGCGCCCCGTTCCCTCGATCTTCCGTGGCTCGCCGCGGCCCGGCCAGCCGTGACGCCGGTGTTCGAGGCCGAGCAGGTGCGGCGCCTGCTGCAGGCGCGGGAGGAGATCGCGCTGTTCGACCTGCGGGAGGAGGACGCCTTCGCGCAGGAGCACCCGCTGTGGGCGGCGAACCTGCCGCTTTCCCGGCTGGAGGCGGAGGTCCTGGAGCGGGTGCCACGGCTGGAGGTGCCGGTCGTCGTCTACGGGGAGCACGACGGGGTCGACCTGGCACCGCGGGCCCTCGCCCGGCTGAGAACGCTCGGCTATTCGCAGGCCGGGGCGCTCGCCGGTGGGCTCGACGGCTGGCGATCGGCCGGCGGCGAGCTCTTCCGGGACGTCAACGTGCCCAGCAAGGCCTTCGGCGAGCTGGTCGAGGCGGTCAGGCACACGCCTTCGTCGTCGGCGCAGGACGTCCGACGCCTGCTGCGGGAGTCGCCGCCGGTCGTCGTCGACGTACGCCGCTACGACGAGTACCACACGATGAACATTCCGTCCTCGGTGAGTGTGCCGGGCGGTGAGCTCGTACTGCGCATCCGGGAGCTGGCGCCCGACCCCCGTACGCCGATCGTCGTGAACTGCGCCGGCCGAACCCGGAGCATCATCGGCACGCAGTCCGTCATCAACGCGGGCGTTCCCAACCCGGTGGTGGCGCTGCGGAACGGGACGATCGGCTGGGAGCTGGCCGGCCTCGCGCTCGACCATGGATCCACCCGGCGCGCACCAGCCGAGGTGACGCCGGAGCACCGCGCGGCCGCCCGGGCCGGCGCGCAGGAGATCGCCCGGCGGGCGGGGGTGCGTCCGCTGACGCTCGGCGAGCTGGCGGGCCTCGACGACCCGGCGCGCACCACCTATCGGTTCGACGTCCGCGACGAGGGCGAGTACGTCGCGGGGCACCTGCCCGGGTTCCGTCATGCGCCCGGCGGGCAGCTGGTACAGGAGACCGACCATTTCGCTCCGGTGCGCGGCGCCCGCCTGGTGCTCGCCGACGACGACGGCGTCCGCGCCGCCATGACGGCGTCGTGGCTGGCGCAGATGGGCTGGGAGACCTACGTCCTCACGGTGCCCGGTCCTTCGCTCACGGAGGTGGGGCAGGCTGCCGCGCGGCGGCCCGCGGCGCCGGCCGTCGACGAGGTCGAACCGGCGGAGCTGGCGACCTGGCTGGCGGGGCCGACCCCATCGACGGCCACCGCGACCGTCGTCGTGGACATCGGGCCGAGTCGCGAGTACGTCCGCGGGCATGTGCCGGGGGCCTGGTTCGCGATCCGTGCGCAGTTGGAGCCCGTTCTGCACGGCCTCCCCCGGCACTCACGCCTGGTCATCACCTCGCCCACCGGGGAGCTCGCCCGCTGGGCAGTCGCCGACCTCACCGACGGAGCCGGACTGCGGGCCTACGCCCTCTCCGGAGGCACACGGGCCTGGCAGGCGTCGGGAGCGACGCTGGAGGCCGGCGGCCAGCGATTCCTCACCCCGGCGACCGACCGGTACCGCCGGCCGTACGAGGGCACCGACAACGCCCACGAGGCCATGCAGGCCTACCTCGACTGGGAGTTCGGGCTGATCGCCCAGCTGGAACGCGACGGCACCCACTTCTTCGCGCCGATCTGACGGGCACCGGTCGACATCGCCCGGATTGCAGGGGGTGCGGGCGACGGCCGCGGCCGGGCCGGAAGCCATGGTAGCTTCGACCGTTCCCGACAAGGATCGCCCCCTGTAAGGATCATCCGCCGTGGCGCGCCGCCCCGTCCCTCGCAGCAAGACGAGCACCGCGGTCGTGGACTACATCCTGGAGCAGATCTTCGAAGGGCACCTGCGGTCGGGCGACCGGATCGATCTGGAGCAGGTGTGCCGGGAGCTCGACGTGAGCCGGCTGCCCGTCCGCGAAGCCATCGTGATGCTGGAGCGCGATGGCATCGTCTCCTCGACGTTCCACCGGGGGGTCTTCGTCGAGCCTTTCGACGCCAGGTCGATCAACGACGATTTCGAGATCATCGGCCTGCTCAGCGGCGTCGCCGTCCGGCACCTGGCCGAGGAGCGGGACGCGGAGGTGATCGCGGCGCTCGAAGGCCTGGTCGACGAGCTGCGGGCCGTGCCGCAGGGCGACCGGGAGCGCGTGGTCGAGCTCGTCCGTCTGATCCTCACCACCGAGCACCGCGCCGGTGGCTCCCGCCGCCTACGCGCCGAGCTGCGTTCCTTCAGCGGGTACCTGCCACTGGTGTTCCGGATCAGCACCAACCGCAGCCAAGGCGACACCGTCGAGGCACATGCCCGCGTCGTGCGCGCCATCTCCGCCGGCGACGGCGAGAAGGCCGCCCGCCACCGTCTCGACGACTTCCGCGAAGCCGGCCGGAGCGTCGTCGCGGAACTCGCCCGCCGCGGTGTGCTCAGCGCCGAGACGGGCTCGTAGCCCGGCAGGCAGCCCGGCCGGAGCGTGCCGCCGGCCGGAAGCGGGGCCGGCCGGGAGCGGGCCGGCCGGCTACTGCGCCGGGGGCTCCAGGTCGAGCGCCCGGATCTGCTCGAGGGTGAGGCCGGCCTCGCGCAGCCGCTGCGGTGTCATCCCGAGCGTTCCGAGGGCCTCGACCCGCTTGCCAAGCTCGCGAACCGCGTCGCCGACCTCCGCCGGTGCCTGGCCCGTCGCCAGGTCCCGACCTGTCCGGCGACCGGGGTCCTTCCCCGCCGTGGCGAACACCGCCTGCAGCAGGCCCAGCTTGACCAGCAGCCCGGCGCTCTTCGCGATGTCGCCGGCAATGGAGGTCTGGCGGCGCATGGCGAGCGCCTCGTTGACGGCGGCGAACGCCTCGTCCAGCACGGCGTCCGGCTCGGTTGTCAGGTCGAAGAGGACCTCGTAGTAGCCGACGATACCGATCCCGTTCATGGCGGCGGCGGTGATCGGGTTCGGGCCCCTGAAATACCGCATCCGGAACGCGGCCGTCGTCTCGTACACCTCCCTGGCCACGCGCAGGTACTCGGCGGCGTTCGCCCGGTCCTCCTGAGCCAGCGTGACCCGGATGCCGGCCCGGTTGAAGTAGGCCCTGTCCACGAGCAGCTCCGATTCCGTGAGGACGGCCCGGCGGCTGCGCCAGGACTCCTCGAGCAGGCCCATGACCTCGCGCAGCTCGACGAGCTTCGCCGCCCGGTCGGTCAGGTAGCCGGCGGCACGCTGGCGCAGCAGCGCGAGCTGCGCCTGATGCCTGGCGATCTCGACGACGTCCTTCTCCGCGCGCAGCCCGATCGCCTCCTTCATGTCGGCGATCGCGGCCGCGACCTCGCTCGGGCTGCTGTCCTCCGGCTTCCTGCGGCTGACGGCCCGGGCGCCGGCGTGCAGGCAGTCGGCGAGCGCCCCGGCCTGCGTCGGGTCCGCCGGGTCGAGCACCGCGGCAGCCCGGCCGAAGGTGGCCGCGGACGCGTCGTCCTGCCACACCTCCTGCAAGGTGCCGAGCGCCCACAGCGCGAGACCGTCATCCGCGCCGGCGAGCGCCGTGGCGAGGTGGGACGTCACCTCGGCGTCGCCGTGCCGGAGCAGCGACCCGCGGGCCTCGCCGTCGGCGAGCAGGCTCCGGACGGACGGCTGTGCGCGGCCGTCCGCGGTGACCGCCGCCCGGATGGCATCGCCGAACAGGCGGTGCAGGGCGAAAACGCCGGCGCTGGCCGACGCGGACAGCAGGCCACGGGCGGCCAGCATCGGGAGAGCCTCGTCAGCGCCGCCCGCCCCGGCGGGTTCGATCCGGTCCGGGGGCAGCCAGGCGGTCCGCTCGGCGCAGTCGATCAGCGCGTCGCCGCCGGGCAGGCGGGCGAGCGAACCGCGCGCGGCGCACCAGTAGAGGGCGGCGGCGCGGCGAGCGGCCTCCTCGTCGTTCAGGTTCTCCTCCCCTGCCGCGTCCCCCGTCACGTCCCCCGCGGCGCCGCCGCCCAGCAGGTCGTCGCCGGCGGCGGGATCGACGTCCAGCAGGCTGGTGAACGCCGTCATGAGCAGCGGACGCCCCACACTGAGCCGGGCGGCGAGCGGCGGGCCGGCCTCGGCCAGCTCGTCGGCGGTCACCGTGGGAAGCGTGACGAGGGTCCAGCCGGGCCACTTGTCCGCGGCGGCGGTCGAGGTGGCGACGATCAGTTGACCCGCCCTGGGTGACGGTAGCCGGTCGATCGCGATGCGCGCGTCGTCGAACGGCTCGGCCCCCGCGTCGGCGTTGTCGAGCACGATGACCCAGGAGTCGGCGCTGCGCCGAAGCCGGTCGAGGGCGTCGCGGGCCAGCGCTTCCCGGTCGGGTGCCTCCAGCTCTCTCGGTTCCTCGCCGCGTTCGATGAGCTCAGCCTCGGCCAACGTGGTCTGAAAGGTGGTCTTGCTCGAAGCGTTGAGGAACCAGCCGTACCCGTTGTCAGCGAGCAACGCGATGCTCCGGCCGAGGACGGACTTGCCGACTCCGCGTGGGCCCTGGATGACGACCTTTCCGGTGCCGACCCGGATCGCCGCCCTGGCCTCGACATGAGCCGCGAACGGGAACGGGGCCCGGCGGTGCGGGGCGATCCGGCCGTGCAGCGCCCCTCGGCGGGTCGGCGCCACCAGCGGCTCGTCGCCGCAGCCGTGCTGGCGCACCGCGACATCGACCAGATGCGCCAGTTGGTACGCGGACCCGACCAGCTCCGCCCTGGCACGCCGCTCGGCGGCCGCCAGCGAGGGCTCGGCCTTGTCACGGGTGGCCATCGTGACGTCGATGAGAAGGACGTCCCCGTCCCCGTCCCGATCCCCGTCCTCGACCGCGGCCAGCAGCTCGGGGCGGTCGCGGATCGCCAGCACACCGGCCACCGCGGTGTCGGTGACGCCCGGCGGAAGCATCGGCTCCCTGACCCGCAGCTCGGCCTCCTGATCGTTGCCCGCGGCCGAGGCGCCGAGACGGACGGCGACGGCGACATGCGACCGCTCCCTGCCGCCGAGCATGAGCAGGTAGGTGTCGAGCCGCTCGTTGAGGCAGGCGCCGGCGAAGAGCAGGCTGAGGTCGACACACGTTCCCGAGCCCTGCTCCGCACGGCGCAGCAGCCATTCGCAGTCGCGGATTCGCTGGCCCTGCGCCGGGTGCCACGGCGGCTGGGCGTAGCCGATCCGCCGGTCGACCAGGGCCTGCCAGAGCTGCTCCACGGTCAGGCGGTCGAGCGCCGCGCCGCGTAGCCCGGTCCGGCTGGCCAGCTGGGTCCGCAGGCCGGGCGGCACGAAGCGCTCCTCGAGAACTCGTGGCGTGACGTAGGAGGCGATGCCGCCGTAGCCGCTCCGGTCCGTGTCCGGATTCCCCGGTGCCATCCACAACGGCCACTGACCATCGGGCTCCAGCCTCGCCATCGTTCCCCCGATTCCCCCCGACCCATCCACGCCACAGCGGGAGCCGGAGCTCGAAGAGTGACCGATGTCGGTCGTCCTGGCGACCATAATCGTTCGGTCCTGCTCAGCAGAAGTTTGTCGCGCCGGCCACGCGCCGGCGTCTGGATACGACATGGCCCAACCAACCGCCGACGGGACGAGCCGCGGATCACCGGGCGTTGTGGACAATCGCCCGGTGATGCTCCCGGACGCCCCAGGCCAGGCCAGCACCGCTCCTCGCGTCCTGGATCGGCTGCGTGGACGGGCCAGGGCTGGAGACATCACCGTCACCGAGTTCCTCGAGGGCTGCCGCACCTACACCGACCGCGAACTGGCCCGCCGAATCAGAAGCTACCGCTGTCTGGAAAGCAGCGACGCAGAGGATTTCGGGCAGGAGGTATGGGCGGCACTGGTGATGCGCAAGGGCGGCGAGGACTGGTTGTTCCCCACCGTCGACCTCCTGACGGCGTATTTCAGCACGTCCATCGACAACTATCTGCGCGGCAAACACACGAAGCGCGGTGGCAGACCGGTGGAGGTCCCCATCCACGACCTCACGGCTGGTTCCCATGGCCGGGCGCCCTCGGCCGAACTCGCGGACCCCGCCGCCGAGCGCAGAATCGCGGAGGTGGCCGCGGCCGTGGACCGGCAGGCCGCCGCGACCGCGGCTCGCGATGTCCTCCGTCGGAGGGGCCCACAGCTACGCGAGCTCGCACAGGCCAGCGAGGGGCCCAGCTGCCCCTTTCACTACGCCCGCCCCTGCCCGCACACCGCGCAGGTCCTCGAGTTCGTCGAACGGCACGGTGTCCGACTCGACGAACTCGAGGACGTCGCCGAAGCCCTGGCAGCGGCCGGTCGGGCGCTGAGCCTGTCGGACCGCGACCATTCGCTCGACCGGCACTTCCGCCGTTGCTTCGAGTGGTGGCGGTACCGGGCCTTCGCAGGCACCTGCCTCGATCCCGCGGCCGGCCGCGGCGCCGACCTGACCGACGACCAGCCCAGCAGCCCTGTCGACCGGCTGCGGCTGCCCATCGTCGGACGGCTCCGGTTGAGACAGAACGGCAGCTGGGACGCCGTCGCATGCTCGCTGCGAGGAGCGAGAGCCCTGATCACACCCGATGACGAGTTCCGGCGGCTGCTCCAGGTACGCAGGCCCGAGGTCCACGCGTACCTGTTTCGAAACGGGAGGACCGACTGATGGCCACACAAGCACGGATCGGGTTCGAGCCGAACGTCGGGTGGGTCATCACCACGGCCGCCCCCGGGCCGGCAGGCACGATCTCGCTGCCGCTGCGCACGGCCCGAGTCACAGTCGACGCCGCGGACGTCCGCCGGCTCGTCGAGTTCACCGTCTTCACCCGGGAGCGCGGCGCCGCCGTCGACGCCGGAGCGCTCGACACGTGCCGCCGGCTGCTCGGCGACGCGGCGGCCGACGCCCTCGCCGGGCGGCCAGCGAATGCGGTGACGCTCGCCGTGGACGAACCGTCCGGCCCGCTCCGGGAACGGATGGCCGCAGCGGCCGCGGCCCGGTTCCGCTGGACGCACGACACGACGGCACCCCGGCTGGCCGCGTTGCGGTTGGTCGCCGCCACCTGGCCGCTGGCCAGCCTCGGCGCGACCGAGCAGGCCGTCGACCGCGCCTGGGAGGCACTGCTCGCGGCGGCCGCGGTCGGCCGATTCGCCGCCGCGCGGCCCGCGCTCGTCGACGGGCTGGCCGGGCCGCACCGGGCCGGTCTGGCCGGCGCGCTCGCGACGCTGACGGAGGTGCTCACGACGCAGCGGTGGGACCGCGCGCACAGCGGCCCGATCGACGATCTCGCCGCCATGCTCACGCCCGTGACCGATGCCGGCCTGGCGGACCTCCTGGCGTCCGGTTCTCGAGGCCGGGAGAACGGGGCCGCCGAGCCGCGGCTGGCGCAGTTCGCCGCGGACCAGGGCGAGCCCGGGATCGACATACGGTGGCGCGCCTCCTCACGAGACCTGCGGTCACGGCTCGGGGACTTCGCCGACGAGGCGTTCGCGGGGGCGACCGCGCGCGGCACCCTGCCCGGCAGGCTGGATGTCCAGCTGCCGCTGCGGGTCGGGATCAGCGAACTGGACGCGCCGCAGCTCGCCGTGCGGGTGCACACCTGGTCGGGCGAGCTGCTCGGCGCGACGCCACTGCGCATCAGCGCGCTGCCCGGCGAGCTGCCCCGAGCCGGCGCCCGGGTCCAGGTTCGCCTCCCCGCGCTGGCTGCCGACCAGGAGCTGTCACGCAGCCATGGTGTGCATGTCGACATCGCGGTGGCCGGTCTCCCGCCGCTCGACGCCGCCGGGCTGCGCCGGGAGGCGGCCGGGCGGGCCAGGCGGGCCGGGATCAGCGCGCTGCTCGCCCGGCACGCCGGCAGGCAGGACGAGGAGGCGGCCGCCTGGTCCGGCTGCGCCCGGCTGTACGACCTGGCTGCGGACAGCACCCAGGCCACGACCGCGCGCGAGCAGGGGCGAGCCGCGGCCGAGCGGGCGGCCCTCGGCCAGCCCGTGCCCGCGCCTGCGCCCGACGGGCCGGACTGGGCCGATGAGCTGGTCGCCGGCTGGCGGCTGGCGGCCCGCGAGGTGCTTCGGGACGCGGCGGCGGCACCGCCGCCGGACCGGGTCGGGCTGCTCCGGCCGCTCGTGGCGGACCTGTCGGCCGGCGCGGCCGGGCTCCCCGAGCTGGCCGTCGCCTGCGAGGACCTCGCCGCCGCCATCCTCGGGCACGTCGACGCGGGCGGCGCGACCACCGCCACGGGCCCTGGTGCGGGCGTCGGCGAGACCGGTGCCGTCGACAGCAGCAGCGACACCGACGACGCCAGCGACACCGACGACACCGACCCGGCCGCCGATGCCAGGGCGGCCGCGGCGGCATCGCTGCGGGAGGCGCTGCGGGTGCGCTACCTGCTCGGCGCCGAGCCGGCGGACGCCGGACGCAAGGCGGCCGACCTGGCCCGCAAGCTCGCCGCGGTCACCGAGGTCACCGAGGTCACCGAGGACGAGCCTGCGCCCGGCGGCGCGGATGGCTAGCGCCGGCACGCATCCCGACCATGACGGCGATCCGTCCAGGGCCGGTTACCTGGAACGCCACCGCCACAGGCTCCGAGAACTGTTCGGGGTCCTCGGCGAGGACTGGCCGGGAGGCGACACGGCGCTGCTGCACCACATGGAGACCCGCTGGCTGGGTGCCGAGCATGGTCCGGGGGGCGGCAAGCGCACGTTCGACGAGGGCACGAGGAGCAGGGCCTGGCCGCTGCTGCGCGAGCTGGAGGTGGTCGACCGGGCCGACCCGCCACGCGCCGCCTACGACCAGGTCATCGTGATGGGCGCGACCAGCATCGGGCTGTATCGCCGGCTAGGGCTGGTCCGGCACAGCGGGGTCACCGCCGCCAGCCTGACCGTGCTGGCTGGCCTGCGTCCGCACAACGGTCTGCCCAGCGACGGCGCGCTGGACGAGCTGCTCGCCACGGACGGCAGGTTCGCGGCGGCCGACGGCTGGACGCCGCCGCCGCTCGCCGTGCACCAGGCAGCCCTGCTCGGCGACCTCGACCCGCTGACCGCCGCGCGGATCGTCATGCCGAGCGAGACGGACCTCGCCAGGCTGTTCCTGGGCAAGCACTGGCCCGACGCCCGGCTCGACAGCGTCGCCGTGGACACCGCCCCGGGCGGCGTCCGCAACGAGCTGGGCGGGCGCGCGGTCGTCCTCGAGACCTACCGGGCAGGGGGGACGATCCCACTGCTGCGCGTCCTGAACGGGGCACCCGTGCGCCGGGACCTCGACGCGACGCCACGCCCGGCCCGGCCCACCTCGCGGTCGACCATCAGGGAATGGGTCGAGCTGGCGGCCGGCGGCGCGCGCAGCATGCTGGTCGTCGTGAACCAGCCGCACCTGACCAGGGTCCGCCTCGACGTCGTCGACGAGCTGGCGAAGGCGGGGGTCCGCGACCTTCACATCGATGTGGCCGGCGCGCAGGCGCTGCGCGACTCGGCCGATCTCAACCTGCTGCTCGGCGAGATCCCGGCGCGGATCAACGCGGAGCGGATCACGGGCCGAACCAGCGGCTGACCCGGCAGGCAGAAAGCCGGCCGAACAAAAGCCGGCGAAAAACGAGAGCCAGACAAAGGAGAAAGTCGATGGTTTTGCCGTTCACCGAGGAGTCGCCTTCCCGCCCGGGCCTCCCGGCGAGTCTGCGTCAGGATCTGGTCGACGTCGTCGGTGAGGAGCACGTGCTGACGGACTCGCGGACCGCCGGGTACGTGGTCGACTGGACCGGGCGATATCGCGGATTCGCCTCCGCCGTCGTCCGGCCGCGGGACACCTCCGAAGTCTCCGCGGTACTGGCGCTGTGCTCCGCCGCGGGCATTCCCGTCGTGCCGCAGGGCGGCAACACCGGTCTGGTCGGCGGCGGGGTGCCCCTTGCCGGCGAGCTGGTGCTGAGCCTGGGCCGCCTCGACTCGCTCGGCCCGGTCGACCGAGCCGCGATGCAGGTGACGGCCGGGGCCGGGATCACCCTGGCGCAGCTCGCGGACGCACATCCCGACCTGGACTTCGGGGTGGCCATCGCCAGCCGCCACAGCGCGACCGTGGGCGGCGCGATCGCCACGAACGCCGGCGGCGTGCGCGTCCTGCGCAACGGGCCCATGCGGGCGCAGATCCGGGGAGTCGAGGCGGTCCTGTCGGACGGCACCGTCCTGTCGCACCTGTCCGGGCTGACCAAGGACAACACGGGCTACGACTACCCGAGCCTGCTGGCCGGTTCGGAGGGCACCCTGGCGGTCGTCACGAAGGCGCGCCTGCGACTGGTGCCACGCCTGCGCGACCCGATCGTCGCGGTGCTGGGCCTGCCGGGGCTGGCGGAGCTGCACCGTCTGGCGATCAGGGCCGTCCAGGAGATTCCCGGGCTGGTCTCGGCGGAGTTCTTCACCCGGACGGGGCTCGACATCCTGCTGGACAACACCGACCTCACGCCGCCGCTGGACGCGCCCGCCGAGGCCTATCTCCTGCTCGAAGCCAGCGAAACGGCAGCGTTGGATGCTCTCGCCGAGCTGGCCGGCGACCTGCCCGTCGCCGTCGCGCGCAGCGCGGCCGACCGTGCCCGCCTCTGGGCGTACCGGGAGCGGCATCCCGAGGCGGCGGGCTTCCTGGCTCCGCCGCTGAAACTCGACGTCTCGGTTCCCGCCGCACGCTGGGTGGAACTGGCCACCTCCGTCGGTGGCGTGGTGACCGCCGTGGACGCCGGCGCACGGGTCATCACCTTCGGTCATGTCGCCGACGGCAACGTGCACGTCAACATCGCCCCGGCCGCCGAGGCGGACGGCCGCCACCAGGACGCGGTCTTCTCCTACGTGGCCTCCCTCGGCGGGTCGATCTCGGCGGAGCACGGCATCGGAGCGCTGAAGGCCGACTGGCTCCCGCTCTCCCGCACGGCCGCCGAACGGGAGATCTTCGCCCGCGTCCGCGCCGCGTTCGACCCAGCGGGAATTCTCAACCCCGGTATTCTGCCACGCTGATCTCGTCGGGCCCCCGGACCGCATGGCTGATCGCCACGACGCCAGATTACTGACAGCCACCTACGGAATTCTTTCTGGCCGGCAATGCCAGCCGCGACCCTGGCGTAACACCTGCCACTCCCCCGAGGGGATTACGAGGCGCCGCCGCTTCCTCCTGCGCGGAATATTCCGGGATTCCGTTCCGGATGCCGAACCAGGCGCGGTCGATCCAACGAAACCGACTCGTCGTTGATGACGGTTCCGTGTCTGGCTGGTCGGCTGTCCGTCCGACCGGGCGGCATGGAGGTGCCGAATGCCAAGTCTGAAATTTGTCAACGCCGATGAGACGGTCGAATTCGATGGTTGTGTCGAACTCATCGAGATGGACGACATCATCACGTTCGGCTGCAGATCCGGCAGGTGTGGGATCTGCGCCGTGCGGATCGTGAGCGGCGGCGAGAACCTCTCCCCGCGAACGGAGCGGGAGGAACGGCTCTTCGGGCTCCTCGGCGAGAAGAGCCCCGCGATGCGCCTGGCCTGTCAGAGCAGGGCCTACGGCGACGCCGTCCTCGACGAGATCAACTGATCACGCCCCCCTCAATCCAGCATCTACCAGCACAGGGAGTGCCGACATGCAGACCTCGAACCGCCTCACCCACAGCGCCCTGCTGCGTCGCAAGCCGTTCCTTTCCGGCGCCGACAGCGCCCGGGCCAAGCAGGACATCGACACCTACCTCGACGCGAAGATCGAGGAGTGGAACGCGACCGTACCGTTCGCGAGACACCTTGAAGGCACCGAGATTCATATGCGGTACTACCGGCAGACGCTGATCGAGCACGCCTGGCGTATCCGGCTGATGCGCACCGCGCAGTCCTACGCACTCCACAAGATAACCCGCGTCAACGCCGAGGCGGCCAAGCTCTACGCCGCCTATCAGGACGAGGAGATGCTGCACGACGTCCTGTTCATGAAGGACGCCGAGAAGGTGGGGCTCTCGGCCGAGGACATCTTCGCGACCGAGCCGAATCTCTACACCGCCTGCTGGCCGGCTACCTGTACTTCGTCGCGGAGCACG
>NZ_ADGX01000189.1 GCF_000177675.1 Parafrankia sp. EUN1f
GCGGCGGCCCGGCGCGGGCGGCGGCCGGCCGGTGGGGGGCAGCCGCCGCGCTGCTGCGCGGCTCCACGCTGCGCGGCTCCACGCTGCGCGGACCGGTGTTGCCCGCGTCGCTCGTCTCGACGGCGTCTGGTGCGACGGGTACCACCGTGAGGCGGGCGCGGCCGGTCGCGAGGTCGCCGACCTGCCGCGCGTCGAGGGTGGCCAGCAGCTCCGAGAGGCGCCGCAGCACGAGAATTCCGATGTCGGCCGGGGCCGTTGCCCCGAGCGGAGCGTCACGGGTCACCGTGCGCGGCGATATCCCGGTGTCAGTACCCACGGTTCGCCGCCCCGATCCGCCGCAGGAACTCGTCGACAAGGGCGCGCAACTCCACCGCCAGCGCCCGGGGTATGCGCTCGGAAAGTACCACGGGCAGCCGCGTACCGGCCGCTCCGGCGAAGTAGGTGTTGCTCTCCCGGACCATTGCCTCGAAAACCGGGACATCGAGGCTGCGCACCAGGTCGATGTGCGGCTGCATGGCGTTGATGGGCTGGCCGCCGTAGTACTGCACCATGGTGAAGACGATGCCCAGAATCCGTGGGTCGAGCCTTTTGACCTCCGGATGCCGGTCCGACTGCAGCCCGGCCACCCGGTTGTACTCCCAGGTGAAGCGGTGCAGCCGGCTGAGGAGATGCTCGATACCCAGGGTCGACAGCTCGTCCGGCCGCGCCGGGATCAGCAGGTGGTCGCAGGCGGCGATCGCGGTGCGGGTGATGACACCGAAGTTCGGTGGGCAGTCGATGAGAACCAGGTCGTAGTCGTGCGGGTGCAGCGTTGCCAGGCCGGTGACGAGCCGCTGATAGACGTCGAAGTAGTACCGGGTGGACCGCTGGGCCTGCGCACCTCCCAGCCGGGCAGCCAGGTTCATCTCCACGTCCCCGAGGGAGAGGTGGGACGCGACCAGCCCGAGCGCGCCGCCGTTGTAACTGATGGCGGAGTTGACCACCGGCGGTGACGTGATGAACGGGGAGAGGTGCGGGACGTAGGCCTCGCCGCGCCACGCCTCGAACCACTCCTTGATGGTCCGGTCGTCAGCGAGATTCGCACGCCATTCGTCGGGGCGGTAGAAGGAGAAAGTGAGACTCGCCTGCGGATCGAGGTCGATCATCAGAACGCGCTTTCCCCACCGGGCTATGTCCGCGCCGATGTTGGCGGTGAGTGTCGTCTTTCCTACCCCACCCTTGTAGTTGACGACTGCCACGACTTTCACGGCATCCTCGCTCCCGTACCCCGGCTGGCGCTGCTAAGAGGTAACCACATGCCGGTTCGAGGGCATTCGTGTGGCATGCCGGGGGCTGCTGACCGCCGGCCGCCGGCCGCGCGGTGCCCGATCAGCGGCCGACCTGTGTACGGGGTCCGCCCGGAGGTGCCCGGTAGGCGTTCTGACACTCCGTGCATCCGCGCCGGCCCGAGCATCCGATGCCCTCCCGATGTCCGTCCGACGTCCTTTCGAGGCGCCTGAGGCGCCTGAGGCGTCTCTCGGGGCCGCTGGCGTCTCCCAGGAGCCTGGGGTCGGCCGGCGTCCCGCGGATGCCGACCCCGACCGACACTTCTGCGTACATCGTGCTGAATAGGAAAAATTATGGCGTAGGTGTCGATCGGGCCCGCGAGTGGCTCTTCCGGGTGACAGGGGGCCGATCAGATCGTCCGAGGGGCGCGACATCATGGGACGTACCGGCATCTGGCCGGCGACCCGCATCGGCGCGGCATCAGGGAGCCACCATGTCCGATCCATCTGTTGATCTAGCTGCCGACCCGGCCACCCTGGTGGACCGGCTGGCTTCGCTGTCGGAGTCCCAGACCGAGGAGCTCCTGCGGGGGCAGCGCGGGGACGCCGTCCTCGACGAGCTGTTCGCGCGGATGCGCGACAGCTTCCAGCCCGAGAAGGCCGGGGGCGAGGACGCACTGGTCCAGTTCGAGCTCGGCGGTGGCCCGGGCGGTGTGACTCGGGTCTTCGCGCTGTCCATCCGCGCCGCGGTGTGCGAGCTCACCATCGATCCGCCCGGCGGTGCCGTGCCGGCTGACGATCGCACCGTTACCGTGCGCACGGATCGGGTCCGCCTGGTTCGCGTGGTCACCGGTCAGGCGAACGCGGCCAAGCTCTTCCTCACCCGCAAGATCAAGATTGATGGTGATCTGAAGTTCGGCGGGCAGGTGGTGTCCTGGTTCGGGGTCACTCCGGAGAACTGAGAGGCGCGCCGGGGCGTGGGGCGGCGGCGGCCAGCGGCCGGCGGGCGATCCGGCTGTCGTGCCTGCGGCTGGCCCTCGCTCCGGCGAATGAATGTCCGGTGTAGGGCCGCTCGTCTGGCATGAGTCAGCCGTGAACCGGTGCGTCGGGCGAAAATAATCCATCCGGCGGTGGTGGTGGTCCGTGCATCGGTACCCTGCTCGAAGGGCGGTCGGCCGTGCACCTCGTGGCCGCCTCGCTACTGGCTTCCCACGGTTCGCGCCTGATGTCAGTACCGCTCCCGCCGCGCTGCCGCCTTCGCGCTTTGCCTTCATCCGACGCTGTCGTCACGTCGCCCTCATCACATTGAGGTTCAGTGCCTCAGGCTCTTGTCGCTGGATGCCAGTGCCGGGTAGCTGCTGGCGGTGGAGTACCACCACGCCCGAAAATCGCGCGCACGCACGGTTGCATTTGTGTACTGACCGTAGATGGGTCGAGGGTGCTTCACGGCGCCAGCCTGGTTCTACGCAATCACTGTTGCCCGAGGTGTTGCCAAGACTTCCCATACACGCAACCATCTATCACCGTGACCTGTGACGACGTAATGCAAGTGGCCGACCCGGTCGAACGGGCAGCGCTCGCCGACCAGCTCATGTGGACGGCGAGCCAACAGCGTTCCGCGCTACGCGGTGTCCGGGCCGCCGCGATCAGGCAGGCTCTTGAGGATGGGTCGACCACAGCCGAGCTGGCCCGCCGGATGCGGGTCACCGAGGCCGACGTCGCCTGGATGGCTGATCATCCGGTGTCCACGCTGCGGGTTGTTCCGCTGAAGCCCGAGCGAGCGATGCGCATCGCCTGAGCGGGTCGTTTCCGCGGTATGAGGGACGTCGTCCGGTCAACGGCGACCGGGCACACTCCCTCGCTGTCCCTTACCCGATCCGCCCCGGACGGGCGGAGCGGCCACCGGCCGCACCGTCGACTCCTGCCCCGGCCGTGTTTCCCCCCGCCGGGCTCGCACCTTCTTCGACGCCCTTCTCGTGCGTCTTCGTCCCCACTCTCCCGGTGACATCGATAGTGAGCATTTTCCGTCTCACGGTGCACGGTCAGGGATGCCGCAGGTCCGAATCGACGATATGAGGCACGGTCGCGCCCGTGGCTTCCAATGCCCGGAATCACTACAGCGGCCCGCTTCGACAGTCGCCTTCCCCTCGTCGTCACCGCCTTCTCGGCCGTGGTTCGCAGCCGTGCCACGCCGGCCTTTTCTCCGCGTCTGTGGCTTTCATCTTTTCTGTCGTAATTTGTCGGCAAGCAGGCCGTTGACGGGCTGGTGGCCAGGTAATACGCAGGCCTTTCGGTCGCCGCGGACGGCATCGTCGGTTCCGCCCGGCACGCACCCGACGTCCCGCCTGCGCGCGGTCCGGGCTCGCACGCGCTCGGCCTCGGCCCGCGCCCGAGCCGCCGCTCCGCATCCGGGTCCGCCTGGTCCGCCTGGTCCGTCCTGGCCGGTCCCGGTCCGAAAAGCGTTTGACCTCAAGCTCGGTTGAGGTCTTACTGTCGCCGCACGTGGCCGGGATCGGCCGCCCGAGGCGGCCGCGTGGGCACACGAAAACTGTCGGTACGGCGTGCTTCCATGCCTGCGACAGAGCTGGATCTCGACGCGGACAAGGTGGTGTTGCGATGAGCCTGGAGTCCACGGCCTGGCACTCGATGTACTCGATGATGCACGCGCGGCGGGAACGGCGGCCGTTCTCCCGCGCCACCGTTCGCCGCATCGCGGGCTTCGCGGCGCCGCACCGGCGCAGGCTGGGCTGCTTTCTGGTGACGAGTGTCGCGATGGCTGTCCTGGCGGTCGTCACACCGGTCCTCGCCGGCCGGGTCGTCACCGCGATCGTGGACGGGTCGCGTCCCCGGGTGGTCGTTGTCCTGGCGATGGTGATCGCCGCGATCGCGCTGGTCGAAGCCGGGCTGGGAATCCTCAACCGCTGGCTGTCCGCGGGCATTGGCGAGGGGCTGATCCTCGACCTGCGCACGGCCGTCTTCGACCACGTGCAGCGAATGCCGGTCGCGTTTTTCACCCGGACCAGGACAGGCGCCCTGGTCAGCCGGTTGAACAACGACGTCATCGGTGCTCAACGGGCATTCAGTGACACGTTTTCCGGCGTTGTCGGCAACCTGGTGTCACTGCTGCTCACGCTCGTGGTGATGGTCAGCCTCTCCTGGCAGGTCACCCTGTGCGCGCTCATTCTGCTTCCCGTGTTCGTCCTGCCCGCGCGGCGGATGGGTTCCCGGCTGGCCGGGCTGGAGCTCGAGGCGGCCAACCACAACGCGGCCATGGGCTCGCGCATGACGGAACGCTTCTCCGCCCCCGGCGCCACCCTCGTGAAGCTGTATGGGCGGCCCGCGGAGGAATCCGCCCAGTTCGCCCGCCGGGCCCGCCGGGTGCGCGACATCGGCGTACGTTCCGCGATGCTCCAATGGGTGTTCCTGTCGGCGCTCACGCTGGTGTCGGCGCTCGCGCTGGCACTCGTCTACGGGCTCGGCGGGTACCGCGCGCTGCGGGGCGACCTGGATCCGGGTGCGGTTGTCGCGCTCGCCCTGCTGCTGACCCGGCTGTACGCACCGCTCACCGCCCTGGCCAACGCCCGTGTCGAGATCATGAGCGCGCTGGTGAGCTTCGAGCGGGTATTCGAGATCCTCGATCTGGCGCCGCTCATCGTCGAGTCGCCGAAGGCGCGGCCGGTGCCCGACGGGCCGGTCAGCGTGGAGTTCGACGAGGTCGACTTCGCCTACCCGACCGCCGAGGCCGTCTCCCTGGCGTCGTTGGAGGAGGTAGCCGTCCTCGACGAGCGCGGCGGCGCCGAGGTGCTCCACGGCGTGTCGCTGCGGGCGGAACCCGGCCAGATGATCGCCCTGGTCGGATCGTCGGGCGCGGGCAAGTCGACGATCGCCCAGCTCATCCCGCGTCTGTACGACGTGGGCGCGGGCGCGGTGCGGTTGTCCGGGGTCGACGTCCGGGAGCTCACCGCGGACTCGGTGCGCCAGGCCGTCGGCATGGTCACCCAGGACGACCATCTCTTCCACGACACGGTGCGCGCGAACCTGCTGCTGGCGCGCCCCGAGGCGGGCGACGAGGAGCTCTGGGGCGTCCTGCGCCGGGCCCGGCTCGCGGAGCTCGTCGAGGAGCTTCCCGACGGGCTCGACACGGTGGTCGGCGAGCGGGGCTACCGCCTTTCCGGTGGGGAACGCCAGCGGCTCACCATCGCACGCCTGCTGCTCGCCCGGCCCCGCGTGGTGGTGCTGGACGAGGCGACCGCGCACCTGGACTCGACCTCCGAGGCCGCCGTGCAGGCAGCGCTCGCCGAGGCCCTCGCGGGCCGCACCGCCGTGGTCATCGCCCACCGGCTCTCGACCATCCGCTCCGCCGACCAGATCCTGGTCGTCGAGGCCGGCCGGATCGTCGAGCGGGGCAACCACACCGAGCTGCTGGCGGCGGGCGGGCGGTACGCCGAGCTGTACCGCACCCAGTTCGAGCAGCGGGACCAGACCGACCAGCGGGACCAGGCTGGTCAGCAGGACCAGGCCGGGCGGCTGCCCGCCCAGCCCGGTCCCACCCTCGTCGGCGCGGGCTGACCGCGCCGACGAGACGTCAGCACAGGTCAGCCGGCCTGCAGGCCCTTCGACCAGAGGACGTTCCCGGCGACGTCGATGAGCTGGGCGGTCAACGCGCGCGAACGGCCGTCGATCGCCAGCCGGCCGAAGAACTGCAGGCCCGCAGACGGCGGCAGGTTCGACTGGCCCGCCGGCGGGGCCTTCACGAAGACCTGCTCGGGGCCGAAGGTCGAGTCGAGCGTGTTCGGCCCGAACGTGCCGGCGTTCGCCGGGCCGGCGACGAACTCCCAGAACGGGTCGAAGTCGCCGAACGCGGCCCGGTCCGGGTGGTAGTGGTGCGCCGCCGTGTAGTGGACGTCCGCGGTGAGCCACACGGTGTTGCGCACCTTGTTGCGGCGGATCGACGAGAGGATCTGCGCGATCTCGACCTCACGCCCCAGCGGGGCACCGGCCGCGCCCTGGGCGACACCTTCGATGCCGGTCGGGCTGTCGGAGACGAGCAGGCCGATCGGCAGGTCGTTGGCGATGACCTTCCAGGTGGCCTTGCTCTTCTTCAGGCCGTCGATGAGCCAGTCCCGCTGGGTCGCGCCCAGGATCGCCGCGCCCGCGGGGTCGTTCTGGCCGTCCGGGTTGGCGTTCTTGTAGCTGCGCATGTCCAGGATGAAGACGTCCAGCAGCGGGCCGTAGGAGATCTTCCGGTAGATCCGGCCGTTCGGGTCACCGCGGCCCTGCAGCATCGGGGTGTACTCGTACATCGCCTGCTTGGCGCGGGCGGCGAGCACGTCGGCGCGCTTCTCGGTGTAGCGGGTGTCCGTGGTGAGGACCTCGCCGGGGTACCAGTTGTTCGTGGTCTCGTGGTCGTCCCACTGGAACAGCCACGGCACCTCGCGGTTGAACGCGCGCAGGTTCGCGTCCAGGAAGTTGTAGCGGAAGTTGCCGCGGTACTCGGCGAGGGTCTCGGCGACCTTGCGCTTCTCGTCGATGACCAGGTTGCGCCACACCGTCCCGTCGGCGAGCGGCACCGTTTCGGCCAGCACACCGTCGGAGTACACGAAGTCACCGGAGCAGATCGCGAAGTCCGGCGACGTCCGGCGCATCGTCTCGAAGATCTTCATGCCGCCGAGGTCCGGGTTGATGCCCCAGCCCTGCCCCGCGACGTCGCCGGTCCACACCAGCGACACGTCGCTGGCGCGCGCCGGAGCGGTCCGGAACCGGCCGACCAGCGTCTCGCCGCCGCGCCGCGGGTCGTCCGCCGCGGTCAGCTTCACCCGGTAGAACACCTCGCTGCCCGGGGGCAGGCCGTCGACCGCGACGATGCCGGTGCGGTCCGTCGCGTCGGTCAGGCGGGTCACGCCCACCGTGCGCGCCGAGCGGAACGACTCCGTCCCGGACACCTCGACGGTCATCAGCGCCGGCCGGTCCGAGCGTGCCCAGATCACACCGCTGCGGGCGGTGACCTCACCGGACTGGATGCCCGAGGTGAAGGTCGGCCGACCACCCAGCACCTGCCCGGGGGTGCTGCCCGAACCCGAAGCCGAACCTGGGCCGGCCCACGCCGCCGGCGAGCCGAGCCCACCGGCCAGGCCCATGGTCCCCGCGGTCGCGATGACGGCGCCACCGCGCAGCAGTGCCCGGCGCCCGATCGCGGCGGACCCGAGCGAGCCGGCCTCGATCGCCCCACCAGTTTCGCCCGCGTCGGTGGCAGGCGTCCGGTGGTCAGGTGCGGTCATGGAGTGTCCCCATTCTCGGTGCCGCACCGTGCACCGCGTCCCCGGGCGTCATCCGCGCCACCTGCGCGGCGGCTCCGGCACGGCGTCAGCGTCGTTGCCCCCAGCGGGGAAAAGAGTGGCAATCATGGCGGACTGTCCGTCGACAGCCGACCGACGACGTGGTGAACGTTGCGGGACGGAAAGGTGTGGCCCTGACAAGAACCGATACGCGCTGATGCCGCCGGGCACGTCAAGCGGACCGACGACCAGGGGCGACGGGACCACCGGGTGGTCTCGCCGTGTCGGGCATCGCCTAGAATTTCCGGCCCAAGCGCTGTTTGAGCAGGGCGGCGGAGGGAGACCGTGGGTTGAGCGGGCTGCCGGGAGCGACACGAGATCCGCAGTGGCGTCCCAGAACGCCTCCGTTCGATCTTCGTGCTGGTGGTACTCCGCGACGCAGCGCGTCATCACAGCTCGCCAGGGTGACCCTGGGGTTCCTGTCGGTTCTGGTCTTCATCGTCACGGCCAGCGGCTGGGCGTTCTACACCTACGTCAACGGCAACACCGACCGGGTCAGCCTCAGCCTGGGCAGCGACCGCCCCGAGCAGACCGACGGCGCTACCAACTACCTGGTCGTCGGCACCGACAGCCGGGCGAACAGCGGCGGAGCCTACGGCGACGTCGAGGGGCAGCGCTCCGACACCACGATCCTCGTGCACTTCAGCGAGGACGAGACCGTGACGATGCTGTCCTTCCCGCGTGACACCTACGTCCAGATCCCCAAGTACACCGACAGTGCCGGCAAGGTTCACGCCGCACACAAGAACAAGTTCAACTCGGCCATCTCCGACGGCGGGCCCTCGCTGCTCGTCCGTACGGTCGAGTCGCTCACCAACCTGCGTATCGACCACTACGTGTCGATGGACCTGGAGGGCTTCAAGGCCATCACCGACGCCATCGGGGGCGTCGACGTGTGCGTCCTGCCATCGACCTTCAAGGAGTACGTCTCCGAGAACGGCCGCACCAGCCGCAACACGAACGACCCGATGAGCGGCTTCGTGGGCGGACCCGGGACCGTGCACGTCAACGGTGAGCAGGCCCTCGCGTTCGTCCGGCAGCGCCACGGACTGCCCGGCGGCGACCTCGACCGCATCCACCGCCAGCAGCAGTTCATGGGAGCGGTCTTCCACAAGGTCATCGGTGGTGGGGTGCTGAAGAGCCCCAGCAAGCTGGAAGGGCTGATCAGCACCGCGACCGGGGCACTCACCCTCGACGACAACACCGACATCATGGACCTTCGCAAGCTCGCCACCCGGCTGAAGGGCATCGCCTCGGGCGGCATCGCCATGCAGACCCTGCCGACGCACGCACCGGGCCCGACCGAGGGCGGCAACGAGCGAGGCGAGATCCTCATCGGCGGCCAGCGAGTGTCCGTGCAGCTCTACAACCCCGCAGACCTTGAGAAGATCATCGCGCCGCTCGGCGGCTCCACCGGAGTGGCCACCACCGGCACCGGCTCGGCCGCGATGACCGTGCAGGTCTTCAACGGCACCACGATCGCCGGCCTCGCCGCGGGCGCCGTCGACGAGCTCACCGCCAAGGGCTACCAGGCGACGAACTCGGGCAACACCACCGACAGCAGCAACTACGTGACCTCCCGGGTCCGCTACGGCGCCGGCATGCAGGACGCGGCGACCGCCCTGCAGGCCCTCGTGCCGGGCGCACGCCTGGAAAGCGATGCCAGCATCACCGGCCTGCAGCTCATCCTCGGGACGTCCTTCGACGGCCTCACGGACGCCCCGGTGACCGCATCGTCGGTCGCGGCGCAGTCCACCGCCGCGCACGCCGGTTCCGCCACGGCCACAGGTTCGGGCACCCAGGCCCCCGCGGCCGCAGGGGCAGGCGCCGACGTGGCCACCACGGCACCCGAGGCCGCCGCGCCAACCGCCCCGAACTGCACCTACTGATCCCGGGCCTACCGGCGCCCGCCGCAGCCCGAGCCTCGGGCTTCCGCTTCAGCTGTCGCCACCGCCACCGCCACCGCTGTCGCTGTCGCTGTCGCTGTCGCCGAGCAAGAAGTGAGGATTCTGGCTGCTGCAGCAACCGAAATCCTCACTTCTTGCGGAGCGTCAAGCGACCCTATGCCCCGTTTGCGCTCATTGGTGCGAATTGTGCTGGCGCGGTGCGGTAGCGCAGGATCGCCGGTGGGTCGCCGTGGGGCGTGTGGGCACGGACCACCAGGTCAATATCGCTGGGCCTGGATCCGCCACGTCTCGGGATCTTCCTGCGCGCTCATCGGTGGCTGATCCCGGGCCTACCGACGGTCGGGCTCGTCCGCGGCGTGGTTGGCTGAGCCCTTCGGCACCCGCTGGCGTGGGCTGAGCGAGGTCCACTCCTGCGCCCAGCCGGCCAGCGGCTCCAACACGCCCAGGAGCCGCCGGCCGTGGCTGGTCAGGCGGTACTCACCCGCCTCGTCGACCTCCACCAGGCCCGCTTCGCGCAGCTCACGGGTCCGCTGGGAGAGCTGTGACTCCGCCGCACCCACCCGCGCGGCCAGCCCCCGAAACGAGGACGAGCCGCCGCGAAGACACCAGAAGGCCGCGAGCGCGTGCCGCCGGCCGAGCAGGTCCACCAGCGTGAGCAGTTCCTCCGGCGCCCCCGAGCCGGACGGACCACTCACGCCATGCGTGTGCCGGCTGCTCAGTGGGTTCGCACCCCCGCCCCGTTCGAGCTGTGCGCGTCGCGGGGGAGGGCGAACGGGGCGCTGTTCACATCGCCCTCCGAAGAACCACCGAGCATCGCGCGCACCCGGCCGAACAGAGCCCCGGCCTGCGCGGACACCACGCCGGCCACACTCTGGACCTCGGGACGCTCTCGCACCTCGCGAGCCTGGCGCATGATCGCGTCGTAGTGCTCGCGGCCACCGCGCGCACCCAGGACATATCCGACGCCAAGGGCGATGGCCACACTGGGCCTGATGCGCATGGTTCCTCCCGGGGGCAGGACCGGGCGGGCGCGGCCGACTCCGCTGGCGCTCCGGCATGTCACTAGGCTTGTTTACTACCCCACCGGCAGCACCCGGGGAACCTCAGGTAAGCTGACGGACGTCAGACACGATCTGGACCGCCGATCTGGACCGCGAGGTCGCCGATCTACCCGGAGCTGGTTGCCGGGTGACTGGTGTACGATCTGCAAGGGTCCCAGGTTCGTGGATGGCACCCAGAACGGTCCTGCGTAGCTCAATTGGCAGAGCAGCCGGCTGTTAACCGGCAGGTTATAGGTTCGAGTCCTATCGCAGGAGCACTTTACGCCCAGGCCAAGGGCTATCATTTCGAGACATTAAGATCTTGAAATGAAGATTGTCCAGACTTTATCCCCATGATTTTTTGGCCTGCCAAAGAGACCTGCCGGTGCCCGCGTGATGGACAGTCCCGGCCGCGGACGTCGCCGAGTCGAAACCGACATGGTGGATGTACCCCTGCCGGGCGGTTGTGAACAGCGTCGTCCGCAGTGGCGACACTGTGCGCAACCCCCTGCCGCAGCGCGCCGCCTTCGTGCACGAGTTGCTCGTCTTCCTGGCGCGGTGTGGCTGGGACGGTGCGCCGCGATTCCTCGGTGTCGATGAGTGCGACCGGGAGGTCCTCAGCTTCCTGCCCGGACATGTCGCCTGGGGGCCCGTACAGCCTGCGTCAGTCATGTCCGATGAGAGCCTCGTCGGGGTCGCCGAGCTGGTTCATGACTTTCACGATAGTCCACGAGCATCCCGCGCGAATCGCACCGATCGTGCCACGTCCAGCTGCGTAGTACCTTTTACCGATGGATACGGTCGAGTTCCGACTGGAGACCGAGCGTTTTCCGATAGGCGAGACACTGGCAGTCCGGCCCTACGTGAACGGTGTCGACCTCCGGGAACTTGTACGCGCCGTCGAGCTGCCGTATGCCGAGGGCGATCCCGACTCCGCCGGCAGCTACGCCGGCCTCCGTGACCCGGGTGTCCGCTGGCCCAGCCGGCACTTCCTCGGCGAGCGTTCGGTGACCTGGTTCGGAGACGGTGACACCGTCCTGCTGGGCTGCATCTGCGGCGACGCCGGCTGCTGGCCGTTGACGGCGCGGGTCGACATCGCCGACGACGCCGTCATCTGGCGCGACTTCCGGAACAGCCATCACCGCTGGAATCTCGATGGTCTCGGCCCGTTCCGCTTCAACCTGCTCGCCTATGAGACCGCACTCCGGCAGACCATGAAATGAATCCGCTCCGGTGGTCGCGCTATGCGGTTGTGAGGGACATCGGCCGGAGCCCGGCGCGTCAGCAGTCACGTGCGGTGAGACGCGCGTGGACACGTGTTGTCCTCGACTGCGGATGCCCTGACCTGTACTACTGCGCGGCGGGTGACGACATCGAATGCCCGTGCCACGGAGGCTTCGACACCTGCTGCGATCGGCAGGACGAGCACATCCCGGTGCTGCGCCGTCATCGACTGCTCTGGCGTGCCCGGCGGATGCTGCGCGGTGAATTCTCCTGTCGTCTCCCCGACAACGAAATCCGGCCCGAGGCCTGACCAGCGGCTGCGGGAGCCGGATGCCCTGTCCGGTCGTCGATCCGGGGTACTTCGTCGGGGACCATTGCTCTCGGCCGTGTACGTCCGGCGATAATCAGCCGCGTGGGGCGCCACCCGCCTGACGGATGACGGGTACGGCCGTTCCTGTGGTCAGGTGGCCGCGGCGGTCGGCCTTCCGGCAGGAAACCATTCGTTCGACGAGCCCAGGTGAGTGAGATGGCTGGCAGGGAGACGGGGCCGCGGCGGCTGTGGCTGCTCCGCGCGTCGCTGGGCGTCCTGCTGGTCGCGTCCGCGGTGACCATCGCCGTATGGCGTTCGCCGGGGACACCCCCGGCCCGGGCCGCGAACCTGGACGACAGCTCGGCCTGGCTGCCTTCCGCCCCCGCCTGGGCCGGAGTGCTGGTGGACGGGGCGTCGGCAGCGGTGATCCGTCGAGTGTCTCTCCTGGGAGAGCCGTTGGCGGTCGCCCAGTCGGGGCCGGACGCGTTCGCCGTTCTGAAGGACGGTGCCGTCCAGCGCATCGACGGTGCGACGTTCGACCTGGGCGCTCCGGTGTCGTTCGTCGACGCTGGAACCAGAAACGCGGATGTCGGGCAGCTCGCCGACGGGCAGCCGCGGCTGGAGATCCGGGCCACGCCCAGTGTGGTCTTCGTCCGGGACCGGCTGACCGGCGTGGTCAGCATCGCCGACCCGAAGACGCTGCGGACCGTGCGGACCTACTCGCTGGCGGCCCCCGCTGGCATGGCTGAAGGGGCCACGATCAGCGACACTTCGGCGGGTGCCGACGGCGAGGCACGGCTCTGGGCCGTCGACGGCACCGGCGGGCTCGTCAGAATCGACGCCGCCGGCACCCGCGTCTGGCGGAACGTGGTCAGCAATCCGGCGCTGGTGCAGCTGGTGACGGTGGCAGGCAAGCCCTACCTCGTCGACTTCGCCGCCGGCACCGTGCGAACGATCGGGGCGGACGGCCTCGGCGACGAGCACGCATGCGTCGAGCCGCTGTCCGACCTGCGGACGATCGAGGTCATCGGCGCCAGCCGGGGGACGGCGCTGTACCTGGTGAACAGCCAGCGGGGAGTGCTGGTGGTCAGTGACGTCGCGGAGGGCGGTTGCGCCACGGCGGCACTGCCGATCGCACCCGAAGGTCACACGCTCGGGCAGCCGAAGGATGCGGCGGGGCGTGTGTTCATCCCCGATCTGAGCACCGGTGCGATCATCGTCGTGGACACGACGGACCCGGCCCGCCCGCGGGTTCTGGCCCGCTCGGAAGTGGTGCACGGGCCGAGTGCCGCGCTCGAGCTGGTCGCGCAGGGCACGTTGATGTTCTACAACGACCGCAATCGTGACATCGCTGGCGTCATCCGGGCGGATGGCACGCCTTCCGAGGCGCACGAGTTCGACCGGGGCGCAGCCGGCGTCGCCGCGAACACGCCGTCCGGCCCGGCGCAGACGCCGCCCCCGGCGCAGACGCCGCCCCCGGCGCAGACATCCCCTCCGGCGCAGCCGTCACAGCCGGCGCAGAACTCCGCCCCGGCGCGGACGCCTCAGCCGACGCGTACCGCCGAGTCGAGGCCGGTCGTCCCGGTGATGCCGTCCTCGTCCCCTTCGACACAGGCTTCCGAGCCGCAGCCGCGCACAGTGCCGCAGGTCAGCAACTCGCCGACCTCTGCGCCGCGGACCTCGGCGCGGCCGCCCGCACGGTCCGGTGTAGAGATCCGCGTGACCGCCCAGCAGGTCACGACTGACAGTGCGGTGACCCTGCGGGTCGTCCCACTGGGTGACACAGCACCGGTGGCGAGTGCCAGCTGGTACTACGGCGACGGCGCGAACGGGATGGGTCTCGACGTTACCCATTCATGGGCCGCGGCCGGGACCTACACCGTCAGCGTCAGCGCGCAGCTTGTCGGCGGCGGTACTGCCACGGAGCAGGTCTCCATCACAGTGCGGCCGCGGACGGCCGCCCTCCCGTCGTCGCCGCCCGCGCAGCTGCCGACCGGAACGCGGCAGCAGCCGTCGTCGACCCGCCCGACAGCGCCCGGCGGGTCGTCGACGTCCCCGACGACCACGCGGTCGACGACCGCCCCGGTGCGGACGACTCCGCCGCCCGCTCCGACCCCGACCCCGACTCCGCCGTCGCGGACGACTCCTCCTCCGCCGTCGCCGAGCCCGTCGCTGTCGCCAAGCCCGTCACCAGCGCCGACAACCGTGGCGCCGACAACCGTGGCGCCGACAACCGTGGCGCCGACAACCGTGGCGCCGACAACCGTGGCGCCGACAACCGTGGCGCCGACAACGGTGGCGCCGACGACGGTGGCGCCGACGACGGTGCCGCCGGCGCCGTCCACCTACTCGGAGACGTCCAACCACGGCGGGCACACATGGACGAACTACCAGACCGCCGGCGGGACGCGCGGCCCGGACATCGGGTACCACCAGACTGTGCAGGTGACCTGCCGGGTGCGTGGCTACGTCACCCCGAACGGGAACGACTGGTGGTACCGGATCGCGTCGTCGCCGTGGAACGACGCGTACTACTCCGACGCGGACGGCTTCTACAACAACGGCCAGACCTCCGGCCCGTCGAACACCGTCTGGGTCGAAGCACCAGAAGTGGAGGTACCCAGCCAGTTCTCACGGCTGGCGGCGCGGGCTGCACGGAAAAGGTGTGAGCCACGCCGCGCGGACCGAGGTGGGCCGCCCGATCACGCGCCGGGATTTCGCCCGGCACAGAAGAATTCCGGGGCTGGTCACTCCACTCCGGCGCAGATTCGCCACTTTGTGACGAAAGTCCCGCCCGTTTGGGCGCGACTCCGACTGATTTGCGAAGTAAGACCACTGTCCGACGGTCGGAACGGCCGATCGTAAA